>CAZVFS010000104.1:0-5626 GCA_964626575.1 uncultured Alkaliphilus sp. | reverse complement strand
TACGCACTGTCAAATTATTGACAGTGTACAAATATTAGGATATAATGTCGATAATTGTATAACTCCGAACCTGAAGTCCTAAGGGGTAAGGCCCTATGGATTCAGGTCGCTAGGTAATGTTGGAAACGGCGTTGCCCTCCATTGTGAAAAGGAGGACTAACAAAATTCAAGCAAAATAATTCCTCTTAGAGATTTTTTTGCATTGATTTGTTGATAACATGTTCGGATGTGAGCCGGCTCAGTCCGAGAAACTCCTTTTGTCAAAAAAGGGGTTTTTTTAATTGGTTTATAAAACAAAGGGGGAAATAAGAAGTGAGAGAAACAAAAAAGGTGTTTATATTAGTCTTAGCATTGATATTATTTGTTTTATACATACCCACAGGATGCAATAAGATGGCTATAGCACCTAAAGGAGAGCTAGGGAAAAGAACTATAGTTGACCAAGTGGGCAGGACGGTAGAAATTCCGGAAAAAATTGAAAGAGTGGCGGCACTCCATCCCTTTGGGGGAAAGCTCGTTTATGCTCTGGGACAGGGAGATAAAATGGCTCACAAATTCCTTTTTTGGAAAGAAGGGGACGTTATGGAAAGTCTCGATACGGCTTATGCTGCACTGCCGGAACTGAAAACAGATCCCCATCAAACAGTTACTGCAGAGGCTATAATGACGGTTAAACCTGACATAGTGTTTTCCTACGCAGCCTTTGATCAGTTTGAAATCGAGGAATGTGCTAGTAAAGGGTTAACGGTTGTTGGGATTAAGGGTGAAACATTGGAGGAGACCTATGAGGCAATACAGCTTATTGGAAAAGTGCTGGGTTGCAAAAAAGATGCGGATGATTTTGAAGCATATATCAAGGAAAAGGTAATCTTGGTTGAGAAAAGGTCCAAAGGCGTCAAGGATGAAGAAAAACCCAAAATACTGTTTACCGGGCCTAAAGGTATGTATACCGTTGCATCGGGTGATATGTTTCAAGGTAAAATGATTGAAATGGCGGGAGGAATAAATGTATCCAAGGAGTTAAAAGGAAAATGGTGCGGGGTGTCCCCGGAGCAGATTGTAGCTTGGAACCCTGATTATATATTCTTGGCTTCTTATTTCGGCACCAATACCGTGGAAGATTTTTTGAGAGACCCTGCGCTATCCACTACAAATGCCGTAAAAAACAGAAATGTGTTTATATTCCCTTCTAACATCATCTGGTGGGATTTTCCTCTCCCTCAATCTGTATTAGGAGCTATTTGGATTGGTAAAACAATCTTTCCCGAAAAATATGGGGATATAGATATGGTTAAAATTGCAGATGAATATTATGAAAGGGCCCTCGGTTATTCCTTTACCGAGATGGGAGGTAGGCTATAACATAAATATGAAGTCGGTTTTGTTACAATTATCAAGGCGAGGGGAATAAAAAATGGTCAAGATAGCAATTTACGGTAAGGGCGGTATCGGCAAATCCACCGTAACATCTAACCTGGCAGTGGCGTTAAGCGAAATGGGTTATAAGGTGATGCAAATAGGTTGTGATCCCAAATCCGACTCTACCAGAATGTTAATGAACGGGGAAAATATACCTACTGTTCTGGACCTAATGAGGGATCGAAAAAATAATATTGGTCTTAAGGATATCATCTACGAAGGATTTGCGGGGGTCCTTTGCGTCGAAGCGGGAGGGCCGACTCCGGGTATCGGCTGTGCCGGAAGGGGTATTATTACAGCCTTTGAAAAGTTGGAAGAATTGGAGGCCTATGATTATTATAAACCAGATATAATCCTTTACGATGTTTTGGGGGATGTGGTTTGCGGCGGTTTTGCAATGCCCCTGAGAGCGGAATATGCGGATATCGTGTTTATAGTAACTTCGGGCGAGATGATGTCCATGTATGCGGCTTCAAATATTGTCAAAGCGTTGGAGAATTTCAGTATCAGGAATTATGCTCGATATGGAGGACTGATTTTAAACAGACGTAACACTGAAAATGAAATAGAACTTGTACAAAAATTGAGTGAAGAAACGAATGGGGAATTGGTGGCTATTATACCCAGAGCTGCGGAAGTTCAAAAAGGGGAATCACAGAACAAGACTCTGATGGAAGCTTTTCCTGATTCGGAAATAGCCGATAGTTATCGGCGGTTAGCTAAAAAAATTATCGAGGTGAATGGGCATGAACGAGACAATCAGTAAGGGAGATCTTTCCTATTTTATCCCCTATGACGGAATAATCGGAGGGGGTATTAGGGTTCCTGAAAGCCATAGTTTTTATGTGTGTCCATCGGCTTGCGGACGTCAAATTGCCATTCAAGCATTCAGAAAGGATGAAAAGAGGCACGTTTCATTTCTTTATATTACGGCGGAAGATGTGGCCACCGGTTATTATGAAGAAATTATTGGAGACGCTATTGATGATTTGCTCGGGATACTAGAACCTACTCCTAAGGTTTTGCTGATTACTTTCCATTGTATTGATGATTTTCTCGGAACGGATGAGGAAGCCTTGCTGGGTGAGCTGCACAGGCGTTTTAAAGATTTGAAATTTGCTATCTGTCACCTTAATCCCGTTGCTACGGAAGATAAAATCCCCTTCGGTATGCGTACCCACAGCCAGTTATACAGTTTTATTGAATATACCGGAAAGAAGGACAACAGTGTTAATATAGTAGGAACTTTTGGGGATCTGGAAGCGGAAAATGAGCTGTTTTCCGTATTGGCTGATTGGGACATCAAGCCGATCAGGCAGATAGAAACCTGTAAGACTTATGATGAATACCTGGAAATGGCGGACAGTCGATTGAATTTGGTTTTAAGGCATATGGGAATGTATGCGGCAAAAAATATGGAAGAGAAATTGGATATTCCTTTTTATGAATGTCAAATCACCTATGATTTTGAAAAGGTTTTAAAAAATTATCAAGGACTCGGGGTGAGGTTGGGGAAAACTTGTCCGGATTTTCAAAAAGAGATCGGGGAAACAAAAAAGGAAATTAAAAAGACCCTCGATTATATTAAAGGTATTCCCATTGCGGTTGATTCTTATGCCAGTATGTATCCTTTTGCTTTAGCAAGAGCTTTAAGTAGTTATGGTTTTAGTGTACAGTCGGTTTTTACTAATCGGATAGGGGGAAACGAAAAAAAAGAATATGAATGGTTAAAACTAAATTATCCCGGGATTCGGACAATTTCCAAGGAGAGTTATAAAAGCCTATTAAGATTCAAGGAAAGCACTGATGTGATTGCTATCGGTTTTGATAGTGCATATCTTTTGAGAGCAAAATATTTTGTTGATATGAGGCACGATGAGGGTTTTTTCGGTTTTGAAGGTATACAAAAATTAATGAAATTGATTCGTAAGGCCAAAGGTCGGAAGATGGACTGGAAAAATTAAGGGAAGAAGGGTGTAATCTGAAATGGGATATTTGTCGGTTTATTTACCTCCATTTTCAAGTGATTATTCAGGGGTGTGTTCGGCACTTTTTGATTTGAACTGTTTGATAGTAATCAATGATGCTGCCTGTTGTACAAAAAACTATGTTAATTATGATGAACCCCGTTGGGCCGGTAGACCAAGGGCAACTCTTTGTACGGGACTCCGTACCTTGGACGCTATTTTTGGCAATGACGAAAAAATGGTTGCACAGGTAATTGAAGCAGCGAATCAGCTAAAGCCTGATTTTATTGTTGTTTTGGGCAGTCCGGTTCCCGCTATTGTGGGGATGGATATGAAAGGTGTTGCCGTGGAGATAGAGGCCGGAAGCGGTTATCGGACTTTTGGATTTAATACAACAGGATTTTCTTATTATAATAAAGGGATTGAATATGCTTCATCCGCATTATTGGAATTAATTCCGGATGATCAGGGAGCTACTGTTTCCAATGGAGTAAATATCTTAGGTGTTACCCCTCTGGATTATTCGGCAAACGAAAATGGGAAGAAAATAAAAATGTTTTTGGAGGCAAACGGTTTTGAGGTTTTATGTAATTTCTTTTATAATTTCAATTTAGAACAACTAGCCCGTTCTTCACTGGCAGCGGTAAATTTAGTAGTTTCTCAATCAGGCTACTTCTTGGCTAAACAGATGAAAGAGAAATTTGGCATACCTTTTGTAATTGCTTCTCCCATAGGTTTTGATTTATGCTCCGATATAGTTGAAGAACTTAAAGCAACAGTAAAAGATAAGACATGCAGAAATATTGCATTTGAACCTTTAGATTATATGGAAACCGGCTCATTATTGATTGTTGGTGACCAGATAATAGCAAATTCACTTCGGGCCGCTTTCAGGTTAAGTGGAGATCGGCGAGAAATAAGGGTGGCAAGCTTTTTTAAAATTGAGCAGGAGTTTGCTCAATCAGGAGATATATTGATTGAAAGTGAAAAACATCTGCAGGAGTTACTCTTAAGCGGTAAATACAGTCATTTGATAGGTGATCCGTTATTAGGTGAAGTACCGGCAATAGATAAAATTAATTTTTATCCCATTCCCCACCCCGCGATATCGAGTAAATTGTATTGGGATGAAGTGCCCATTTTTCCCGATATAAATATAAAAGAATTGTCTGGAATGTTTTAATGCACCGGGAACCGTCCCCGGTGCACTTGTCGGCCTATTCATTAATTATGACTTCGTACTTTTTTCTTAATTCATTAGCTTTATCGATATATACCTGTTGTTGTTTTGTAATGGTTAACTGTTGTTTTAGTTGGTCCTTAACCTCATCGAAGGTTCTTACAGTTCCTTCTTTTTTGTCTACCAATTTAATGATATGGTAACCAAATTCGGTTTTAACAGGATCGCTGACTTCTCCTATTTTCATATTAAACGCAGCTGCTTCAAATTCAGGTACCATTTTCCCTCTTTCGAAATAGCCTAAGTCACCACCTACAACATTGGTAGGACAGCATGAATACTTTGTAGCAGCTTCCTCAAACGATAATCCGTCATTGATTTCTTTTGCAATCCCTTTGGCCTGTCCTTCATCATCAACAAGTATATGGCTTGCTTTTACGGTTTCGGACCCTGCAAATATATGTTTATTCCCATTATAGAAATCCGAGAGCTCATTTTCGGTGACCGTAATGCCTCTCAATAGATTGAGTATTGCAAACTGTTTCAAAAAATCATCATGTATTTTCTTGGCCTCTTTCACAAAAGCCTCGTTCTTATCAAGTCCATTTTTAAGTGCATCTAGATAGATTAATTCCTGAGCAATCAGGTCATCCAATATTTGTTTTTTGCCCACTTCAGTGCCAAAGTGTGCTGCTTTTTCAGGATCGAAACCGCTTAAAACCAGGTTAACGTCTTGCTCCGATATCTCTTTATCACCAACCGTAGCTAATATTTTTTTATCTTCCATGTAATGGATTCTCCTTTTTTAGATTTGTTTTTGTTCTTACCAATCATAACAGAAAAAATTAGATATGTCTATTGAATGAGAGGTGGTGGGAGATATGATATAATACAAATGTAACTACGATTAGACATATAAGGAATATCACCCCTGTAATAAAAGGAGATTGCAACATGATCAGGCATTTTACAAAATATTATAAGAACCACCTACCATTATTTTTCTTAGATTTTACATGTGCATTTTTAATGGCCGGGTTGGATTTATTTTTCCCGGCTG
>CAZVFS010000103.1:0-5667 GCA_964626575.1 uncultured Alkaliphilus sp. | reverse complement strand
ATATCAATGACTTTTTATAGTCAAATATTCCCAATAGCAGATTACGATATAATATCTATACTTTCTACAATGCACATTGCCCTAATCTTTCTAAGTGGTATCACTGTTGCTACCAAGCATACCGCAACAGAGAAAGTGCTTCCTGCCAAAATTGGTATAATAGATACACTTGATAACCCCATTTGTCCTGTTGCAGCACTGCTCATAAATAGGGATATTATATAACCTGCCATAGAGCCGAAAATAGCTGCGAGAATTCCGTAGTATGCCCCTTCCCATAAAAACACTTTATACAGACTTTTATTATCCATACCGATGGCTCGTTGCATTCCAATTTCATTAATCCTTGTATGAATATTGGTATAGGTGGTATTGATGATATTAAGGGCACCAATTAAAGTTACAAACAGTATAAAACCCCATGCGAGAATTTTAGTTTGGGCAAAGCTTTCCTGCATCTGCCTATCTGTTTCGCTAAAAGATAACCAGCGTGACCCTGGGTTATCTATCGATACTTGTTCTACAGCAGACTGCAAATCTTCAAGACTTGATTTGTCTTTTGCATAAACGTTAATCTGATTTAGAGCATTCTTTCCTGTCAACTCATCATAGATGCTATCGTATACAATAACGTCTACGCCGTTTACCCAGCCCGCTCCTTGTATCGATACTGATTTGCCTGTAATAGCTTGTACTGTCAGCTCTCTATCATTAATCCTCAGCATATCCCCTTGGCTCAAGCTAGTACTTATAAGCCCCGATGAAATAGACATGGGATTTTTAATGATAGCAAGCTTGCCACTTTTAAAGTCAGCTAGTTGGTTTGCTGTAATATCAGGATAAAGTTTTTTTAAATACTGCTCATCAATTCCTATGATTTTTAGGGTTTCACTAGGATTGCCAAAGGAGATATCTGTTGTGACCTCTCCTTGTTCAATCTGCTTTTGTGTATACATAGAATATTTCACAAAGGACACGCGCTCTACATTGTTATTTTGAAACAACTCCTGTATTGCTTCATTTTTAATTCCTATCGTTTCATTAGATATAGAGAAGTCTCCCATTTTAAAGTCTTTTACTGCATTTGAAATATCGAGACTGCTTGAAAAAGAGTTCAAAGCAACAAATACTGTAATACTCATAAACAAGGATAAAATGGTGATGATAGTCCTGCCCCTGTTCCTTTTTAAATTAAGCCACGCCAAATGACGTTCAATACTTGTTATCCTTTTGCTTTTACTTATTTTTCTTTTTATTGCCTGAGGCACTCCAGACATTGCAATCTTAGGAGAAACTTTAGCTGCATAAACAGCTGAAGGAAATGCTGCCAAAAGTGAAAACACTAACGAAATGCCTGCACCTAGGAGCAAGGGGATAAAATAACCTTTTGCAGTTTCATGGATCAACCCTGAAAGCTGCTCAGAACTATTTGCTAAAAATACTTCAGGATTGATCATGGAAGTTGCAACTGCGGTTATAGTATTTGCCGATATAACACCTACCGTTGCCCCTATAGGTATTGCAATGGCACATAACAACAGAATTTGAACAATCACGATTTTATATAATTGATTTGGCTCAGCACCTATGGCTCTTAATATTCCGTATTCCTTGATTTTCTTTACTATAGAAATCTTTAATATATTGTAGATAACAAGACCTGCTGCAAGTAATACAAGAATGCCGATAAATACTGCAATAACCGTTATCCCAGTAGCACCGTTTGCCTCTGAATCAGTGCCTCCATAATCTACTCCTAACGCATTAAGATAGATCCAGTTATACTGTATCTGATACTCTGTTACACTCAAATCCGTGGCCGTATTATTGATTTTACTTTGAAAGTTTCTTAGGTCATCCAATTTGAAATCTACTGAAGCAAAATTATATTTATCAGGCAAAAGGTTAGTTACAGTTTCTGGACCTGCAATTGCAGTTACTATGCCGTTTGCATATCCCAGATAGTCACTTTCCAATATGCCTGATAATGTATATTCAGAGCTAAAGTTAAAGGGTGGTTCTGTTCCTTTTAGTAAGCTTGCGCTTAACTCAAGGGGTATTTTATCACCAATGTCAGGATTGATACCCATCAGTTTCAGGGTGTTTTCATCAATGGCTATTTCACGAGGAGCCTTGGGTAACCTACCCTTTTTTACCTTAGAGGCATTTGGATAATTCTTTAGAGATGCTGCGTCATGCTCTCTTACAACCATGGATATACCAGTGTCTTTGATATTCATGGTACCCAGGGTTTTAATTACACCTACTTGTGAGATTCCATCTTTACTTTTCAATAGCTCAATCCGCTGTTCATCTAATTCATGAAAAGTAACATGCCTATCCCCATTTAAAGAACGGGCCTGCTCAACCATCAGATTTTTCATAATCCCAATAGATTGACCTATTACCGTTGTCATAGCTGTTGACATAATGATGGCAACAACAATCAAAAATGTAGTAAGTTTTTGTTTTCTTATTTCCTTAAATGCTAAAGAGAGATAAGATCGCATTTCATTTCACCTCCCGAATATAGCCATCCGTAATGGAAAATTGTCTATCAGCAAGACGAGCAATTTTCTCATCATGGGTGATGACGATTAATGTCTTTCCAAGCTGTTTGGAAGTGTTTGTCAAAAGCTTCATAACCTCGCTGCCGCTTTTACTGTCAAGATTACCAGTAGGTTCATC
Organism: uncultured Alkaliphilus sp.; assembly: GCA_964626575.1. Taxonomy (GTDB): domain Bacteria; phylum Bacillota; class Clostridia; order Peptostreptococcales; family Natronincolaceae; genus JAAZJW01. The sequence continues at coordinate 2,979 of CAZVFS010000103.1, read as the reverse complement.
AGCAAATATAATATCCGGTTTTGCAATTAAGGCTCTTGCTATAGCTACCCGCTGTTGTTGACCCCCTGATAGTTCGTGGGGTAAATGGATAAGCCTATCCTTTATTCCCAGTAACCCTGATAGTTCCTTTAGGTATTCATTGTCAGGCTGTTTTCTATCCAACAAAACTGGCATGCTGATATTTTCCTCCGCCGTTAGGATGGGAACTAGGTTAAACTGCTGAAATATAAAGCCAAAACTTCTGCGTCTAAAAGCCGATAGTTCTTTTTCATTTAGGGCATACAAGTCTTTTTGATATATAAAAACCTTTCCTTTTGTTGGGTGGTCTATACCGCTTAAAAGATGCAAAAGGGTACTCTTACCGCTTCCCGATGGCCCAATGATAGATACAAATTCCCCTTTATTGATAGCTATCGTTGCATTATTGAGCGCAATCACTTCATTCTGACCTTTCCCATATATTTTCGTAAGTCCTTCTGTTCTTAAAGACATAAAAAAACACTCTCCTTAGTTTTATAATCTAAAGAGAGTATAAATAATAAATGTCTACTTTTTATCAACTATTAAAGAAAAAGTTGCAGTAACTTTAGCCCCACTGTCTTTTGCATTTGCTAAAGTAAGACTACCTCCATGCCTTTGGCATAAGATCTTAGATATATTTAGTCCCAAGCCTAAATGATTGCTGTCTGTAATGCTTTTATCTTTATAAAAAGGCTCTGTTGCCAATTTTACATCTTCATTGTTAAACCCTTTTCCATCATCGGTTACCTCAAACACAAGTAAATTCCATGCTACACTGCATTTAATATATATATGCTTTTTTGCGTATCGAAAGGCGTTAGAAATTATATTTTCAATAACCCTAAGTATAATTTCTTCATCCAAGGTTATAGTAGAGGGGACTATTTGATTATCTATAGTAAATAACTTGCCTTGTTCTTCCGAGAGAATTTGAGTGCTACTTTCAAGCTTTTTGATAAAATCGGCAGTTTTAACCTCTGTAGGATAAATATCTGTACTTTCCAACCTATGGATGCTGTTCATACTATCTACATATTTTTCAAGCCTAACAACATTATCAGACATTAAAGAAATTGTTGAAATCATTTTTTCCTGACTGATTTTTCCCGTTGGAACATAGCTCCCCAGGACATCGGTATAGCCCTTCAATACGGTAATAGGTGTGCGCAGATCATGAGCAAAAGCCGCATTGAGCCGTTTTCTTTCCTCCATCAACCTCCACATTTTGATATTGTTATTTAAAAGCTCTTTCCTCATTTTCTCAAAGGAAGTACATAAAACACCCATTTCATCTTTGCTTTTAAGATCAATAGTAAAATCAAGGTCATTATCGGATATTTTTTTTGCGCTGTTCTTTAAAAGAGTAAGAGGCTTTTTTAATTTTACATTGTAAAAAATATAGGCAGCAGCAATGATGGATATTATAGAAAATGATAGAGGAAGCACTAACTTTAAATAATCTATAGATTTCAGCATCATCTGGTCAGCTTGACTAAAGACAGAGAGATCAACAAGAATGATATTAGGATTTAAAGTTGTACCTTTGTGAGTCAAATAATATTTTTCCATTATACTGCTCCTTATCAACTCAATACCCCAAAATGATAAAATACTTAACACTATCGCTACAAATAAAGATATAAAAGTTAAAGTAACAAAGGCTCTCTTTAATGGCATATCTTTTATTTTACCCATTTATATCCCACCCCCCAGACTGTTTCAATATAAGTTTCTGATGAGTAGGAAGTGAGTTTTGATCGTATTCTTCTAATATGCTCCGTAATTACATTACTGTCTCCATCACTGTCATAACCCCATATTTTTTCATAGATCCTTTCTTTATCAAAAACCTGTCCTGGATTCATTGATAAAAGCTCCACTATATCGAATTCCTTTTTAGCAAGCTGTATGGGATGATAATTGAAATATACACAACGCTGACTATAATTAATGACTAAATCCTTGAAAAATATAGCTGTAGATTTATTTGTATTTCGATGTTCCCTTCTTAAATGGGCAGCAACCCTTGCACCAAGTTCATTAATACTAAAGGGCTTAACAATATAGTCGTCTCCACCTACCCGAAAGCCATTGATTTTATCTTTTTCCTCAATCTTGGCCGTCAGAAAAAGAATAGGGCAGGAAATATGTTCTCTGATTTTCGAGCAAACTTCGATACCATCTATATCCGGCATATTAATATCAAGTAGAATAATATCAGGGTTCTGTGCTACCTTTTGCAGTGCTTCTGTACCATTCATAGCAGTGAGAACAGTATATCCATTAAGTTCAAAATAGTCTTTCAAAAGTGTTACAATATCTTGTTCATCATCCACTATTAATATTTTCTCAGTCATAATCACCACTCTTTTCATAAATTATTATTTCATATGATACTACCTAAAAATCAACTTTTTATCAACTATACCAAATTATTAATTAGTACTCCTCGATTTAGTTATTGTGCTCTCCCTTATACATTATTAGGTTATCTCTTTGCTAAAAGGATTTGGGGAAACGGCGATTAGCAATAGGGTTTGTGATATTAAATCCAACAAGGAAGTCAATGGATTTTTGATAAAGATACAGTGCTAGAAAACTATATTATACATCTATCCTATCTCCACAACCCTTATATTTATCTAACTTACATACTCGACCCTAAAATATCCTTAATTTTAGACTTGTTCCCTAAAACAATAAAAATAAGGGTTTACAAGATTAGTTTCTTTTGCAATATAACACTGCATTTCTACTAATACCCCAAAACCCTTATATATCAAGCCTTAAACTACATTTTATTTTTCAACCCTTGACATCAATGTTACGCACTCAACGTGCACCGTCCTTGGAAACATATCCACCAATTCCATTTTTTCTATCTTATATCCCCCTTCAACAAACACCTTCAAATCCCTCACCAAGGTAACAGTGCCATGTGAAACCAGGCCTGAACAA
>CAZVFS010000102.1:0-5698 GCA_964626575.1 uncultured Alkaliphilus sp. | reverse complement strand
CAAGGGCAAAAGCAAAGATAGAGGAAATCAGCAAGGGAAGACAACAGATCATCGTTACGGAAATACCGTACCAAGTAAATAAAGCCAGACTGGTTGAAAGAATAGCCGAATTGGTGAGGGAGAAAAAAATAGAGGGTATTTCAGATTTAAGAGACGAAAGCGATAGAACCGGAATGCGAATTGTAATAGAGCTGAGGCGGGATGTGAACGCCAACATCGTGCTCAATCAATTATATAAAAATACTCAAATGGAAGACACATTCGGTATTATTATGTTGGCTATAGCAAATGGGGAGCCCAGGGTATTAAATTTAAAGGAACTATTGGTTCACTATTTGGATCATCAAAAAGAGATAATAACACGCAGAACACAATTTGACTTGAATAGAGCTGAGGAGAGGGCACATATACTCGAGGGATTAAAAATTGCACTGGATAATTTGGACGAAGTAATCAAGCTTATCAGAAGTTCAAAAGACGGGCAAGAGGCTAAAACAGGTTTAATAGGAAGGTTCAATTTATCTGAAAAACAGGCACAGGCAATTTTAGACATGAGACTTCAGAGACTTACTGGGCTCGAAAGAGAAAAAATAGAGGAAGAGTACGAAGAAACAATAAAACTGATAAGCTATTTAAGGGAAATATTAGCTAACAAGAGGTTAGTGCTCAATATAATTAAAGAAGAACTGTTGGAAATAAAATCAAAACATGGGGACAACAGGAAAACCCAAATTATTACTAAGGTTGAAAAAATGGACATAGGGGATATGATCGAGGAAGAGGATGTGGCTATCACCTTGACCCGTTTTGGATACATCAAACGGCTCCCCGTTGATACCTACAAGAGCCAAAAACGTGGTGGCAAAGGTATAACAGGCCTCATTACGAGGGAAGAGGATATTGTTGAAAATTTAATTATATCATCATCCCATGACTATTTGCTGATTTTTACCAATCTGGGCAAAGTATATAAATTAAATGTTTATGAAATACCTGAAGCAAGAAGACAAGCAAAGGGAACAGCAATAGTTAATTTGATTCCGTTTGGAGCCGGTGAAACAATTGCGGCCACAATTCCCGTAGGCAGGGAATGGGATGCAAAGTATTTAATATTAGCTACCAAAAATGGCATTATTAAAAAGACGCGACTGGATCAATTCGAAAATACCAGAAAAACCGGGTTGGTGGCTATCAGTATCAGGGAAGATGATGAATTGATCAAGGTGGATTTAATAGATGAAAATAAAGAAATAATTCTGGTTACGGCCGAAGGGATGTCCATCAGATTTAAGGAAAGTGATGTAAGGAATACGGGCCGAACTGCTATGGGTGTGAAAGGGATCAATCTGTCACCGAATGATTATGTCGTTTCAATGGAGGTTGTGCAAGAAAATACGGATCTGTTGGTGGTCAGTGAAAATGGGTTTGGAAAAAGAACGGACGTAAACGAATATCGTGTACAAAATAGGGGCGGCAAGGGTGTAAAGACCTACAATGTGACCAAAAAGACAGGGCATCTGGTGGGTGCCAAGATAGTAACCGAAGAGGATGAAGTATTATTGATAAATAACGATGGGACTATAATAAGACTGGAGATAGGCAATATATCGAAATTGGGCAGAAACACCAGAGGCGTTATTCTCATGAAAACCGCGGAGGATCAATTTATAGTTTCTATAGCGTTGATGTTGGAACACGAAGGAAACAACGAATAAGAGTGCACTGCAAATTATCCAGCCATAACCATTGGTCTAAATTCTGAAAATTTGGTATAATGAAAAAACGAAACGTCAGGTTAATATGTTTAATCAAATGAAAAAGGGGGATAAATACTATGTCACTGAAAATAAAAAAGGATTTTGATAATATAAATAATTACTGGCTTGTTGAGCTAGAAGGGGAAGTTGATGTATATACGGCGGGGCAGCTCAAAGAAGTCTTTAAATTTATTATCGGAGAAAAAAAAGAAGATATAAAAATAGATGCCGATAAATTAGAATATATTGACAGCACGGGATTGGGGATACTGATTGGTGCGCTGAAAAGACTGAAGCAAGAAAATAAAGATATAATTATCTCCAACATTAGACCGAATGTAGGAAAATTATTAAAAATTACAGGACTGGATAAAGTCTTTATTATCGAGGGGTGAAGATTTGGTGACAATGTCTGATAAAAAGGAGCAAAATAAAATGAACGTAAACCGGGGTGACGAGATCAGATTATCTATTCCGAACAAACCCGAATATGTGGGAGTTGCAAGGTTAACCGTAGCCGCTATTGCCAGCCGAGTTGGATTTGATATTGAAAAAATAGAAGATATGAAAATTGCCGTTTCCGAAGCATGTAATAATGCGATCACCCATGGATGCAGGTGTTGTAAGGAAGGAGAGTACAACATAAATTTTGTTTTAACTGAAGAAAAGATAACAATCTCTGTCTATGATGAGGGAGAAGGCTGTTTATTGGAAAACATAAAAGAACCAAATTTTAATAAACTTAAAGAAGGAGGGTTGGGTATCTTTATTATAAAATCCCTTATGGACGATGTAGAAATTAAATCGGAAAAAGGTAAAGGGATGACAATAAAAATGATAAAATATTTAGGGGAGGATATTTGATGAGGATTTCGACAGAGGTTGAGAAAGTTGATGTTATTCCAAACAAAAATAAACTCCGCGAAAAACCGACGGAAAAAGAACTTTTCAATGAATATGCTATTACCCGAAGCATTGAAATTAGAAATGAATTGGTAAATAGGTATTTATATATTGCAGAAATTTTATCTAAGAAATTTTTAAACAAAGGCATAGAATATGAAGATATCCTTCAGGTTGCTTCGTTAGGACTGATCTATGCAATTGAAAGATTTGATGTAAATAGGGGTTTTGAATTTTCCAGTTTTGCCACGCCTACTATTATAGGGGAGATCAAAAAATATTTTAGGGATAAAGGGTGGTCTATCAAGGTTCCCAGGGGAATACAGGAATTATCTAAAAAAATTAATATGGCTAAAGGTACACTTCAACAGACGTTACAAAGAACACCTGCAATAAAGGATATAGCCGAATATCTGAATCATACGGAAGAAGAAGTAATAGAAGCAATGGAGGCCAGTCAGGTCTATACTTCCAGGTCCCTGGATTTAACATATGACAGCGATGGCGAAAATAAGGACATACAGTTGTTGGACATTATAGGGGATATAGACAGACGATTTGACGAAATTGAAAATAAGGACTTTCTGGAAAAAGCGATGCAAAAATTAAATAAGGTTGAAAAAAAGGTATTAAAGGATAGATTTTTTAAGAACAAAACACAAATGGAAGTTGCAAAGGAATTGCAGGTTTCTCAAATGACTATCTCCAGAATGGAAAAACGCATCATAGAAAAATTTAGAATAGAACTCAAGAAGAGCATGGAATAAAAAAACAATATAAGTTAGGAAGGAATTCAGGAAAAAGTGTAGAAGTTATTATAGTAATAAAATATAGTAAGATAAGGACATAACAAGACAAGGATGAAAATTGAATTATTCTGAAAAATATACCCTTTTCGAATTCTTATGGTCAAGGTTTTGGGTTCAATAAATTAAGGAGGGGTGAGATCATGTATACAAACAAAGTCATAAAATTAGACGAATACAAAAAGAAAAAAACAAGACAGAAAAATATATACCAGATAGATAAGTTAAAGAACCCGGAGGAAGACGATCGCAAGAATACTTTTAATTTATTCATGCGGGTATTATCAACCATTAGGGAGGAATCCTATTAGACTGTTTTATTTTATCATAGAAAACATGTTATATATCAGCAACACCTCAAACACTTCACTTTGGTGATTTTTTTAAATATCGCTTATTACTTGTTTTAATTTATCTAAATCTGTTAAATAGGTTCCTCTCAGATTTTGGTTGTGTATTATTGCCGCCGGGTGGTATAATGGAAATATCAGGAACTTATCTTTTTTAAACAGTTTTCCGTGTGCATTACCTATAGTTAATGTATTATCGTTCATAACACACCGTAATGGTGTGTTCCCAAGGGGTATAATAATCTTTGGGCATATGATGTTTATTTCTTCGCATAGAATACTAAAAAAAGCGTCTATCTCATTTTGTGTGGGAGGGCGGTTGTTTTTTTTGCCTGTCTTTTCGTTAATTCTAAACGGCCTTGTTTTAACGACATTCGTAATAAAAAGGTTTTCTCGTTGAACTTCAAGCACATCCAAAAATTCGTTCAAAATTTTACCGGCTTGTCCTACAAATGGTTTCCCAAGTTCTATTTCCCTTGCACCGGGAGCCTCGCCGATTAGTAAGATCTTGGCATCTATATTTCCCACCCCGGTTGTGTAAGGTTCCTTCGTCAATTTTGTGATTTTGCTATACAGTTTTTCTAACTTTGCCTCTTTCATTAGTTTCACCTCTGAAATAAGATAATGTTTATCATGCATAAAATCCGCCAATTCTGACAAGTATAAATCAAGCAGCGGTTAGTTGTATTTTATCACAAATGTGATTTAAAAATAGCTATTCTGTGATATATTAAATTTTCTAAAACATAGAAATTTTATCGTAAAATTTAATCAGAGAGGATTTTGGCTATGAATGAAGAACCTAATCATATAGTTATAGATGAATTCAAACACCTATATGATGATGGATATAGATGTATTAATTATGAAATCAATAAGGAAGAGCATCTGTTTACGGTATACTTAAAAAATTTCGAAAGGGAGGATACCCAAACGTTAAAATATAACACCGAAGAAGGGGTTATTCTCAAAAATTATATAGACGGATTATCCTAATAAATAACGCAGCAGGAGCAGGCCTGTGTGTTTACCCTGGAAAAGACGGATACACGGGTCCGATGCTACTAAGGGAGGGCAAAATGAATAAAACAAAATTTTTGACACAGGCGGCTATGATTGCTGCAATTTACATAGTTTTGGTTGAGGTGTTTAAACCTTTCAGCTATGGGATTATGCAGGTAAGGGTTGCAGAAGTGTTGACAGTTTTACCCTATTTCACACCGGCAGCGGTACCCGGATTGACAGTAGGGGTTTTGGTATCCAATGCTCTGGGGCCTAACGGAATATTGGATGTTGTTTTTGGTGCGTTGGCTACTTTGATTGCGGCATACTTTACTTATAATACACATAAAAAGGCATTAGCGCCACTGCCGCCTGTTTTAGTAAATGCTGTTATCGTAGGTATTATGCTATATTATGTATTTTTAGGAACTTCGGATGAGATATCATTGCATATTATTATGGTCTGGGTGGCTCTAGGGCAAACCATAGTTTGTTACGGCCTTGGATATCCTCTATTATTGATTTTAGATAGATATAAGGGAATTTTTGATATTTAAGCTATAGATCATATTGCATAGTGAATAGGGTTTAAATATGTTATAATAATCTTACAAACCTATTTATTTGCAAGGAAAGTGATTTTATGAATAATACGAAAAGAAGAAAAATTATATTGGAAAAACTTATGAACAGTGAAGAACCTATCAAGGGAACCGACCTGGCACAAATGTTTGATATATCCAGACAGGTTATAGTACAAGATATCGCCCTTTTAAGGGCCCAGGGGGAGGATATTATCGCAACTCCGCAAGGATATATGATTCCTTTTAAGAGAGATAATAGAATAAGGAAAAGAGTTGCCTGTAAACATAGAGGATAT
>CAZVFS010000101.1:0-5715 GCA_964626575.1 uncultured Alkaliphilus sp. | reverse complement strand
AATCAAAAAAGTATTATAAAAGAATATTCAAACGTAAAAAAATATAATTTAATTGATATAATAGAAGACGATAATATTTCAGGTATGACGTTTGACAGAGATGGTATATCATTTTTAAAAGATTTGATAGATGAAGAATTAGTTGATATAATTCTCGTCAAGGATTTATCACGTCTGGGTAGACATAAAGCATATTCCGCACTATTTATAGAATATATGAACGGAGCAGGGGTAAAAGCTATTTCAATTAATGAAAATATTGATACTTCAAATGAAAATGATAATTTAATAATAGGTTTTAAACAGATTATTAATGAACAATATGCAAAAGATATTAGTAAAAAAATCAAAACAGGTATTAGGCAAAAACAAAAAGGGAAGGGTTTAGTGATGATACCACAATTCGGTTATTTTAAGAATAAAATTACTAATAAAGTGGAAATTGTTCTGGAATGTGCGGAGATAGTTAGATTAATTTATAGGTTGTATATTGAAGGTTTAGGTGCTAAAAAAATAGCTTCATATTTAACGGAAAATGGATATAAAACACCTTCACAATACCAAAAAGAATTATTAGGCAAAAAAATCCCTATAAATAAAACCAAAATAGCAGGGTCAGTGTGGTATGATAAAACAGTTACAAGGATATTAACATCAGATGTTTATGTTGGTATTTTAAGATGTGGCGTAACATACAAGAGTAACATAACTAATGTAAGAGGAAAAGTAGATAAAACGGATCATATAGTACATGAAAATTATTTTGAACCAATAATTGATAATGAAACATGGGAATTAGCCCAGGCAATAAGAAAAAATAGAAGTAAAAATCATGTTAGGGCTTCAACTAATAAGAGAATACATAGATATGCAGGATTATTAAAATGTGGTAATTGTAAAGCGACTTTTACTGCCAAAAGGAGGAAAATTAAATCAGGTGAATATATAGAATATGTATGTAACACTTATCATAGGCACACCAAGTCTAATTATTGCACTTCACATAGGATTAAAGAAAGTGAAATAGATGATATAATATATGAATATCTTAAAAGAATAAAAATATTAGCAGAGAAAAATCTATTAAAAGTTGATGAATTTATTAAGGAATGGAATAATAAGAAACGTAACTATAATAGGGATATAGATAAAATTAAAATTGGGATATTGACATTGAATGAAGACATTAAACAATATGCCCAACAATTAGCTAGAAAATTAATTAATGAGGATTTGTTTATCGAACTTACACAAGAAAATAATCAAAAGATAGATATGTTAAAAACACAAATAAAAACCCTTGAAGAAATGATAGAAATTAATAATGACGCTAAAAAAGGTATAATAAATAGTGTAGAAATATTAACTAAAATAGTAGAAGAAAAAGAATTAAGTAATGCACATCTACAGATGTTAATCAATAAAATAGATATATTTGAAGATGGAGAAGGGAAAATTAGTCTTAATGTAACACTTAACACCCCGTTTAAATATCACACCGATTTAGGAAATTGTTTCACTGAGGGGATGTCTTCTTCTTGAGGGGCATATGCGTTATCGCATGAAGGTTCGAATCCCTTCCTTTGCACCAGAACAAATTAAATGTTAAAAATAGAAGAGAGGCCGGTATCCATCAATTTTTAATGGGTACTGGCTTTTTTGTTACTTGTTTTTAAATTTACAAATTACAAATTTTGTAGGGAAATGATGTAAAATCATTTAACTTATGATAAGATTATTTAATAAGATGTTTCTTTAAAATACTGCATTTTATGGGATAATGGATAAGGAGAGGCTAAAATGGAAAATAGAAAATATTTAAACCTTGATGAATTGCTTGTCTGGTCTGATAATCCGAGGCATGGCCCTCAAGAAGGAGAGAACTTTTCGGAAGAAGAAGCCATTAATATATTGATTGATGTGGTTGGCGTAGAAAAAATGTACAATCTTATTGCAGATATCTTTGCAACAAAAAAACTTATGGGAAATGTCAATCCTGTGGTCGTTTTGGGGGATAACAAATACTTTGTATATGATGGCAATAGACGTGTTAGTGCATTGAAAATATTAAAAAATCCAACAATTGTAGAAAACGATAATTTGCGAAGCAAAATTATTAAATTAATAGGCGATGAAGATGTATCTTTTGCCGACAAAGTTTTTGTTTATATTACTGATGAGGATGAAGCTTTGGAAATTATGGATAAGACCCACTCTGGTGAACAACAAGGTGTAGGTATGATTTCGTGGGAACCATATCAAAGAGATATTTCACTGAATCGTAGAGAAAAAGCATTAAAGTATCCCTATGCATTTAGTGTTGCGCAAGCATTAGGTTATAATGTTAAGTCTTTTGATAAAACACCTTATACTGATTTAGATAGGATTTTTGGGTCAAAAATCCTAAGAGACCATTTCCTTATCTCAGAAGAAAGTAATGAATATGTGGCAAGAGCAGAGTATGTTGTCGGAATGCTGGTAAAGTACAAGGCACACAAACGCTTTAGATCGTTTTCAAGACAGTTTAATATTACTGATGCATCAATGCCTGACGGTCCTATGCTTGATTTTTGTAAATGGGTAGATAGTCAAGAAGCCAAAAAAAAGGATTTTTATTTTAAAACAAATTCTGTTGATGTATTTACAGATGAGAGCTTTTCGTTTGAGAAGTTAAACTTACAAATTTTGAATGCAGAAAAAAAAGCAATTCCTTTTAAAATGGACGAGCTTAGAATTCGGTATAGAACCCCAAATGGGATAGCTGTCGATTCGGTAGACACATCGGATACTGGAGACTGGGAAACACATATTGAGTTTAATGGAGAGGTTCACTCTGAGAAAATAGTAGTAAAGCCTTTATTTACTCCTAAAATTGACTTTGTATCAAAAAAATTGATAGGACAAGGAAATACTGTAGATTTGCGCAAATTAATGATTCGAGCAACCAATGGTCATGGGCAAAATGTAGTTGATGTTGTACGTATTTCCTCAGTAGGACAAGTTGCAGCTGAAATTTTTCAAGATATTTTTACGGCTGATAATCCCGTGGCACGTTACCAAATTGCATATGCTTTTGACGATATAACTGGTGCCCCTTTTTCTGTTACAAAAGAAATAGAAGTTGTTGATAAAAGCAACCCTCTGCTTGCGGAAAACAAAAATGCTCCGCTACTAAGCTTCAATGGAACATCTACCCTCATCAATATTTCTGAAGTCGTAAATAAACTTGTTTACGAGATAAATAACCTAGAGTTTGAAACAAATATCTGCGTAATAGCGACATCGTTAAGAGCACTTCTAGAATTATCTTTTGATGAATTGCATACGAAAAACAAACTTATCTTCAGCAAAAAAGGCGATTTAAAAGTCTGCTTGGAAGAATTCAGGGCGTTTCTGCTTGGAGGAGAGCTTACTCGTTTGTGCAATCAGCATAGTCGTGATTTGCCGTCATATAATAACGAAAAAAATTGTGTAGAACAAATTGATTCTGTATTTCTTTCTTCATACTTGAACTTGGCTGCACATAAAAGTATCAGAAGAATTGATGTAACAAAAGTTGCTGAAACTGCTAGAAAATCGATTGCACCAATATTAGTTTATACAAGTTTAATATTAAAGTAACATAAGGAGGAACAGGATGGCAAGAACATATACCCCCTTACGTTATCCTGGCGGGAAGGCAAAATTATATCCTTTTGTGAAAAGCTTAATCGAAACAAACGGGTTGATTGGAGAAACATATATTGAACCTTTTGCAGGTGGGGCAGGGCTAGCCCTTAAACTTTTGTTTAACGGCGATGTACGGCGGATTATCATTAACGATTTTGACCCCGCCATCTATTCTCTATGGTATAGTATTCTCAATCATAAAAAAGAGCTTTGCAAGTTAATTCATAATGTTCCTATAACTGTTGATGAATGGCGAACACAAAAAAATATATATACGACAGGGTTAAACAACAATATTGTCGCTTATGGTTTTTCTACCCTCTTTTTAAATCGTACAAATGTTTCGGGCATCATAAAAGGTGGTATAATCGGCGGTGTTAATCAAACAGGCAGCTCATTAATAGATTCTCGTTTTAATAAAAGCGCACTCATTGAGATAATTGGGCGCATTGCGGAAAAGAGAGAACAGATTATTCTGACTTCTCTGGATGCAAAAGATTTCCTTGCACCTGAATTGTTAAAAGCATATAGAAAAGTCTTCATTTACTGTGACCCACCTTATGTAAAGCAAGGTTCAAAGTTGTATAAAAACTCTTTCAAAGAATCGGATCATGTGGCATTGTTTGAGGCAATGAAACTCTGTAGACGGAAATGGCTGGTCACATATGATATGTGCGATTTAATATCATCTATATATAAAAACTACCGACGAAGCACAATTAACATTAACTACAGTGCAAAAACTGTTAGAAAAGCCCAGGAATATGTTTTTTTTAGCCATAATTTGCAGCTCCCCAACGAGATCAAACTAGATAATATCGTTCGATGAGAGAAACAAGTTTATACCTGATGAAACTAATATTAATAGAAACATTTTTCCGAAGCCCATTTACGGGGATATACATCCAATACTTATGGAGGGCGTTTGACCAGCAGACAAGAGATCAGGAGTATGTTTTTCCTTGCTTCCACCACAGGGCGCTTAGCATATTCATCAGAATATGTTAACATTTTTTAAATTGTTTAATCAAAAATACCAAATGGTCTGAGCCTTTCGTACAGGTGCCGGATGGCAAGTTTGTTGTGTTGGCATATAAATAGAGCAAATTAAACTCGGATAGATTCTCTTAGAAAATATAAAATGATATTTAGGGACCGAAGCCAATGGTAAGAAAAAACATATTATAGATGAACCTTTAATAGATAATCCACTCCAATTGTAGCTTCCAATATATTTTTAAAGAAGAAGTGCTTTTGTAATATTTAATTACAATTATTTTTCTTGGTGATGTTAGTTCAAGTTATCCTTATAAAATAAAATGATATCCATAATTGACATTGCTACCAAAAAACAATTTAATAGCTTAGTGTGTTTATTGTAAGATAAAATTACCAAAAGGGGGTGCAGACAAAAACCTGGACCTAAAATAAGTTAGGGGGTGCTGCATGTTTTCATATGAAGAGCGTTTAAAAGCAGTAAAGCTATTAACAATATTGTTTGGTTAGTTTCCCTTTTTTGTATCTCGTATGATTTTTTCTACCGTAACTACCCGCATTGATTGCTTTGAATAAAGGGCAAGGATGTATGAATTATGAACAAATCTGTCCATGATGGCATCTGCAATGGTAGGATCGGAAAACAAATTGTATCATTTAGTATGGGGAATTTGTCCTGCCAGTATGATGGAACTTTGACTATACCTTATTTCAATAATTTCAAGGATATCTCTGCTTTCATCTAAGCTGTAAGATTTAAGGCCGACATAATCCAAGATAAGTAGTTTAACTTTTTGAAGTCCTGTCATAAATTTGGCATATCTATTTTCAGACTTAGCATGCTCAATTTCCAAGGGAAACCTTGGAATCCGAAAATACTTGACGGTATATCCATGGCGGCAAGCGTTGTTCCCAAAAACACAGGCCTGTATAGGCTCTTTTTTATATATACCATTCAATCGCTAATAAATGATGAAAATTATGCCAAAATTTGATATAATTTATAGAATACATGTCATATAAAATTAAATTTGGCAGAATTAGGGGGAT
>CAZVFS010000100.1:0-5745 GCA_964626575.1 uncultured Alkaliphilus sp. | reverse complement strand
CAGAACGGTTTTAGCCATGAAGGATCTGTGTAGGTATGATTTTTGGTATTCCCGGGAAAGGGGTGAATTCCTATGATAAAAAGCAGTAATGTAGTGGCTATGCTCTTGGCCGGAGGCCAGGGGTCCAGATTGAAGTTGTTGACACAAGAAATAGCAAAGCCTGCGGTATGTTTCGGGGGGAAATACAGGATTATAGATTTTACGTTGAGCAATGCTACTAATTCCGGTATCGGCAATATCGGCATACTTACCCAATACAAGCCTTTTGAATTGAATGCTCACATAGGGATAGGGGAATGTTGGGATTTTGATAGAATTATAGGTGGGCTCAGGATATTACCGCCCTTTATGCGTGGAGCAAAGGGGGACTGGTATACGGGTACCGCAAACGCCATATATCAAAATATAGAATATATAGATAGTCTGGATGCAAAATACGTTCTTGTCTTATCTGCGGATCATATATATAAGATGGATTATAGAAAACTGTTAAAATATCATACAGAGAAAGATGCGGACGTGACGATAGCCACCATCGAAGTGCCTTGGAGGGAAGCTTATAAATTCGGCATTTTAAATGTAGACCCGGATAATAAGATAGTAGAATTTGATGAGAAACCGAAGAACCCCAGAAACAACATGGCTTCTATGGGCATATATATATTTAACTGGGATATACTCAAATATTATCTCAAAAAAGATGACAAAAATAGAAGGTCTGAACACGACTTTGGTAAAAATGTGCTTCCTATGATGTTAAATGAAGGAAATAAGATGTATGCATGGGTATTTAAAGGTTACTGGAAAGATGTCGGAACAATACGGAGTTATTGGGAAGCAAACATGGACCTGCTGGATAAAAACAGCAGTCTCAATTTATACGATAAAGACTGGAGGATATATACAAGGACAAAACATTTGCCGCCCCAGTATATCGGTAAAAACAGTGTAGTGAGGGACAGTCTGATAAATGAAGGGTGCACAATAGGAGGCGAGGTAAACAACAGTGTTGTTTTTTCCGGGGCAACTGTAGAAGAAGGTGCTGTAGTCAACGGCAGTATAATATTCAGCAATGCCGTTATTAAAAAAGGTACCGTGCTGAACAAAGCCATAGTGTTAGAAAATACAATAGTACAACCCGACAAAAAGATGTGTAAAGAATATGAAGATGATATCTGTTTGATTGAACAAGGTTCTGTCAGCATAGAACAGGAGGAAGCGTTATATGCTTGAGGAATGTTTGGGTATAATAAGTTTCGAAGATATAGGAAATGAATTCGGGGTATTATGCAGGAATAAACCTGTTTACATGTTACCTTTTGCCGGAAGGTACAGGTTAGTCGATTTTACCCTTTCAAATATGATAAATCATGGTTTGCACACAATCGCAGTATTCACCGGCAAAAAGATACGGTCTATTTTAAATCATTTGGGTGACGGCAAACCTTGGGACTTGAATAGAAAGACAAGAGGGTTGTCTATATTTCCGCCCTTGTCCGACGATGAAAAAAGACGGTCTTGCGATATATTTCAGTACCATACAACCGAAGAATTTTTTGTAAATTCCAAGGCAAAATATGTGTTTATCGCTAATCCGAACATTTTATCGAAAGTAAACCTGACCGAGGTATTTGGGTATTTTCTGGATACAGGGGCGGATATTACTGTTGTATATAAAAAGCAAAACAATGGCAAAGATGATCATATAAATGCCGATACTCTGATAGTAGACGACAATGGAAGGTTTATCAACATTGGTGTCAACTTGGGTTCCAAGTCTGTGTTTAATTTGTTTATGCATATGATCTTTATAAAAAAAGAAATATTTCTGGAGATAATCAGAGCGGGGATGGAAACAGGGGAAGATCTTTATTTTAAACAAGCGATGGCAAATTATAAAAACATGTATCATATCAATAGCTATGAATTTAAGGGGTATGTAGAATATATCAGGGGAATCAGGTCTTATTATAGTGCAAATATGAATTTATTGAACGAGAAAATATTTAACGAATTATTTCTAGAAGGCGGGACGGTACTTACGAGATCGGAGGACGAGCCGTCTACATTTTATGATACAGAATCAAGGGTGAAAAACTCTTTAATAGCAAATGGTTGTATAATAGAGGGGAAAGTAGAAAACTCTGTCTTATTCAGGGAGGTCAAAATAGGAAAGGACGCGGAAGTCAAAAATTCCATTTTGATGCAGGGAGCTGTTATCAAAGAAAACGCTGTACTTGTAAACACAATATTAGAAAAACATGTTACGGTAGAAGAGGGGGTAAATATAATAGGTATTGAAGGCAATCCGTACATAGTAGAAAAAGATTTGGTGGTATAGTGGCATGGGGATGTTTTGTTTGCCATTAAAAATGCCCCGCATCTTAATAGGGAGTGATTTTAATAAATATACTATACGTGACTTCAGAGGCTTTTCCCTTTGTAAAGGTTGGAGGGTTAGGAGATGTAGCGGGTTCGTTGCCTCTGGCGATTAAAAAACATGGATATGATATTAGGGTAGTCTTACCTCTGTACTATCATATAAAAGAAGAGCATATAAAGGATATGGAGAAAATTGCACAGTTTAACATTCGTCTCGGTTGGAGGGAGCAATATGTAGGTGTTTTTCAATTAAAGCACAAGGACACGATCTTTTATTTTGTAGATAATGAGTATTATTTTAGAAGAAACAATATTTATGGTGAATTTGACGACGGAGAAAGGTTCGCCTATTTTTCTAAAGCCGTAACCGTGCTTTCTAAGGCAATAAATTTCAAACCGGATATAATACATACAAACGATTGGCATACGGCCTTGGTCAATCTATATGTGAAGGATTTCAGAACAGGCGACAGCTATTATAACGATATAAAGACCATATTTACTATACACAACATAAAGTATCAAGGTGTATATGATGCCTGGATGCTTTCGGATGTTTTAGGATTGTCTTTCGAGAGATATTTTAACGAGGACGGTATCAAATTTTATAACGGAATAAATTATATGAAAGCAGGCATAGTCTACTGTGATATATTGACTACGGTGTCAAAGGCATATGCAGAGGAGATAAAATATCAATTCTTTGGTGAAAACTTGGAGGGTATAATCAGAAAAGAGGAGCATAAGTTAACGGGAATAGTAAACGGGATAGACTATGATGTCTATAATCCGCAGGATGACAGGTATATTGAATATAATTATAGTTTTAATAACCTGAACAATAAATATAAAAACAAGGAAGTAATACAAAAGCGCTATGGTTTGGATGTAAAAGATAATTTTCCGCTCCTAGCCATGGTGACGAGGATAGTACCTATAAAAGGTATAGACTTGCTAAAGCATATTTTGAATGAACTGATGGTGTGCGATGTCCAATTGATAGTGTTGGGCACAGGTGACAAAAAATATGAAGATTTGTTTAAGTATTATGAGTATTACCGTCCAAACAAGCTGGCGGCCAGAATTTATTTCAGTGAGGAAGAGGCACATAAAATTTACGCAGGAGCGGATATGCTTCTGATGCCGTCTATGGCGGAACCCTGCGGAATATCCCAGTTGATAGCGCTCAGGTACGGGACTGTTCCAATCGTAAGGGAGACGGGAGGGTTAAAAGATACGGTTATTCCCTATAATAAATTTACGGGAGAGGGCAACGGTTTCAGTTTTAAAAATTATAACGCTCATGAGTTGTTATTTACTATAAAAGATGCTATAAATATATATAGGAACGATAAAAAGACTTGGGAGGGTTTGATTTCCAGTGCTATGAAATCAAAAAATGATTGGGAAGCATCCTCCCTGGAATATATAGATCTCTATAACAGATTGCATGAGGTGAAATATGTATAAGGATATTGATAATTTGGGAATTACCTATTTATCCGCAGAGACCAAATTTAGGGTGTGGGCACCCGATAGGAAAAAGATAGAGGTTTTGCTGTACGAGGATTGGGAGGGAGAGAATAAAGAAGTATTTGAGATGGACAAGTTGGATAACGGTGTTCATCAGTGTACAATAAAAGGGGACCTAAACGGAAAATATTATACCTATCTGGTAGAAACATTATATGAAGTTACAGATCCTTATTCTGTAGCTTCTTCTTTGGACAGCAAAAGGAGTGCGATTATAGATTTAAAAGAAACTGACCCTGAGGGGTGGGGGGTTCATAATGTGCCGCCCAGAATATGGAAGTGTGAGGAGATAATATACGAACTCCATATTAAAGATTTTACAATTCATCCCGGCAGTGGTGTCAAGCATAGAGGAAAATATCTGGGATTATGTGAAGAGGGCACAAACTATAACGGACTATCTACCGGGATCGACCATTTAAAAGAACTGGGGATTACCTGTGTGCAGCTTATGCCTGTTTTTGATTTTTTTACGGTCAAAGAAGATAAAAAGTGTTTTTATTGTGAATATAACTACAACTGGGGATATGATCCGGAGCTGTACAATGTTCCTGAAGGCTCCTATGCAACGAAACCTGCGGATCCTAAAAACAGAATACTTGAACTGAAAACATTGATAATGAAACTGCATGAAGCAAACATTAAAGTTGTAATGGATGTGGTGTATAACCATACTTATTTGGCCGAAGATTCCAACTTCAATATTTTATGTCCGGGATATTATTACAGATTAAATGAAGACGGGAGTTTTTCCAACGGTTCGGGCTGTGGCAACGAATTGGCTACTGAAAAACCCATGGTTAGAAAGTTTATTCTGGATTCTATAAAGTTTTGGCTGGAAGAATATAAGATGGACGGATTCAGATTTGATTTGATGGCACTTATAGATAAGGATACTATGAAAGAAATTGTGACATATCTCAAGAATTTCAAAAGAGATATAATAATATACGGGGAACCCTGGGCTGCGGGACCCACGGTGTTGCCATGCGATAAGATGAGCACAAAGGGCATACAGGATGAATTGGATATTGCTATATTTAACGGTGATTACAGAGATGCCGTAAAAGGTGATAATGACGGATACGTTAAGGGTTTCAGCCAAGGAAATATGAAACATAAAATCGATACGGAAACCGGGATTATTGCGCGATTTTATGAATTTCCGCACTGGTCCATAAATTATATAAACTCTCATGATAATTTAATATTATACGACAAGATGAAAAAGGTATTCGGATTCAGGTCGGAGGGTGAAATTGTAATGTACAATAAATTTGCACTGAGCATCTTATTCACTTCCCAAGGTGTGCCCTTTATACATGCCGGCAATGAATTTTTGAGGACTAAATATATGTACAACAATAGTTATAATTCACCGGTTTCTATCAATCAGATAGACTGGAGTTTGAAGGACAGAAATCTCAATTTTTATAATTACGTCAGGGATCTGATTAAAATCAGAAAGACCTATAAAGAATTTACCATGGTTAACCCTGCAGATATCGGAAGAAAAATTAAATTTTTAGACATGGGGTTACAAACCAATCTGATAGTCTATACAATCAACAGAAAAATTACTTGCGAAAGCCTGCTTGTAATTCATAACGGCAACGACTGCGAGGCTACAATACAAATTTCTAATCTTATATCACACATGAAATATTGGTACAATATTAAACCGAAAAGCATAATCTTAACCGAGATATTTAATGACAACGGTATCGTTCAGCACAGACATGACTTAACCGATCCCGATGAAATATATATACAAAGATTCAGCACTTATATATATGAAATAGCCGTATATGGAGACGGTTACTGCATAAT
>CAZVFS010000099.1:0-5828 GCA_964626575.1 uncultured Alkaliphilus sp. | reverse complement strand
TCGGCGTGTAGCAGATTATTGACATATAACATGAATGATGTATAATTAAGTAAAATTGTGTCTCCGAACCAATTTTCCTAAGGGATTTCTATGGAAATTGGTCGTTAGGGTTATATTGGAAACAATATGGCCTTCCATTGTGAGAAGGAGAAAACTGTTGATTATTTAAAATCAGCAGCACAAGTTTGCAATCCGGCAACTTGGTGCTTCTCACCGGTTGCTTTTATTATTTTTTGAAAGGGGGATAATATATTCTCTATATTTTCAATCTTATATCCATAATAAAATTAAAAATTAAAAAGGAGGAAAAAGTGGCATTATGAAAAAAATTTTAATTGTTGTTTTATCCTTGGCCCTGCTTGCGGGTATTTTATTGACGACAGGATGTGGCAAAAAACCTGCATCCACACCGGATTTATCGACTGAAACAGAAGGTACAACAGGAGATGAAACAGAAAAGGTATCCTTTGAAGGGAAAACCCTTAATCTTTATGCTGCCGCCGGAGCAAAAGAACCAATGGATCGAGTTATAGAAATTTTTAAAAATGAAACTAAAGCCGACGTTGCCGTCAATTATGGACCGTCAGGAGGGCTCTATGCACAAATCGAAAAGGGGCAACCATGTGATTTATATTATTCGGCCGACTGGATTTACATTGAAAAGATTGAAGAAAACGGAAAATTGGAGGAAAGCAACAGGTTTTTAACAGATAACATAGTTCTTGTTGTTTCCGAAACCGGTAAAACCAAAGTTGAAAAGTTAGAAGATTTGAGTAAAAAAAATGTTGTATCGGTAATTGCTGATTTACAGGCCCCGGCCGGTGTCTATGCTAAAAATGCCCTGGAGAGTTTAGGGTTATGGGAAAAAGTATCCCCAAATATCAAAGCTATGCCTAGCACCCCGCAACAAATAGCAATCATGGTTAAGGAAGACCAAGTCGATGCAGGGTTCATTTTGTCCAGTGTAGCTAATAGTTTCGATCTGAAAATAGTAGAAACTATTGATAAAAAACATTCCGGTGAAATCATATTTGGTGCGGCCGTCATAAAAGAGGAACAGACAGAACTGGCAAAAGCATTCACCGAGATTGCAACAAAACATGCCGATGTATTTGAGGAATATGGCTGGAGGTCTTATGAGTAAAGGGTTAATTAAAATTGTTTTCCTTCCGTTATTTATACTATTAATATTTTTCCCTATTTTGGCATTGATTTTTAACCTGACAACTGAAGGAATTTTAGCCACCATGCGCGATCCTCTTTTTTGGAATAGTGTTAGAAACACGATGATAACAGCTTTGTCAGCTGCAGCTCTAACTATAATTATTGCAATAGGTTTTGGCTATTATTATTTATTTGATCGTAACTCTATTGTATATAAAATTACAAATTTATTTAATGATTTACCTATCGCACTCCCACATACTGTGGCAGGACTAGCCTTACTTTTAGCCTTTGGCCGAAAAACCTTTGGTTTTGTAGGTAAAACCGGTTTAGCGTTTTCGCTTTTAGCCGTCATCCTTGCCATGTTTTTTGTGTCTTATTCTTTAGCCGCGCGCACGCTGGTTTCTGGGATTGAACAAATGGAACCGGAGATAATAGATGTAGCCAGGACCCTGGGGGATAATCCGGCCCAAGTTTATTTTCGAATAGTCCTTCCCTTGATGGGCGAGGCTTTATTTTCAGGTTTTATATTAGCGTTTGCAAGATCTATAAGCGAATTTGCGGCTGTTATCATGTTTGGCGGCAACATGCC
Organism: uncultured Alkaliphilus sp.; assembly: GCA_964626575.1. GTDB lineage: Bacteria > Bacillota > Clostridia > Peptostreptococcales > Natronincolaceae > JAAZJW01. The sequence continues at coordinate 4,072 of CAZVFS010000099.1, read as the reverse complement.
GGGAAAAACACAGGTTTTAGCTTCCTATGTCTTTACTAAGGTAGAAATAGGCGAGTTAAATATGGCTATAACAGCTGCAGCATTTCACGTTATTCTTTCTATATTGATTACCTCAGTACTGAACCTAAGGAGACGCTATTATGCTGTACGTTAAAGAAATCACCAAAAAATTTGGAAATCAAACAGTTTTGAAGCAAGCTAGCTTAGAGGTAGATTCAGAAATTAAAGCCCTTATAGGTATTAATGGCAGTGGCAAATCCACCCTCCTAAAAATCATAGCTGGAATCATACCTGCTGATCATGGAAAGGTATTCCTGAATAAATGTGATGTCACTGATCTGCCCCCTGAACGACGAAATGTAGGCTATGTACCTCAACATCCGGCTCTTTTTCGGCATATGACCGTAAAAGAAAACATTTTATATGGAATGCGCAATAACAGGGGAAATATCGAAACCTATGAAAAAGTAATCGATTTACTCGATTTGCAATCTGTTTTAGAAAAACGCCCAAGGGAATTGAGTGGCGGATACCAAACCCGGACATCCCTGGCACGAGCTCTTGTTCCTGATCCGCAAATACTACTTATGGACGAACCGTTAACGGGTATAGATGTCATCCTTAAAGAAAAAATTCTGCCCAATTTTCGCGAGACTCTTAAAAAATTACAGGTCACCGTACTTTATGTCACTCATGACCCAAATGAAGCTGAATTACTCGTTGATAATTATGCTGTTATAAACAATAAACAGATTTGCCATGTCGATACCGCGGCTGAAGCGTTTGATTTAATGTAAAACAAAAGCCTTCATTATTTTTTGCAAAACCGGACGTATGGGATAGCGCAAAAAACAAATGAGGGCTTCTATTGTTTGCATTTCACCTTTATTTTATTACTAATTCCACAGGACAGTGATCGGATCCCAATATATCCGCATGTATGTCGGCACCCATTAGTCTGTCTTTTAATCTTTCAGAAACACAAAAGTAATCTATCCTCCATCCTGCATTATATTTTCTGGCCCTGCGTTTATATGACCACCAGGTATAGGCCTCTTCCTTGTCCGGATAAAAATATCTATATGTATCTATAAACCCGCTTTCTAAAAATCGGGTAAATTTTTCCCTTTCTTCGTCACTGAAACCTGCACTTCCTTTATAGGTTTCAGGATCCCTGAGATCTATCTCATTATGGGCAACATTCAAATCCCCACATACAATTACAGATTTCTTTTTATCAAGCTCATTTATATATTCCCTGAAACAATCATCCCATAGCATTCTATAATCCAGTCTTGCCAGCCCCGGCTGAGAATTGGGGGTGTATACCGTTGTTACATAAAAGTCTTCAAATTCTAATGTAGTAACCCTGCCTTCATCATCATGTTCTTCCATACCCAATCCATATAGTACCGAAATAGGCTCCTGTTTAGTAAAAACAGCGGTGCCGGAATAACCCTTCTTTTCCGCATAGTTCCAATATTGATAATAGCCTTCAAGTTCCAGATCAATCTGCCCTTCCTGCACCCTGGTCTCCTGAACACAAAATATATCCGCATCAACTTCCTTAAAATAATCTAAAAAACCTTTTTTAACACAGGCCCTTATTCCATTGACATTCCATGAGATTAATTTTCTCATTCCCCGACCTCCCCAAACTATTGCTAAACTGTTGTTATTCAATACCCCTTTTATAATAATTCGTCCCCATATTCCAAAGTTTATTTGTAAAAGCTTCTTCTTCATTTTCCTGTTCCGATATAAACGCCATTATACTTTCCACATCTCCGGACATTTTGTCGGCTTGATGCAGTATTTGGGCCTCCACTGTTTTTGGCAATACGGGGGAACCAAACTCCAAACAGCCATGATGGCTTAAAATACCGTTTATAATAATCAGCTTATCATCCTTATCAAAATCCTCAATCTCGTCAATAGCATTTAATGTATTATGGGCCCCAAGAAATACATGCCCGAACATGATACCCTCTTCCGTAAAGCCAACATTGGGAAGCGGCTTATATTCTATAATTTTTGCCCAATCATGGAGCATTGCCATGACTATCAATCGTTCTATTTGCCTATCGGACAGTTTTTTTGTAATAGCTACTATATAGGAAAATTTTAGTACCTCCAAGGTGTGCTGGAGCAATCCATGATAATAGTTATGATGAACTCGTCTTGCTGCGGGATGGGTAGAAAACATTCCGAAGTGATCACTGAAAAAAATCATTCTATCAAGTAATTGTTTCATATGGGGGCTTTTAACCTTTTCATAAAAAAAGTCTAAACCGCTCTTCATGCTATCTAGTTTCCAGGTACTGGTCGGAATCAGATCCACAATATTTACACTGTCCATATCAGCCTTTTCGATATGTTTAATCGTAACCTGAATTTGGCCCTGATATTCCCCCACCACAGCTTTTATATTTACAGCCTCTTCCACACTTATTGAATTTATAAATTCTTCATTGTCCTCATAATCCCAATATTTGGCCTCCATCATTTTAGATGCATCCTGTATAATAATATCGGCAAATCGTTTGCCATTCCTTGCTACCCTTACTTTGACATCTCCTATCAAAACCACAAGTTCAAAACTTTGGCTTATGTAGCTTCTATCAATATCCTTTAATTGTTTTATCCCCATACTGACCTCCCGTGATAAATTGCTATATATCCATTCTACCTTATTTTAGACTATTCATGCAATATTATATAAACACCTCCTGCTTTTGATTCGGTTATTACAGAAAGGTGTTTTGTTTTTACATAATCATTTGATTAATTTTGCGGCATCTTTGTCGATAATCAGTGTACAATCCCTGTGTGCCTGTAATATAGAGGCCGGGTGGTCTGTATTTATGTAACCGTTTGTCATATCCCTGATGGCTTGGGCTTTGTTTCCCCCACTGGCAAGTAGTACCACTCTTTTAGCCTTCATGATAGAGGCTATACCCATGGAGATAGCTTTCGTGGGCATATCATCCTTCTTTTCAAAAAATCTACTGTTATCCTCAATGGTGTTTTTCGTAAGATCTATTAGACCGGTCCTTGTATTCAGGTTTTCAGCCGGCTCATTAAAGCCTATATGCCCGTTGGTACCTATCCCGAGTATCTGGATATCGATACCGCCCACTTTTTCTATTTTTTTCTCATATTCCCTACATTCTTTTTCAATATCATCAGCCATCCCGTTTGGAATATGTATATTTTCTTTTGATATGTTTATATGGTTAAAAAGTCTTTGCATCATATAATGATAATAACTGCTTTTATTTTCTTTGGGTAATCTATAATATTCATCCAGATTAAATGTGGTAACCCGCGAAAAATCGATAACATTTCTTTTATACATATCTATTAGTTTTTCATACATTCCTATAGGTGTGCTTCCGGTAGCCAATCCTAAAACGCTTTTTGGATTTGCAATAATCCGGCTAGCCACTATTAATGCAGCCTTTTCGCTTATTTTGTCGTAACTGTCCTCTATATATATTTTCAAAAAAATACCCCCTTTTCACATATCCGTTACATTTTATGCTCAAGGTTCCGATTTGTTATGTTATCCCTTTATCCCTTTGCTTCCGGGTTTCTCAAGAGGTATATTGCCTTTTCTACAAATTGGACATTCTGTTTCTTCATAAGAAGCCACCTCTAAGGATAGAGCCGATTCCAACTTAGTCCCGAATTCTATCCCGCCGTTACTTCTATCCACCAAGACTACAACTCCTACTACGACTCCCCCTGCCCCCTGCACCAATTGTATGACCTCTCTTACAGATCCCCCGGTGGTGATAACATCCTCCGCGACTAATACCTTGGCTCCTTTCGGTATGGAGAATCCTCTTCTTAAAATTCTCTTTTCTCTTTCCTTTTCTGCAAACATTGCTAAAGCGCCTAGTTGTCTGGCCATTTCATATGCCACAATGATCCCGCCCGTGGCAGGGCCTACCACAATTTCTACATTGTCATCTTTAAATTGTTCTGCCAGCCCATTACAAATTTCTTCCGTATATTGCGGATATTGTAAAACCTGCGCACATTGTATATATCGATCACTATGACGGCC
>CAZVFS010000098.1:1433-5834 GCA_964626575.1 uncultured Alkaliphilus sp. | reverse complement strand
ATATTGATATTAGGTTCCACCTATTTTGCGGAAAGCGCAAGTGGTATCAAAATTCCCATAAAGCAAAAAAACTAATGTTGCGTAGCTAAACTGCTACGCAACATTCAATAACTGAGCAACTTTTCGATAATCTCTTTTGCTATTTCCTGCACATCTTTTTTATCGGTATCTATAATTACATCACCTGCATCCTCATATAAGGACAACCTGCCTTCCAGTATTTGTGACAACTTTTCTACTGTAAAATTACCCTTTAACAACGGTCTGTTGTTATCGCCTGAAAGACGATTAAAGGCTTCTTGGGGGGATACCCCTAACCAAACTATCCTGCCATTATTTTTTAACAAGTCAATATTTGCGGGGTTTAATACTATACCACCACCGCAGGAGACTATGGTGTTTCTCGTGTCTTGTAAACCCCTTATTGCTTCTGTTTCTAACTTCCTAAACTCAATCTCCCCATAAATACTAAAAATTTCATTTATGGATATTCCGGAATCTTCTACAATTATATCATCCGTGTCTATATAATCCATTTCTAATAGGGTTGAAAGTTCGGTGCCCACAGAGGTTTTACCGCTGCCCATAAATCCTATGAGCACAATATTGAAGGGGAATAAATGTTTTGATTGAAGTTTCCTGCTGATTTTTAGTATTTGGTGATATAGCAGTTCCAACTCGTCGGAAAATTTATCGTGTTTTAAATAGGAATCAACCTTTTTAAAAATATCACGTTCTCTTTCAGGTTGAAAAATAGGCAATTTATGCTCTTTTTTATATTCCAAAACATCCAGAACGGCTTTTAACCGTTGTTCAAATATTTCCACCAGTTTTTTATCGCAATCATCTATAATATTTCTGGCATCCTCTAGATTTCCCAATTTATCAGCCCCCTATAAATCTCTTCTTCGTCCTCATGTGTTGCCTGTTCCCCGGTCCATATCTCAAAAGACTTTAATCCTTGATAGATCAACATATGCAAGCCGTTAATTATTTTAGCACCAAATTTACTTCCAAGTTTAAGTAGCTTAGTTTCAAAAGGATTGTATATCACATCGTATACCAGTTCTGCGTTTTGCAACACGTTAGTATTTACAGGTGAATCGTTTACATTAGGATACATTCCTACAGAAGTACTGTTGATTATTATATCAAAGGAGGTGTCGAGTCCTTCCGGACCGGAGGGACGGTTCTCCTGGTCTTTTCCTCCTTTAAAATAAATTTGATCAGGGCCGGAAAGAACTTCCCCTATCGGTCCGTTAACAGAAACATCATAGGAACTTTCGAGTTGATTTTTAAGCTGTGTACCTCTCCCAATATTCCTGTTAGCGATAGTCAAGTTTCCATCCAGTTTTATAATTTCGGATGCGATAACTTTGGCGACACCCCCGGCACCTAATAATAAAACCTTTTTCCCCTCCAGATTTATGTTTGCGTTTTCTATGCTTCTTGTAAATCCTGTGCCGTCGGTGTTATATCCGATAAGCTTGCCGTCAACAATTTTCACTGTGTTTACCGCACCGTATTCAACGGCTAAAGAATCGATTTTATCAAGATATTGCATTATGTTTTCTTTGTGGGGTATTGTTACATTGAATCCTGCAAAGTTATTTTTGAGAAGTTCCAGACTGTTTTTTAAATTATTGGCGGTTATTCTCAAGGGGATATAGACAGCATTTATATTCCTCAGTTTTATAAAATGATTTTGGAAAACAGGCGACAGACTGTGGGATATGGGGTCCCCGATAACGGCATAAAGTTTTGTTTTATTGTCAACATCAATTTTCATTCTTTATCATCCTATCTAGAATATCAAAAAAACCGGGGAAGGATATGGTTACACAATCAGGATTGTTGATAACAACACTTTCCCTGCTCAACAAACCGGCTATTGCCAAAGCCATTGCAATTCTATGATCATTATGGCTTTCAACTGTTCCGCCTCGCAGGGTATCCTTGCCATTAATAATCATACCGTCGTCGGTTTCTTCGATATTGGCTCCTATTTTTTTGAGTTCCGTTACAACGGCCGCAATCCTATTGCTCTCTTTTACCTTCAGTTCTTCCGCATTGCGTATGGTGGTTGTTCCTTTTGCAAGGGCTGCGGCAACCGCTATTATAGGGATCTCATCTATTAATCTCGGTATTATGCCACCACTTATTTCTATTCCCCTTAAATCAGAACCGACAATATGTATATCTCCTACAGGCTCATTGTTTAAAACACGCTTATTCAGTATTTTTATATCGGCACCCATTTGTTTTAAGACATCTATAATTCCGGTTCGTGTAGGATTTAGGCCCACATCCTTAATCATAATTTCCGCATCTTTAGCTACGGCACCCAGCACCAGGAAAAAGGCGGCGGAGGATATGTCGCCGGGCACATATATTTCTTTTGCATATAGTTTGTCCAAAGGATCGGAAAGTATAGAAAGTCCGTCCTGTTTAATATCCGCTCCCATATAATTTAACATGCGTTCCGTATGATCACGGGTTTTTTGAATTTCAAGTATAGATGTCGTCCCGTCGGCGTAAATACCGGCCAATAGAATAGCGGATTTCACCTGGGCACTTGCAACAGGCATATTGTAATCGATGGCTGTCAGTCTGCTCTTTTGTATTTTGAGAGGGGCATAGCCTTTTCTCTCTATACCCTCAATTATACTTCCCATCTGTTTGAGCGGCGTAATTATTCGGTCCATGGGCCTATTTCGGATAGAATCATCCCCGGTAATTTCGCAATCAAAATCCTGGCCTGCCAATATTCCGCATATCAGACGGATTGTTGTACCGGAGTTGCCTACATTCAATACATTGCTTGGTTTTTTTAGACCTCTCAGCCCGACACCTTCAATATTTATTTCATTTTCGGTGATTTCAATAGGCACCTGCATTTCACGAAAACATTTAATAGTGTTTAAACAGTCGTCGCCCATCAGAAAGTTATAAATTTTACTTTCACCTTCCGCGATAGATGAGAGCATTATCGCTCTGTGGGATATGGATTTATCTCCGGGAACAGTGATACTTTGTCTTATTCGTTTTATTGGTTTAACCAGCATAATAACACCGCCTTCAATTATTGTTTGACCATTGAGTGGAAAATCTCGTCTTTTTCAAACAATCGCTCTTCTACTATACCTTCCTTAATCGGCAAAATAAAAGATATTTTCCCACCGATATTTTTCTTATCTTTCAACATCCAATCGGTAAGTTCCGAAACAGGATAATCGTCTATGTTCAAATCTACCCTCAAACCACTTAAAAAGTTTAATATCTTTGCGGCGTACCCTTCATCGACAATCCCCATTTTTTCTGCCATAATTGTTTCATGGTACATACCAATTATTACCGCTTCGCCGTGGGCATATTTAGAAAAATCCGTTATTCCTTCCAATGCATGGCCGATAGTATGGCCAAAATTCAATATCTTCCTTAAACTTTCTTCCTTTTCATCCCGTGATACGATCTCAGCTTTAATTTCGCAGCAGCGTTTGACCACATATGACATTATGTTGCCATCGCATTCCTTTATTTGCCCTATATTCTTGACTACATAATTAAAAAATTCATAATCATATATTATTCCGTATTTAATAATCTCTCCTATGCCGCTTAATAGCTCTTTATAGGGCAGTGTATGTAAAAGATCGGTATCTATTATAACTTTAGTAGGCTGATGAAAAGCCCCGATACTGTTTTTGTAATGCAGGAGATTAATGCCCGTTTTGCCGCCCACACTGCTGTCCACCTGAGCCAGCAATGTAGTAGGTATCTGAATAAACGGTATTCCACGCATATATATGGCGCTGCAAAATCCCGCTAAATCACCTACTACGCCGCCGCCAAAGGCAATAATTTTAGACTTCCTCGACGCCCCCTTTTCAAGCATCTGTTTTAAAATACCTGCAGTCACATCTATGGATTTGCTTTGTTCTCCGGGTTCTATAATAATTCTTTCATAACTATCGAGCACATCCAAATAATTTCCATACAGGGCATCTACATTCTTGTCTGTTATTATGAAGTCTTGTTCCGTATTGTTTTCTATTAGATTTTCTAAATTTTTTAAAAGCCCGTTTCCAATCAATATACTATAACCGTTCTCCTTTAAATTTACCTTTACTTTTTCCATCGGCCTAAAATCTCCTCCAAAGAATCCCCGCCATATTTTCTTAAAAATTCATCTGCAATCACAGTTATGGCTGCCATTTCTCCAACAATAGATGCCGCGGGTACCGCACAGGTGTCACTTCTTTCTATAGACGCTATAAAACTTTCTTTGGTTTCTATATCTACACTTTGTAAAGGTTTATAAAGTGTAGGGATAGGTTTCATGCAGCAGCGAATTATGATATCCTCACCGTTAGACATCCCGCCTTCTATACCACCGGCCCT
>CAZVFS010000098.1:0-1333 GCA_964626575.1 uncultured Alkaliphilus sp. | reverse complement strand
GTTTTACCGTCTCTGATGCCCGATAAAATTTCTATGCTGTCTTGTTCTATTTTCATCCTACCGCCTCTACCATATCCCATTTGGCGTCTTTTTAAATCGGCATTTATTTTGTCAATATTGATGGGAACATTGGATGGGAAGCCTTCTATAATCCCCGTCAGGCATCTTCCATGAGATTCTCCTGCTGTAAGGTATTTTAGCATTTAAACAACCCTCCGCTTCTGACAAACTGCAACAATCCGGTTTATTTCTCATTCTTGGTGAATTGTAACAATTTGGTTTATTTCTCTCATTAATTGTTCAAATTTTTCCGGTTTTAGAGATTGGGCACCATCGGAAAGCGCATTTTCCGGATCATTATGAACTTCAATTATAAGACCGTCCGAGCCTACTACAACGGCAGCTTTGGATAGAGGTTTGATCATGTCCCATCTGCCGGATGCATGGCTGGGGTCTACTATTATAGGCAAATGGCTGAGTGTCTTGATTGCAGGAACCGCACTTATATCCAGGGTATTCCTCGTGTATGTTTCAAACGTTCGTATACCCCTCTCGCATAAGATAACCTTTGCATTTCCTTCCGCCATTATATATTCTGCTGACATAAGTAGTTCTTCAATGGTTGCGGACATTCCTCTTTTTAACAATATAGGTTTATCGGATTTTCCTGCTCTTTTTAAAAGAGGGAAGTTTTGCATATTTCTTGCACCGATTTGGAGTATGTCCGCATAGGCTTCTACAACATCAAAAATTTCTGTGCACATGACTTCCGTAACTATAGGCATACCTGTTTCTTCTTTGGCTTTTTTCAATAATTTCAAACCTTCTTCTCCTAGTCCTTGGAAGCTATAGGGGGATGTTCGGGGTTTGTATGCACCGCCCCTCAAGATATGGGCGCCGGATGCCTTGACACTCCTGGCTATGCTCATAAGTTGTTTTTCGCTTTCCACAGAGCAGGGTCCTGCCATGACTGAAACATTTCCACCGCCAATTTTTACACCGTCAACGTCTATAACGGTGTTCTCCGGGTGAAATAGCCTGTTAGCGAGTTTGAACGGGTGCTGGACTTTGAGGACTCGTTCTACATTCTTATTTGCCTCTATCTGTCTTAAATCAATTTTTGTCGTATCACCGACTAATCCAAATAAGAAGTAATTTTCCCCTTGCGATGTATGTGGGGTAAAACCCATTTCTTTTAATCTTCCCTCCATTTTTTCAATTTCTTCTATAGGTGTATTTGCTTTCATGACAACTATCATTTTATATTCCTCCTTATAATATATTACCCAAAACGGATAGTACTATCGTACATGTAAAAATTCTGACTTCCCAC
>CAZVFS010000097.1:2736-5907 GCA_964626575.1 uncultured Alkaliphilus sp. | reverse complement strand
TTAAAAATTTGTTGCAACTGTTAGAAAAAATCTATAAAATAGCATGTAATAATATAATGCAGATATTTATTTTATATATAACCTTGTTTTGAAAAATAGAGGGGTGAAAAGGAATATGGATATTATCCTGTCGGGTTAATTGAGGGGGGAGATCAAACAAATTAGGAGGGATACAAATGGGCAGTAGTAAACTAGAAGAATTTCGAAGTCGCAGAGCTAGAATTGAAGGAGGGGGTGGTGAAAAAAGAATTGAGGAACAACATACAAGGGGCAAATTGACAGCCAGGGAGAGGATGAACTTATTATTTGATAAGGGAAGCTTTGTGGAGCTGGATGTTTTTGTTAAGGATAGATGTGTCAGGATTGGTATGGAAAAGGTGGATGCACCGGGTGAGGGCGTTATAACAGGATACGGTTTAGTAGATGGCAGACCCGTATATGCCTATTCTCAGGACTTTACCGTTGTAGGCGGCTCATTAGGGGAGGTACATGCGCAAAAAATCCGTAAAGTACAGGATTTAGCCTTGGGAATGGGAGCCCCTATAGTCGCTATGAATGATTCCGGTGGGGCAAGGATCCAGGAGGGTGTGGATGCCTTATCCGGATATGGGCAGATATTTTACAGAAATACCATAGCCTCCGGAGTAATACCGCAAATATCGGCAATTATGGGGCCATGTGCGGGGGGAGCAGTATATTCTCCGGCATTGACAGATTTTGTGTTTATGGTAGACGAAACAAGCCAAATGTTTATTACAGGGCCGCAAATTACTAAGGTTGCAACAGGTGAAGAAGTGACCATGGAACAATTAGGCGGGGCTATGACGCACAATGAAATCAGTGGGGTTGCTCATTTCGTTGCGGAAAATGATGAGGCATGTATTGAGGAAATCAAAAAGTTACTTTCCTTCCTGCCGTCCAATAATTTAGAGACAGCTCCGGAAGTTGGCACAGCAAATGATATTAACAAAATAGTTCCGGAATTGGACCAAATTGTACCTGAGGATTCAGAAAAAAAATACGATATGAAGGACCTGATTAGGATACTTGCTGATGACGGAGAATTTTTTGAGGTCCATAAATATTATGCTCAAAATATTATCACGGGTTTTGTGCGTATTAGCGGACAGTCTATAGGTATTGTTGCAAATCAACCCGGGGTGTTGGCAGGTTGTTTAGATATTAATGCTTCCGACAAGGCGGCAAGATTTGTCAGAACATGTGATTGTTTTAATGTTCCAATAGTAACTGTGGTGGATGTGCCGGGCTTTTTGCCGGGAACAGAACAGGAATACGGCGGTATTATTCGTCATGGCTCAAAACTTCTCTATGCATATGCCGAAGCAACGGTATTGAAGGTTACTTTAATAGTTAGAAAAGCATATGGCGGTGCATATATAGCTATGTGTAGTAAGGATTTGGGTGCGGACATGGTGCTCGCTTGGCCGACAGCGGAAATTGCCGTAATGGGACCTGAGAGTGCGGCCAATATCATATTCAAAAAGGAAATTGCGGAATCTAGTGACCCACAATCCGCAAGACTTGAAAAAATTGAACAATATAAAAATGAAATATCTACACCTTATTGGGCGGCGGAAAGGGGTTTTGTTGATGATATCATAGAACCTTCTACCACAAAATTCAGGGTGGCGGATGCTCTCAATATGCTGGCAAGCAAAAGAAAAACAAGGCCGGCCAGAAAGCATGGTAACTTACCGCTATAGGGGACCCGGACCGTATAAAATTTTAAAGAAGCCCGGCATTCGGGCACTCCGATTTCCGACTTCCAAAAGTTGGGGGTTAAAAATCACAAAGTACCGGAAAGCTTGTTAGGACTATACAGAATCTTAAAGAAGTCCGGCATTCGGGCACTCCGATTTCCGACTTCTAAAAGTGAGGTGACAAAATAATGAATTTGTTGGAAAAGATGAAATTTTCTATCGATACTATGACTCTAGGAGAAAAGTTTCTAGCCGGTATTCAGGTAACCGTCTTGGGACTGATTATAGTATTTTCAGCGTTGGCCATATTATATTTTGCTATCGTTGTTATGGAAGGGCTAATGAATAAATCACAAAAAGTCGCAGAAACGGTTGAGTCGGGACTCAGTACAGATGAAACAATGGACTTGGGTAATGAAAAATCTGTACATACAGGGGGGGAAGACACTAGGAATAGTATGGAACTTATAGCGGTTATTACAGCTGCTATAGCTGCAAGTCTTCATGTTTCCGCGCAGGATGTTGTTGTCAAAAATATTAAACGTGTACAAGATTCAACACCTATTTGGGCAAAGATGGGCAGAATAGAACAGATCAATAACATGCTTTAGCCAGGAAGTTTTCGTTCAGGTTTTATAATTTTACTATTTAAGGAGGAATTATGCAGTGAGAAAATTTAACATAACTGTAAACGGTGTTTCTTATGAAGTAGAAGTGGAAGAGGTTGTGGGTGGTGCATCATCAAATGTAACTTCGGCACCTGCGGCCAAACCGGTGGAATCTGCGCCGGCAGCCGAGCCTGCCAAGGAATCTGCACCTGCAGCCAAACCGGTTCCGTCTACGGCAGTTCCGGAAGGCTCCACAGCTATAGAAGCACCGATGCCGGGGAACATCTGGAAAGTAGAGGTTAAGGAAGGTCAAGAGGTCAAAGCAGGGGATGTGCTTCTAATTTTAGAGGCCATGAAAATGGAAAATGAAATTTTAGCTCCAGCTGACGGAGTTGTTGCATCTGTTCATGTTGCCCAGGGTGCATCTGTAAATGGTGGAGATATTTTAGTATCTCTGAAATAATGTAAGCACCTAAAACAATTAAAAGGAGATGCAAAATGGTCGATATAATTGTGGATTTTATAAAAAACATAGGTTTTGCAAGTTTGACAGTTGGCCAATTGCTCATGATAGGTATCTCATGTTTGCTATTATACTTGGCAATTAAAAGGGGATTTGAGCCTCTGCTCTTGGTTCCTATAGCTTTTGGCATGTTACTGGCCAATCTTCCCCTTGCCGGGATTATGGATGCCGGGACAGCAGACTCCCCGGGAGGACTGTTACATTATATTTATGGTTCCGGAATAAAATTGGGGATTTTTCCTCCTCTGATCTTTTTGGGTGTCGGTGCAATGACAGATTTTGGTCCGTTAATTGCTAACCCGAAAAGTTTATTTTTAGG
>CAZVFS010000097.1:0-2636 GCA_964626575.1 uncultured Alkaliphilus sp. | reverse complement strand
GAAGAGCGAATGATTAAAATGGAACAGTTGAGGGAAGTATCTAAGATTGAGAAAATTATCTTTCCCGTAATGGTAACTATTGTAGTTGCTTTGTTGGTGCCGAGTGCAACAGCCCTGGTAGGTATGTTGATGCTCGGGAATCTTTTCAGAGAATGCGGTGTAACTGAAAGATTATCTAAGACGGCTCAAAACGAGCTCATAAACATAGTTACAATATTATTAGGTTTAAGTGTTGGAGCTACGGCCAGTGCGGAACAGTTTTTAAGGTCGGAAACAATTAAAATAATTGTTCTTGGTGTGGTTGCCTTCGGTATAGGTACGGCCGGGGGAGTATTGCTCGGAAAGCTAATGAATAAATTGTCGGGTGGCAAAATCAACCCGCTTATAGGCTCTGCCGGGGTTTCCGCGGTACCTATGGCGGCCAGGGTTTCACAGGTTGTCGGGCAACAAGAAAATCCGGGAAATTTCCTGTTAATGCATGCAATGGGGCCTAATGTAGCGGGAGTAATAGGTTCTGCCGTGGCGGCAGGTGTGTTGTTATCATTGTTTGGTTAAATGAGGGACGAGAGGTCAGAACTGAAAATTACTAGGGGCGACCTTCGGTCGCCCATGGACACAGGGGGACATCAGACTGTGTGAAAAAATGCCTTTTTTATTCTTGTCATTCTGAGCGCAACGAAGAATTTGCTTTTGGGATATCAAACCCATTTGCGCTGCTCGGGGTGGCAATTTTTACGATGTGCTGGAGATGCGCTGGGGACGGTTCCTGGTGCATCAATTCGTCTCAAGACACAGGGGGACGGTTCTTTTGTGTCATTGGGAAGACACGACACAAGAAGAACCGTCCCCGCTGTGTCCAATTTTGTCATCCGGGACGGACAGTAGGTGCGACCTTTGGCCGCCAGCATGGCCGATTGGGGGTATAATAATTGAGAAACGAAATATTGGAAGAACTATATAAAAACAAAGGGGGCTACATATCGGGAGAAACATTAGCCACAAATTTAGGAATATCCCGTGCAGCAGTATGGAAACATATAAATATATTAAAAAGAGATGGGTATAGTATAGGGACGGCACCCGGAAGAGGATATAAACTTTTGGAAATGAAAGACAAACTTTTGCCCGGGGAAATAGAAAATTCTATTCACAATAACATTATAGGAAAGCAGATTATTTACTTTGATAGCATCGATTCTACCAATAACTATGCTAAAAAAAAGGCCGGTCAATTGAGGGATGGAACTGTTGTTCTGGCTGAAGAACAGATTTCGGGAAGGGGCAGGAGGGGCAAGGAATGGATTTCACCTAAGGGAACGGGCATTTGGATGAGTTTAATTTTAAAACCCGACATCCCTCCCAGGGAAGGTATAAAGATGACGCAAATAGCGGCTGTGGCCGTATGTGAATCTATTAGAAAGTTGACAGGGTTGGATGCCCTGATTAAATGGCCTAATGATATTGTTCTTAATGGCAAAAAGGTATGCGGCATTTTAACCGAAATGGCGGGGGAATTAAATGAAATCAGTTATGTTGTTATAGGTATTGGCATAAATGCAAATATTGAGCATTTCCCGGAGGGAATAGGCAGCAAAGCCACCTCATTGTTTATCGAAGGTGGGAAAAAGGTTGACCGTAAGAAACTTTTAGTTGATATATTAGGAAACTTTGAAATCATATATAACAATTATATTTTACATTTGAATTTAAACGATATTTTACCCATGATTAAAACATATTCCGCGGTGCTGGGAAAAAACATCAGGATTATTCAAGACAAATCAGAAAAGATGGGAAGGGCTGTGGATATTAACGATGATGGACTGTTGTTGGTGGAAATGGAGGACGGCAATAGGGAGCTGATTTCGTCCGGCGAAATATCTATCAGGGGGGAAAGGGGATATATATAATTATTGTAATATGGACTGTATCCTGTTAAAATATTAATAACGAAATAGCCGGCATCATATTCTGAGCTGGACTATTTCGAAAGTTATTCAAAAAAATAAATTGTCCGGCATCCTATGGGAGCTGGAACGGAGGTGGCCAAATTGATTCAAGATACAAAATTGTCAACAAAAAAAGTAGCTATTGCTGGTATGTTAGGTGCATTTTCGGTAGTGTTGAGCATGACTCCGATAGGTTATATACCTATACCTTTTTTTATCGGTGTCAATAATGCAACTACCATGCACATACCCGTTATTATTGGAGCCATTTTAGGGGGGCCGATAGTAGGGGTTTTAGTAGGCTTGATATTTGGTATCAGCAGCTTTTTAAGGGTGGGGACCCCCTTTTTTGCGGATCCCCTGGTATCGGTATTACCGAGGGTTCTTATAGGTGTAACAAGCTACTACACTTACAAGGCATTTAAATCCCCGGTAGCTGCAGCTGTTGTGGGAACACTAACTAACACTGTTGGGGTATTGTCCATAGCCTATTTGAGGGGATATTTGCCCTTTGCGGCAGTTGTCAGTGTTGCTGCGACAAACGGAATTGCAGAAGTTATAGTCTCTTCAATCATAGTTTTCATAATAATGAAAGGGTTAAAAAATTACAAAATAGATTAGCCGAGAAGGTGAACAGATGATTTTGGTTCTCGATGTAGGAAATACCGATATCGTACTGGGTGTTTA
>CAZVFS010000096.1:0-5912 GCA_964626575.1 uncultured Alkaliphilus sp. | reverse complement strand
TGCGGGCCTGTTATTGCCATGAAAATTTATGACTACTATATAATGCAGGTTTCCTGTATAATATAAAGATGGTAGATAAAAAATATCAATCAGATTATATTATTCGAGGGGAGAGTATAGCATGAAACTATTTATTGACACAGCTAATGTAGAAGAGATCAGGGAGATAAGTAAATGGGGCGTCTTGGCAGGTGTAACCACAAACCCGTCACTCATTGCAAAAGAGGGCAGGGATTTTAAACAGGTAATAACGGAAATTACACAACTGGTGGATGGACCCATAAGTGCGGAAGTGATAGGTGAAACCTCCGAAGAAATGGTAAAGGAAGCCAAAGAATTGGCAAAAATTCATGCAAATATTGTTATTAAAATACCTATGACAGAAGAGGGTCTGAAAGCAGTACATATTTTAAAAGGCAAGAAGATTAAGACAAATGTGACTTTAGTATTTTCCGCCGCTCAGGCACTGTTGGCCGCCAGAGCGGGTGCAAGTTTTGTGAGCCCTTTTGTCGGACGAATAGATGATATAGCCTATGAGGGAATGAGGCTGGTTAGAGACATAGTTTATATTTTTAAAATTTACAATATCGATACGGAGGTGATTGCCGCAAGTATCAGGCATAATCTGCATGTGGTTGAAGCCGCTACGTCAGGCGCACATATTGCAACCGTTCCGTATAAGGTTTTAAAGCAGATGGTTGTTCATCCCTTAACCGATATGGGGATAGAAAGGTTTCTAGCCGATTGGGAACAGAGCAAAAAATAATATGGCCGCCCATTGGGACATTATGTTGACGTTAACATCAAAAACCACTTATAATAAGGATGGTTAGTAAGATGTTTTTTCAAAAAGGGGGTGTATTTTTTGGATAGAAATTTAGCGCTTAATTTGGTCAGAGTAACGGAAGCTGCGGCTTTAGGTGCAGCTAAACATATGGGCAGAGGTAACAAGGAACTTGCCGACCAGGCCGGTGTAGACGGAATGCGTAGAATGTTTCAAACAATGGATATAGAAGGTACGGTTGTTATTGGGGAGGGTGAAATGGATAAAGCTCCAATGCTATACATAGGAGAAGTGGTTGGAACTTGTAAAGAAGGGTCTATCAAGGTAGATATTGCCGTAGATCCCGTGGATGGTACCACATCTGTTGCTAAGGGTTTATCCAATGCGATTGCTATAGTAGCCATGGCTCCGAGAGGATGTCTGTTAAATGCGCCGGATATGTATATGAATAAGGTTGCGGCAGGTCCTAAGGTGGCAGGTAAAATAAATATAGATGCTCCTATACACGAAACTTTAAAAATTACGGCGAAGGCTTTGAATAAGGATATTACAGATTTAACCGTAACCATGTTGGATAGGCCCAGGCATGAAGATATAATAAGGGAATGCCGTGATGCGGGTGCGAGGATTAAATTATTCAGTGACGGGGACGTGGCTGCCGCCATGGCTACCTGTTTTGAGCATACGGGAGTCGACATAATGTTGGGCATAGGAGGAGCGCCGGAAGGCGTACTTGCCGCTGCCGCATTAAAATGTCTTGATGGCGAGTTTCAGGGGAAACTGGTGCCTTACACGGATGAAGAAAGGCAAAGGTGTGCAGAAATGGGTGCTGACGTGGAAAAAATATATTTTATGGATGATTTGGCCAAGAGTGAAGAAGTTTACTTTGCAGCTACAGGAATTTCTAACGGTGAGCTATTGAAGGGTGTTGTTTTTACCGGCAGCAATACTGCAAGAACCCATTCTGTGGTTATGAGGTCCGAAACCGGCACAATCCGCTTTATAGAGGCTATTCATAGATTTAGCAAAAAACCCAGTTATGCATATTAATAAAACAAATTATATACAACAATATACAACAATCCTACTTAAAACACTTTGACTTATTTGTATTATATAATATAATTTAATAGGTGGTACTTGTCCAGATAAGTAGCCGAAATAAAAAACCAAAGGGGAGAAGAAAATTATGAAAACATTTCAAAACAAGCGAGGTCTTAGAAAAACATGTATTCTGCTGGCATTATTGCTGATTACATCGGTAGTTATGTCTGCATGTTGGGGAAAAGACAAAGATACCGGAGATACCCATAAAGAGGTCTCAGGAGGACCTGTTGAGAATGGTGGCGAAGGTGCCGGAACATCCTCCGATGAAACTGATGGAAAAGAACAAAAAGTTATGGGAGCAACTTTAGACGAAATTGTCGAAAGAGGCTACATAATAGTGGGGATTGATGATACATTTGCACCTATGGGCTTCAGAGATAAACAAAATAATTTGGTCGGTTTTGATATTGATTTAGCGAAGGAAGTTTTTAAAAGAGCAGAGATAGAACTTAAACTTCAACCGATAGATTGGTCTATGAAAGAAACAGAGCTCAACACAGGCAAGATTGACGTAATTTGGAACGGTTATACCATCACTCCGGGAAGAAGAGAACAGGTGAATTTTACAAAACCTTATTTATCTAATAAACAGATAATTGTTACTATGGCAGGTTCCGGTGTGGAGAAGCGGGAAGATTTGGCGGGTAAAAAAGTGGCAATCCAAAGCGAATCAAGTGCTATAGACGCCGTGGAAGCATATCCCGATATAGTAAAAACATTCGACGGAGGAAAACCTGTGTTGTTCGCTACAAATGATAAAGCATTGATGGATTTAGAGGTTGGCAGAAGCGATGCTGTTGTAGGTGATGAGGTATGCGTTAGATATTATATAAAACAAAAAGGTGAAGAAAAATATAAGATAGCGAAAGAAGATTTTGGTGACGAAGAATATGGAATAGGTTTCAGGAAAACAAACGAGGATCTTTTAAAATTAGTTGATGATATTTTAGATGAAATGAGGGCCGACGGTTCATATGATGAAATATGCGGCAGATGGTTCTAGCGATAATTAATCATAACTAACAGGAGGACGTGAGGATGTCTTATATACTTTCAATTTTGCCTGCATTAACATCCGGGTTGGTTATTACATTTGAAATATTTGTAGTAACGCTCGTATTTTCCATACCTTTAGGGCTTATAGTTGCTATCGGGAGGATTTCAAAAATAAATATAGTAAGCAGGGTAGTTCAGCTGTATATTTTGATTATGAGAGGCACTCCTCTATTACTTCAATTGGTGATTGTGTTTTTCGGGCTTCCATTCGTGGGCATAGTCCTCGAACGAAACACCTCGGCACTCCTAACGTTTGTGTTAAACTATGCGGCCTATTTTGCGGAAATTTTCAGGGGCGGTATAGAATCTATAGATATTGGACAGTATGAAGGAGCGGCTGTGTTGGGTCTGAACAAAATAAGAACCTTCAGAAGGATAATACTTCCGCAAGTAGTTAAAAGGGTCCTACCGCCTATAGGAAATGAGGTAATCACTCTAGTTAAAGATACATCCTTAGTATATATAGTAGGATTAGGTGAACTTTTGAGGGCGGGGGAAATTGCATCCAACAGGGATGCAACCCTCACCCCCTTGATGGTAGCAGGGCTATATTATCTTATAATCATAGGAGTGTTTACGGAAGTATTCAAGAGGCTGGAGAAAAGACATTCATATTACCAATAAACGGATAATAAATTCAAATGCAAAGAATATAAAATTTGCACCACAGGCATTACTGTTTATATTTCTACGGAGCAAATTAAGGTTGTACGACCGGAGGGAGCAAACAAATTTGTAATGTTTGACTGCGGATGATTAGCTAGACAGGGGGGCAAGACATGGCCTTAGAAATCGAAGGGTTGTATAAAAGTTTTGGCAATAATCTTGTACTAAATGACGTATCATTTCAGATAAATAGGGGAGAAATAGTCACGGTAATAGGCCCTTCCGGTGCCGGTAAGACTACATTGTTGAGATGTATAAACGGGCTTGAAAAAAGTGACAGGGGTTTGATAAAAATAGACGGGTATCTTGTATGTGGCGATAAAAAAGACAATGCACAGCGTTGCAGTAAAAAGGAATTGAAGGCGGTAAGAAAAAAAGTAGGGTACGTATTTCAAAATTTTAACCTGTTTCCACATATGTCGGTTATGGAGAACATTATCGAGGCCCCTATCTATGTTACAAAAATGGGGAAGGAAGAAGCGGAGAAGAAAGCAAAAAGCCTCCTTGAAAGATTGGGTTTAAGTGAAAAAGTGTTTGCTTATCCTTTCCAATTGTCGGGCGGTCAGCAACAGAGAGTCGCCATTGCAAGAGCGTGTGCCCTGGATCCTATATTGATGTGTTTTGACGAGCCTACGTCCGCCCTGGATCCGGAAATGAGGGGAGGCATTGCCAACATTATAGAAGGTTTGGCAAAGGATGATATGGCAATTCTAGTGATAACGCATGATATGACTTTTGCAAAACGGGTTTCACATAGATTACTATTTATGGAAGATGGTATTTTAACCGCAGAAGGGTATAAGCATAATAATTTTGAGGATATGGATAATGAAAGGATAATGAACTATATTAACGGATATTGCTAGAAATCGGAGATAGAATTAAAACAACGAAAATAAACTCGGAGGTGTAGATTTGGGCAGTCCGGATTTGGAACAAATGAAGTTGCCACGCTTAAGAGAGATAGCGAAAAGTTTAAATATAAAAAATTTGTCAAGATATAGGAAGAATGAATTGATTGAGTTAATAAAGGAAACAGTGACTGAAAACAAAATACCAACTTATGAAGACGGTGATAATATAGAAGATATAAATGAGTGTGATGACAAAAAAACGGATTTAAAATCGCAGGAAAGGCGACTGAAGGGCTTGCCCGATCATCTGACTGATGAGATTCCACCCGGAGAGGAGGTCAATATTGCGGCAGGGATATTGGAAATCCATACTGATGGTTACGGATTTTTGCGAAGAGAAAATTTTCTTTCCAGCGATAACGACATCTATATATCGCCTTCCCAAATTAGAAGATTCAATATGCGAACCGGTGATAAAATTACCGGCATCACAAGGCCACCCAAGAGTGGTGAAAAATTCAAGGCTCTCCTCTATGTAAAAAATATCAATGGGCTCAGCCCGGATTCTGCTACAAGAAGGCCAAATTTCGAAGACCTTACTCCTATTTTTCCGAATGAAAGAATCAATTTAGAAATTAATTCCCAGGGTTTATCTACAAGATTAATAGATCTTATTGCACCTATCGGCAAAGGGCAAAGGGGTTTGATTGTTGCGCCTCCTAAGGCGGGGAAAACCACATTGTTAAAGGCCATTGCCAACAGTATATCTAAAAACCATCCCGACATTGAAATTATTGTGCTCCTCATAGACGAACGTCCCGAAGAAGTGACGGACATGCAGCGTTCCATAGACGCAGAGATAGCATATTCAACTTTTGACGAATTGCCTACACACCATATTAAGGTGGCCGAAATGGTATTGAGCCGTGCCCAGGGGTTGGTGGAACATGGCATGGACGTAGTTGTTTTGTTGGATAGTATTACAAGATTAGCTAGGGCGTATAATTTGACCATTCCGCCTACCGGCAGGACACTTTCGGGGGGATTAGATCCCGGGGCCTTGCATAAGCCAAAACGGTTTTTTGGTGCTGCCAGAAATCTTGAGGAAGGCGGCAGTCTCACAGTTATTGCAACCGCACTAATCGAAACGGGAAGTAGAATGGACGATGTTATATTTGAAGAATTTAAAGGAACAGGGAACATGGAGATTCATTTGGACCGCAAGTTATCCGAGAGAAGAATTTTTCCGGCGGTGGACATCAACAAATCCGGTACCAGGAGAGAAGATTTGTTGCTAAATCAATTAGAGCTTGAAACTATTTGGAATATCAGAAGGGCTATGAGCAACAGTCCCGTACAGGATGTTACGGAACATATTATCAATTCCCTAATTGAGACTAGGGATAATAATGAATTTATAGAGATGCTCAGAAAACGGCTTTAAA
>CAZVFS010000095.1:0-5916 GCA_964626575.1 uncultured Alkaliphilus sp. | reverse complement strand
TAGCGCTTCCGCCTGTAGTTTCCGGGGTTTGTTTGCTCTTAATTTTTGGGACCACAAGTTTTGGTACTTGGTTGGAAGATATGGGATTTGGGTTTGTGTTTACAGTTAAAGGAATTATTATATCCCAAATTTTTGTTAATCTTTCTTTTATGATCAGAGTTTTGAAATCTACTATATTGGCGATTAATCCGCGCTTGGATTTTATCGCCCGAACACTAGGTTGCACACCTATGCAGACTTTTTTTAAGGTTACTTTGCCCTTATCAAAAAATGGTATTATTGCCGGAACCGTAATTACTTGGGCTCGTGCCTTGGGGGAATTTGGGGCCGCCCTGATGTTGGCCGGAGCAACTCGCTTTCGTACCGAGACTTTGCCTATTTCCCTCTTTTTGAATATGTCTACCGGGGACATGGATGCCGCAATGGCTGCAGCTAATATTTTGATCATTATTTCTGTTATATCCTTATTTGTATTTAATAAATACGGCGGCGATTTTATTGGCGGTTCTCGTGTAAATTAATGGAGGAAATATTATGATTTTACTAGAAAATGTATCAATATCCTTAGGGGATTTCTCTTTAAAAAGTGTGAATTTGGAAATTCCGGCAGGTGAATATTTTTCAATCCTTGGGCCTACGGGTGCGGGGAAGACTGTTATTTTGGAGCTTATTGCCGGTTTATATAGACCGGATAAAGGTAATATTTTAATCAATAATGAAGATGTGGACAAAGTACCTCCGGAAAAAAGAGGCGTTGGTTTTGTTTATCAGGATTATGCACTTTTTCCCCATCTTAATGTATATAAAAATATTTCCTTTGGATTGAAACTGAGGAAAATTCCGCAGGACGAGATGAAAAATATTGTGCTGGAACTGACGGAGTTGCTTAACATTACACACCTTTTAGATCGGTTTCCGGGAACATTGAGTGGCGGTGAACAACAGAGAGTATCCTTGGCTAGGGCATTAGCTCTTAAACCGAAAATATTATTGATGGATGAACCGCTGAGCGCTCTTGATCCCAATACAAAAAAATTTCTACATCAAGAATTAAAGAGGATCCATCAGACCTACGAGTGTACGATTGTGCATGTTACTCATGACTTTAATGAAGCGAATATACTCGCGACTCTGGTTGGTATTATATTAGATGGGCAAGTGAGACAAGTTGGTATCCCTGAAGAGGTATTTAAAAATAACGGCGATCCTGTGGTATCCAAATTTCTAGGACTTCCTGCATCTTAGTTGCGGGGAGACACCCAAGCTATTTTACTTTCCCAAATTTAATGGTTCGGGGTAGTAAAGGGCCCTTCAAATTGTTGATAATTCAATAACTTTGAAGGGCCTAATTATTTTTTGCCTATTTTTTCTCGTTTATCTATAAATAATTTAGGGTAAGGGTTATAACAAATAAAGTTTGAAAAAACCTATAAAAAGAGGAGGAAAGGGTATGAGTAAAAAATTTTCACATCCGTTTATCCCAAATTCTCAGCCGGAAATCAAAAAACAAATGTTGGACGAACTGGGAATGACGAGTGTAGAAGATATTTTCAAAGAAATACCGGATCATTTAAGGTTTAAAGGTGAATTAGATTTGCCGGAACCGATAGAATCCGAATATGAATTACGCAGACATGTAAAGAGTATATTAGGTAAAAATTCTAATTGCGAGGATAATATATCATTTCTGGGTGGAGGGACGTGGCAACATTATGTACCTTCTGTCTGTGACACCATTGCATCCAGAGATGAATTTTTAACAGCCTATGTCGGCGACGCATATGATGACCACGGAAAATTTCAAGCCCTTTTCGAATTTCAGAGTATGATAGCCGAACTGGTTGGTATGGATTGTTCGGGTACACCTACATTTGATTGGGCAAATGCAATCGGAATTTCATGCCGTATGGCATCCAGAAAAACCGGCAGGCGGGAGGTTATTCTTCCTGAAAACATCAGCCCCGGCAGATTGGCTGTTATCAGGAATTATTTGAAACCGGAAATTAAAATTACAACGGTTAGAAGTGAAAAGAAAACAGGTTTAATTGATCTGGATGATTTAAAATCGAAGATAAATGATAAAGTAGCTGCTGTTTATTTTGAAAATCCAACATATTTGGGGGCTATAGAAACCCAAGGGTTGGAGATTTCAAAATTAACCCATGAGGTGGATGCGGAAGTCATAGTCGGATGCGACCCTTCGTCACTAGGGGTTTTGGAAGCTCCGGCAAATTATGGTGCCGATATAGTTTGTGGAGAAATCCAACCGCTTGGAGTGCACATGCAGTATGGCGGAGGATTGGGAGGTTTTATTGCGACCAGGGATGAGGAGGATTATGTCGCAGAATATCCACAGTTGCTGTATGGAATTACAGCCACCTTGAGTGAAGGTGAATATGGATTTGGGGAAGTAGCCTATCACAGAACTTCTTATGCTTCGAGAGAAAAAGCCAAAGATTTTGTTGGAACCCAGGCGGCCCTACACGGTATTACCGTAGCAGTTTACCTTGCATTGATGGGACCTCACGGAATGAAAGAACTCGGTGAGGGCATAATGCAGAGGGTGAATTACGCAATCAACGAAATTACCAAAATAAAGGGTGTAAAATTGGCATATGAGGGATTTAACTTTAAGGAATTTGTGTTGGATTTCAATGAAACAGGTAAATCTGTAGATGAAATAAATCAAGAGTTAAAAAAGATGAATATTTTCGGGGGCATAAATCTGAAGAAGGATTTTCCCTATTTGGGGGAAAGCGCGCTATATTGTATTACGGAAGTTCACACAAAGGAAGATATCGATAGGTTGGTTTCCGCATTACAAAAGATACTTGCCTAACCAACGAAGTCATCCCGAGACGGACAGAATAGTTTTGGCCCCCGAGGGATCCCGATTTTTATCACCCTAAATTAAGGGTAATGTAATGGGAAATCCCAATCATTCGATTAATATAATCAATTTGAAAGGAGCATCAAAATGAGTTCTATAAAAATAAAAGAAAATTTCCAACAAGCCAGATGGAATGAACCGATAATATACGAGAAGTCGAGACCCAATGTTCGTGGAATATTGCCTCCAAAAGCGGATAATAAAATTGTGGAATTGGTGGGCGATGTAGTAAGCAAGTTACCTGACGGAATTCGGAGAAAAGAACTTCCGAATTTGCCCGAAGTATCTCAAAAACATGTATTGGCACATTACATAAGGTTATCCCAGGAAACTTTGGGGGCTAATCTGAGTAATGACCTGAGCGAGGGCACATGTACCATGAAATATAATCCCAGGGTGAACGAGGACCTGGTAGCCGAAACGGATTTTGCAGAGTTACATCCGTCCCAGGATGAAGACACAGTACAGGGGATTTTAGAAATATACCACAAATTCCAAAAGGTTGTAAAAGAGGTCTCCGGCCTGGACAGGTTCACATTGCAACCGGGCGGAGGAAGCCAGGCAATCTATACCGCGGCTTGTATCGTAAGAGCATACTGGGAAGACAAGGGTGAAGCGGACAAAAGGGATGAGATAATAACAACTATATTTTCACACCCTGCCGATGCGGCGACACCGGCCACGGCAGGATTTAAAATAATAACTATTTATCCCGACGAAAGAGGGCTTCCCGATATTGATGCTCTAAAGGAAGCCGTTTCGGAGAGAACCGCAGCTATCTTTATGACCAACCCTGAGGATTTGGGAATGTATAACCCGATAGCGGATGAGTTTGTCAAAATTGTGCGCGGTGTTGGGGGATTGTGTTTCTATGACCAAGCAAATGCGAATGCATTTTTAGGTGTGGCCAGGGCAAAAGAAGCGGGATTCGATATGTGTCATTTTAATGTACACAAGACCTTCGGATCACCACATGGATGCTCGGGCCCGGCCTCAGGTGCACTCGGGGTTACCGAAGGACTGGTAAAATATTTACCTGTGCCGTTGGTAGAATATGACGGTGAAAAATATTATCTGAATTATGACAGTGAAAAATCGATAGGCAAGGTTAGGGACTTTATTGGGGTTTCAGGAGTCATATTAAGAGCCTATGCCTGGACAATGGCAATGGGTGCAAAAGGATTACGCGAATGCGCCGACGTGTCCGTAATTAACAATAACTATCTGGAAAAAAAGGTACTTCAAATCCGCGGAATTTCAAGTGCATATCAGGGCAATGACATTACCAGACAAGAACAGATAAGATATAGCTTTGGAAAAATGCAGGAGGAAACCGGAATAGGCTCGGATGATATGAATGCGAGAATAGTGGACTACGGGATTCCTAGTTTCTGGTCAAGCCATCATCCATGGTTGATACCTGAGCCGATGACATTAGAACCTTGTGAAACATATTCGAAGGATGATTTAGATGAGTATGCGGCCGTACTGCAAAGACTGTCGGATGAGGCTTATTCAAACCCTGAAATATTAAGAACAGCACCGCATAATTCATCCTCACACAGGCGTAATGATGAAGAATCACTGGATGATCCGGCAAAATGGGCGACTACCTGGGCTGCTTATTTGAAAAAACATAGATAGGATACAATTTTTTGTTATATGGGTTGGTTTGGGTTTTTGTCTAAGCCAACCTGTAGTTTAGTCTATTATTGATTTTTGTTGGATATAAAAGTTAGCCGGCATGACAACTTAGTCTCAAGATATTATGAAAAGGTGGAATGACTCCATGAAAAAAATAGGTCTAATTGTTAATCCAATCGCCGGGATGGGTGGAAGCGTAGGTTTAAAAGGCAGTGACGGTTTAGAGATATTGGAAAAAGCGAGAGCACTTGGGGCAAAGCCCAAGTCATCATATAGAACTACACAGGCTTTAGAAAAAATATCCCTGTTTAAGGATAGAGTAGAGATAATCACATATCCCGGCGAGATGGGAGAAAATGCGGCAAGGGCTTGTGGATTTGAACCTACGGTAATAGGTTCGATAGATAAAGACAACACAACCCCGCAGGATACCAGAAATGCCGCTAGGGATATGAAGAAATTGGGTGTGGATTTAATACTGTTTGCGGGTGGCGACGGAACAGCGAGGGATATTTATGATTCGGTGGGTGTAAGCATTCCGGCCTTGGGGATTCCAACGGGAGTAAAAATCCATTCCGCTGTCTACGGGCAAAATCCTAAGAGAGCGGGTGAACTGATATCACTTTTTGTGCAGGGCAAGGTAGTCGAATTTAAGGAACAAGAGGTTATGGACATCGATGAAGATGCTTTTCGTGCAGGAAGAGTCACAGCGAGACTGTATGGCTATCTCAAAGTTCCATTTGAAAAGAGGTTTGTTCAAAGCAGAAAATCAGGCGGGGTGGCGACAGAAGCGGCCGCATTGAATGGTATAGCTCATTATATTATAGATACCATGTCGGATGATTATATTTATATAATAGGCCCCGGAACCACAACCCGCCCGATTATGGAAAAATTGGGCTTGGAAAACACCTTGCTTGGCATGGACGTGGTATATCAAAAGAAACTTTTGGCGAATGATGTGAGTGAAGAGGAACTGCTGGATTTAATGGATGGTAGAAAAACCAAGATTGTCCTTACCATCATAGGTGGCCAAGGACACATTTTTGGCAGGGGAAATCAACAATTAAGTCCAACGGTTTTAAATAAAGTACAAAAAGAAAACATTATTATTGTATCAACAAGGGAAAAATTGAATACAATCTTTAAAAGCCCTATGTTGATTGATACCGGGGATAGTGAAACGGATAACATGCTCGAAGGGTATTATAAGGTTGTGGTGGGATATGATGATTTTGTTATGTATAAGGCTATGTCCTAATAGGGCATGATTAGAGAAGCACCGGGTTTATTCCCTGCATATCAATAATGCAAAATTTATTTTGTTTTTATGCAATAAAATGGGTTCCTTAATCGTTATTATAGTGAGAAGGTAAGGCGGG
>CAZVFS010000094.1:3507-5927 GCA_964626575.1 uncultured Alkaliphilus sp. | reverse complement strand
AAATTTGTTTTCATGGTATAATAGTAAACCACAGGAGGAGAAAGGTATTCCCATAACATTGTCGGTGGGGTGATATAATTTTGGAATCCTCTAAAAAACTGAACATAATCCATCTGGACATGGATGCCTTTTATGCTTCTGTCGAGGAAAATGACAATCCAAGGTTGAGGGGACGACCGGTTATTGTGGGGGGATTAAATAACCGAGGTATAGTAACTACTGCAAACTATGAGGCTAGGAAATATGGCATCCACTCTGCTATGCCAATTTATGTGGCTAGGAGAAAATGTCCAATGGGTTGTTTTATACCCACAAGGATAGAAAGATATAAAGAAGTGTCAGGAGAAATTTTCAAAATTCTATATAGTTTCACAGATTTAATCGAACCGTTATCAATTGATGAAGCGTATGTGGATATATCTGATATAAAGAAAGAACCCCTTAAGGTAGCCATGGAAATAAAGAAAAAAATCGTGGAAACTACGGGTTTAACTGTGTCTATAGGTATTTCATACAATAAATTTCTGGCCAAACTTGCTTCCGATTGGAACAAACCGAACGGAATTAAGATAATAACAGAAAATATGATACCTAATATATTGATGCCTCTGCCGGTTAAATCTGTGCATGGAATAGGACCTAAATCGTCCGAAAAATTAAATAACATAGGTATATATACAATTAGGGACCTGTTGATGCTTTCAGAAGAATTTCTGGTGGATTTCTTTGGTAAATCGGGTATTGATGTTTATAACAGAATTCGTGGTATAGATAACAGAAAGATTAATACAAAAAGAAAGAGAAAATCCTTGGGAACTGAACACACTTTTAGGAATGATACTAAGGATAAGGATTTGCTTAAAAAATATTTACATAGATTTGCAAGAGATTTGGCCTCATCCCTTGAAAAAAGGCAACTTTATTGCAAGACGGTTACCCTAAAAATAAAGGATGAAAATTTTAAACTTCGGACTAAAAGCAAAACATTGAATAATTATATAAACTTTACGGATGAGATATTCAAGGTAGGTGTACGTCTATTAGATGAAATGGATGTATCCGATAATATCAGATTAATAGGTTTAACAGTTTCTAACTTTACGGTTACTGCTGCAGAACAGCTTTCCTTGTTTGATTGATAAAAAAAGGGTGGATAACATGAAAAAACATAATATAAATTGTATGATATGCGGAGAGGAATTACTATATAGTAGTGAGAATAGGGAATTGGAATGTATTTATTGCGGTGGTATATACAAAAGTAATACGAGTTGCAAAAACGGGCATTATGTT
Source organism: uncultured Alkaliphilus sp. (assembly GCA_964626575.1). Lineage (GTDB taxonomy): Bacteria > Bacillota > Clostridia > Peptostreptococcales > Natronincolaceae > JAAZJW01. The sequence continues at coordinate 4,634 of CAZVFS010000094.1, read as the reverse complement.
TGCGATACTTGTCATTCCAAGGACGGAATAGATACCATATATGATTATTGTTTAAAAACAAACAAAAGTAATCCGGTGGAAATGGCTATAGAGCTTATGAAAAGTAGCAATATAAACATGCATGGGCCGGAACACCATTTCTTGGTCCCAGCGGTATTATTAACTTCTTATTATAATGTTTTGGAACAAGGGGATATGAAGGCAAGAAAACTTAAAATAGTCAGGGAGAGAGCCAAAAGAATTCCCGGAGGAATATGCGGAAATTATGGAAGTTGCGGCGCAGGAATCGGCGCAGGTTTATTTATAAGTGTTATTTTAGAAGCTACACCGTTGACCAAGGAAAGTTGGGGATTAGCTAATAAAATGACGGGTAGGGCCCTAACGAAAATTGGGGAAATTGGTGGACCGAGATGTTGTAAAAGAACTTCGTTTATGGCTATAAAAGAAGCAAGTAAATTTGTGGATGAAAATTTGGGTGTTAAGTTATATGAATATAATGAATACAAAATAATCTGCGAATTTAAAAAATTTAATAAACAGTGTATAGGTAAGGAATGTCCTATAGGCTTGTTGTAGAATAATAAAGCACCCACAACCAAATCAGGCTGAGGATGCTTTTTGACTGTTACTTTTTTAATTATTATTTTAACATAGCACTTACAAACCAAATATTCTTACTATAATATGCCACATAATCTTCGAATAAGGCTACGGTTTCAAAATCTCCTTCTTCATCCGCCGTATTCCTGATTTCGGTTGCCAAACTTCTCATTGCTTCCAGGTCCTTTTTAACAATTTCCAGGGCTTCTACTATAGAGAAATCCTTTGCTTTAATTTCACCTACAGTAGCATTTTCCAGATATTCGGCCATTGTAGATAGCGGCATTTCATTTTTCATTTTCAATAATTCTGCTACCTCGTCATAGTCCTCGAGAAATTTGTCATAGAGCTCCTCTGTAAAACTATGTACACGCATGAAGTTTCTACCTACCACGTTCCAGTGGATGTTGTGGAATTTTACAGCCAGCACAGCTGAATTTGATACGTATTGTTGCAACAACTTAAAATGTTTCATTATATTCCTCCTTAATGTTTACTATTAACCACATTATACCATAATTATTTAT
>CAZVFS010000094.1:0-3407 GCA_964626575.1 uncultured Alkaliphilus sp. | reverse complement strand
AAGCTGTATCATCACACTTATATACCCATACAGACGTTGAGGCATAATTTTATAAATCAAATAGGGGCAGACCATAAAGAAACAGGGACCGATAAAGCGGTATTACAACTTGATCCGGAGGCGACAATAGACAAATATCTTGAAGTGGACCTTTTTGGGTATGTTAAAAATGGTGAGGAGCAAAAAATACGCTTGGCAATAGTAAGGCTTTCAAATGCTGTTTCTCTGGAAAGTCTTAAAAATGAAGACGGCACTAATAAAACTTACTATACATATACAATATCTGCCGATTTAGATAAGGTGGGCATAGACGATAATGACGGCATCGAAATAGAAAATACGGAAAAGACGGACAGGGTCATAAATTTACTCGATACCATAAGACATCTGTATATGGGCACCGGCGGGGATAAGGAGTATTTGGAACCGCTGTTTGTTATAGGCGGTGTATACGATTTTGAGGATGCAATTTTTCATGACATTTTGGGAGTAGAAAACAACAAGATAGATATAGACAAGATAAAAAATGTGTTAAAAGATATACCATATGAAAATGCGGAAACAGATACTCATTGTGGATTAGTGAAAGGAATTTTTGACAACGACAACGAAGTAGAGGAGAAATTGGGCGCAAAATCCGTATCTGAATATTTTGAAATAATCAAGAACAAGGTCATAGATTACTATGAGGATTAATCAAGATAGCCGGATACCCAAAAACGATATAGTTTTACTGTGGTCATAGATTACTATGAGGATTGCTCAAGTAAAAATAGGCAATGAAGCCTAAGCCAAAAAGGAGCCAAAAGCATAATATCTCGTCCGGATGACAGAAAATAGGTGGTAATCCATATTACCACCTGTCATAATGAATTTTACCTTCGTTATATCTGTCTATGGCTGATTTCTTTTCGTCTTTTGTGCCCACCACAACCATCCCGACAGGTATAATATGCTCCGGCAGGTTCAAAACATCAGTCATACCTTCTATCAGATGTTCCCTGGGATAGATTCCGCACCAGACGGCTCCCAAACCTAAGCCATGAGCCGCTAGCAGCATATTTTGTACAGATGCGGAACAATCAGATATAAGAAAGCCGAACACATCCTGTTTTGTTTTGTCACCGCATACTATTATACCGCAGCCTGCCTGAGGCAGCATTTTTGCATGTCCATGAAATTGCACAATTTTTTCTATAATTTTTGCGTCCCTCACTACAACATATTCCCTAGGTTCGAGGCCATGGGCCGAGGGAGCCTGAAATCCGGCTTTTAATATAATTTTCAGGTCTTGTTCATCTATAGGTTCCCCCGTGAATTTACGTATACTCCTTCTGGAATTTATAGTTTCTAAAACATTCATAAACAGTCACCCCTTCATTATTATTTTTACAGGCTTCTGGTTCCATATTGTACCATATCAGGCAGGGTATATCAAGGACTAAGGCCGCAGGTAGCTTAAAACCCTTCGCAGGTATCGTTAATACTGTCCGCTTCAGGACTTGCATGTATTAGTCACACCACGATAAACGGAAGCGTTGTTTTTTGTAGGGGCATAGACTCTGTCTGCCGCGGGTGGACAGGGTCATCCACCCCTACTTTTGTGTTTCGAATGCGTCCTGAATGAGTTTAATATTTTTGATAACGATGGGTGCCTTTATTTGGCTCAGTTGAAAATTTTCATCTATTAGCTGATCTCCTAAATCATCTGTCGACAGTTCGAATTTTTTAAGCACATCCTCAGAGCCTTTTTTTATTAGGTCCCGCCTCATAGAATCCCCAATTTTATTAGTTTCGTTTAAATGGTTTATAGCTCCCGCATAGTCATCAGAGGCTGCAGATAAAATGGTACCCCTGGTATGATAGTACATTTCATAAACATCATGGTTGCCTATGCCGTCAAAATAGCCTCTGAGGCCGGCTGTGACTCTTGTCAGTTCATTAGCTTGTTTTAGGCCTTCAAGCCTCTTTTTGTCTATAATGGATATGGTCAAGTCATTTAATATTTTTTCAAATTCTTCTATTTTTTCTAGAGACGTCTTTTCTACCGGCAGTTGGGCCTCCAGGACGTTCCATTTCTTATGTACTTTCATGGCATTATCATTTATCTTGCTCCATACGGTATCAATATCCGGTGGAGGGGTTTTGCCCTTTGCAAAAGTGCCCTTCACTTCTTGGGCCTCCAAGAGAGGGATGATGATTTCGTTTTCGGTTATCAGTTCCTGCATATCTACTTTTTCTTCCGTCTTTTTTGATTTGCTTCCTTCAGCAATTTTCAATTGTTCCTTTTCCCCAATATTTTTGCCCAATTGCCATTGTCCGATCGGTATTGCAATAGCTTTTACGCTGGCGGTTTGCTTTGCTTCAAGAGCCTTTTCTTCTTCTATGGCCTTTTGTATACCTGTTACCGAATCCAAGTCATACATAATTTTTAAGGTTTCGTCTTCAAGCTCTTCCAGGGCCTTAGGCAGCTTGGGGATATTTCCTTTTTTACCGATGTCGGGTTTCTGTGAGCCTTTTTTACAACCTATCAAAACAAATATAATAAATAAAAGCAGTACCAATTTATAACTTTTATATATATTTCTTTTTATCATCTCGTCACCTCTACATATATGTTTACCAACTTATTAAAAAACATTACACAAAATAACAGGAATATTTAAGAGGATTTATGCCTGTATTGTCGAAATTAGTATTAAAGCAAAACAGGGATAACCATATTATCCCAATGCCAAGACCTATTTCAAAATTGTACAAAAAGTGATACTATATTAGTGGTACTATATTATATGAGGTGGCAAAATGATCAAAGGAATAGGGATTGACATTATAGAGATTGACAGAATAAGGCAGGCAATAATAAAAAATAGCAGATTTATGGACAAAATATTTACCGCAGACGAAAAGAAAATATTTGAAAGCAGAAATCATTCTCCGCAGACCATAGCAGGACATTTTGCGGCCAAAGAAGCAGTGTCTAAGGCGTTGGGTACGGGGATAAAAAGCATACAATGGAGGGATATAGAAATACTTAATGATCCTCTGGGTAAACCCTATGTGAGATTATATAATAATGCTAAAAATTTGGCATATAGTATGAATATAGAAAAAATATCCGTATCGATATCTCATAGCAGAGAAAACGCTGTCGCTTTAGCTGTGGCCGTCTAATTCTTTATAAAGAAAGGAAGGAATTGAATGAGGTTCCGAAAGGTTATATTTTTGCTGACTATGGTTGTTGCCTTTATGGCTGCTTGCGGAAAACCTTCGGATGAAAAAGCGTATTATAAAGCACATAAGAAGATGATGGAAATAGAAAGTTATCAAACTATTGTTCATGTATCGAGCTATGTAGGAGACAGTACCAGAGAATATAGGTTTAATCAAATGTTTCAATATCCGGA
>CAZVFS010000093.1:0-5941 GCA_964626575.1 uncultured Alkaliphilus sp. | reverse complement strand
AAATTTGCGGTACCTATGGAAACAAAATTATTATCCACAATGAATACCTTGCCGTGTATGAACCCCTTTACATATTGAAAAATCCTTACGCCTGATTCTAAAAGCTCCTTAAAGTGAGACTTTGAAGCCCAAAACACAGTCCTATGATCAGGTTTTATGGGTAATAAAAGTCTCACATCTACCCCTCTCAGTGCAGCTGTTTTTAATGCAAGCAGGATGCCGTCATCAGGAACAAGATAAGGTGTTGTAATATATACCCTCTCTCTCGCACTGTTAATTGCAGAAAAGTACGCCTGATGGATTGAGGCCCAATGGGAATCAGGCCCGCTGGATGCAATTTGTACGATCTTTTCTCCACGATAACCCTGTGAAGGAAAATATTTAAAATCGTCTATGGTTTCACCGGAGACAAAATTCCAATCCGCCAAAAATATTCCCTGAAACACATACACCGCTTCACCCTCAATTTTTAAATGCGTATCCCTCCAAAACCCTAATTTTTTGTCCCCTCCCAAATATTCATCGCCTACATTTATTCCACCAGTAAAGCCTATTTTGCCATCTACCACCAATATTTTTCTATGGTTCCGATAATTTAATCTGGCTCCAAGAAAGGGCAACGCTACAGGCAGAAAACATTTGACCTGCACACCTGCATCCTCTAGTGGTTTAATAAAGTTTTTCCTGAGCCTAATGCTGCCGACGGCATCATATATAAGCCTTATTTCTAAACCCTCTTCCGCTTTTTTTATCAGTGCCTGTTGGAACTTTCTCCCTATTTGGCTGTCTTTTATAATAAAATATTCTATATGAATATGTTCTTTCGCATTATCAATGGCATTAAATATTTCTGTGAATGTCACATCCCCATTCTGTAATACCTTAACTTTATTGTTTACTGTAATTGGGGACCCTGTGTTGTTCAATAATAACGGAATTATTTTGCCCCTGATATCATTAAATTCTTTTTTAAATATTTCCTTATAATTTATAAAAGGGAATTGTTCTTTCAACAGGCTGTTTAGGATGACATAGTCTTCACTCCTCTTTCTGATAAATGTTTTTTTCTTGCGATGATTTCTTCCTATATATAAATATAAAAATATTCCGACAATTGGCAAAATAAATAGAACCATGAGCCATGCCACTGTGCTGGAAGGATCACGGTTATCCAACAATATGTCTATACCGATTATTATACTGATTACGGTATAGACTATGGTAAACATCTGGAATAAGTTCATTTTATCCTGTCCTTTCCGGAGGAAATATAAACTATAAACTATTATACCCTATTATATGTTATGGATAACAGTTTATTGTTTGCGGAGTTATGTGTCGTAATGAAGCAATGGGGACGGTTCTTTTTGCTTCAAACCTTTACTTATTGCAAATAAAAAAGGGCCATAGTTTTTAGCCCTTTTTAACCTTATTTTATTGTTCCGCTAAGCGTTTATATGTTTCATATCTCTCTTTAGCATCCTTTTCAGCCTTATCAAATAACATATCCGCTACTTCCGGGAAGGTTTTAGTAAGTGCGGCATAACGCACTTCGCCCAACAAGAAATCTTTGAATGATGCTGTCGGCTCTTTTGAATCCAACGTGAATGGATTTTTGCCTTCTTCTTTTAATGTCGGGTTATATCTGTATAGGTGCCAATATCCTGCTTCAACAGCCTTCTTGCCTTGTTCCTGTGTTTTGCCCATTCCTGCCTTAATACCATGTGCAATACATGGTGAATAAGCTATAACAAGTGAAGGGCCGTTATATGCCTCCGCTTCCTTTAGGGCCTTAACCAACTGGTTTTGATCGGCACCCATGGATACCTGTGTCACATAAACATAACCATAGGTCATCGCTATCATGCCCAAGTCCTTCTTTTTAGTCCTTTTCCCCGCGGATGCAAATTTAGCAACAGCAGCCGTCGGTGATGCCTTGGACGCCTGCCCGCCGGTATTTGAATAAACTTCCGTATCCAATACAAGAATATTTACATCATCCCCGGAAGCGATTACATGATCCAGTCCGCCAAACCCGATATCATAGGCCCAGCCGTCTCCGCCGATTACCCATTGTGATTTTTTAATTAAAAAGTCTTTCTTATCGATTATCTCATCTGTAACGGCATTACCTTTTGCCGCATCGAGCAATGGCAACATTTTGTGAGTAGCATCTTCGGATGCTTCTGCATTATCCTTTCCTTCCAGCCAAGCCCTGAAAGCAGCTTTTAACTCATCCGCAATATCAAGCTCGAGCGCTTCTGTCATTAAGTCTTTCAATTTATTTCTTATCTGTTTGATGCCTAAGAACATTCCATATCCATATTCCGCATTATCTTCGAATAACGAATTAGCCCAGGCAGGCCCCTTTCCTTCGGCATTCGCGCAGTACGGAATTGCCGGAGCACTTCCGCCAAATATTGAGGTACAGCCTGTAGCGTTAGCTATGAGCATCCTATCCCCAAACAGTTGGGTAATTAATTTAATATAAGGCGCCTCTCCACAACCTGCACAAGCACCGGAGAATTCAAACAACGGTTGGGAAAATTGGCTTCCTTTTACTGTAAATTTGTTTGTTAAATGGGATTTATCCGAAACTGTCACAGCATATTCCCAATTTTCTTTTTGTGCTTCTATCTGTGGCGCAGCCGACACCATTGTAATAGCTTTTTGTTTCGCAGGACAGACTTCAACACAACTTCCGCAACCGGTACAGTCCAGTGCACTCACTTGAACCCTATATTGCAATCCTTCAAGTTCCTTACCCATTGCTTTTATCGTCCCAAAGCCTTCCGGGGCGTTTTTAATTTCTTCTTCATTCAGTAAAAACGGTCTGATGGCCGCATGCGGACATACATATGAACATTGATTGCATTGTATACAGTTTTCACTGTGCCATTCCGGCACGTTGATTGCTACCCCGCGTTTTTCAAATTTTGAGCCCCCGAGTGGAAACTCACCATCCGGTCTGTCTAAAAAGGTACTCACCGGTAAACTGTCACCTTTTTGTGCACTCATAGGTCTCAATACGTTTTTAACAAAATCCGGTTCATCCACAGCCACTGTAGCAGCCGCTTCATCCTCCGCGTCACCCCAGGCAGCGGGTATATCTACCTTAACCAACGACTCCAAGCCATGGTCTACAGCCTGATAATTCATCTGTACTATCTTTTCTCCCTTTAATCCGTAAGAGTCTACAATTGCTTGTTTTAAGTATCCAATAGCCTCTTCCAGCGGGAGAACTTTTGCCAATTTAAAGAATGCGGATTGCATGACCATATTGATTCTTCCGCCTAAACCGATTTCGGATGCTATTTTGGTTGCATTGATTGTATAAAAGTTGACATCATTATCAGCAATATACTTTTTAAGTGATGCCGGTAGTTTTTCACCTAACTCTTCAGGTGACCAGGTACAATTCAATAAAAATGTCCCGCCCTTTTTGAGCCCTTCCGTCAGATCGTACATATATACATATCCTTGATTGTGACAAGCAATAAAATCCGCCTCATCGATTAAATAAGTAGACTTAATAGGCTGTTTGCCGAAACGCAAATGTGAAACTGTGAGCCCGCCGGATTTTTTGGAATCATAAGCAAAATATGCCTGGGCATACATATCCGTGTTGTCGCCGATAATCTGTATAGCACTCTGGTTTGCCCCTACCGTACCGTCTGAACCGAGACCCCAAAATTTGCACCTGATTGTTCCTTCCGGAGCTGTTATAACATTCTTTTCTACCGGCAAGGATGTATGTGTGACGTCATCTATTATACCGATTGTAAACCTGTTTTTAGGTTCATCCAATTTAAGGTTATCAAACACAGCCTTGATTTGGGCGGGTGTGGTATCTTTAGAACCTAACCCGTATCTTCCTCCCACTATCAATGGGGCATTTTCCTTATCAAAGAACAGAGTTTTGATATCTTGATACAAAGGTTCCCCCAACGAACCGGGTTCTTTAGTCCTGTCGAGTGTAGCAATTTTCTTTACCGTCTTTGGTAAAACATCAAAGAAATATTTTTCCGAAAAGGGTCTGTAAAGATGTACTTTAATTAAGCCTAGTTTTTCTCCCTTTGCATTAAAATAATCTACCGCTTCTTCTATTGTGGATGTTACCGAACCCATTGCAATAATGATGTTTTCCGCATCCCCCGCACCATAATATGTAAACGGGGCATAATTCCTTCCGGTCAGTTTGGTTATTTCCTTCATATAATCATTTACTATATCTGGGATAGGTGTATAATAACTGTTTGCAACTTCTTTAGCCTGAAAATAAATATCCGGATTTTGAGCTGAGCCCTTTAAACAAGGACGTTCCGGATTTAATCCGCTATTTCTAAATTCCTTAATAGCATCCCAGTCTACAAGGTTTGCAAATTCGTCGTATTCCAATACTTCGATTTTTTGCATCTCATGTGAAGTTCTAAAACCATCAAAGAAACTTATAAAAGGAATCCTTCCTTTTATAGCGGCCAAATGGGCCACTCCTGCTAAATCCATAACCTCCTGGACACCCCCGGCAGCAAGTAGAGCAAAACCCGTTTGTCTCGTAGCCATCACATCGGAATGATCGCCGAATATAGAAAGCGCATGGCCTGCAAGTGCACGGGCGCTCACATGAAACACCCCCGGTAATAATTCCGCTGCAATTTTGTACATATTGGGTATCATTAACAATAAACCCTGTGATGCGGTAAAGGTAGTAGTTAAAGCACCGGTAGCCAAAGACCCGTGAACAGCGCCGGCAGCCCCTGCTTCAGATTGCATCTCCGTTACCTGCACTGTTTGCCCAAAAATATTTTTTTGTCCCTTAGCGCTCCACTCATCAACATGCTCTGCCATATTTGAAGACGGTGTGATAGGATATATAGCAGCTACGTCTGTAAACGCGTAAGCAACATAAGCAGCGGCTGTATTGCCGTCCATTGTTCTCATTTTTCTCGCCATTTTACATTCCCCCCTTAATTGTACTCTTTATGCAACAAACGATCTTTCATCCTGCATACAAATAAGTATATTGTTACTATTATATATAAAAAGAGGGAAGTATACAACTAAAAATTTCAATATATCCGACATTGTTATTTGATTTTAATAAAAAATTTGGGTTTCACCCATGACTTTTTTCAGTAAAATACCCTTTTTTGCCCTTTCTTTAGGCAGATGAACATTAAAACTGGTTCCCATGCAAACATCACTTTTTACATATATTTTCCCACCATATTTCTTCACTATTTCCTTTACATTATATAATCCAAACCCTTCACCTTCACCACCTTTAGTAGTAAATCCTTTTTCAAATATTTTAGCCATTGTTTCTTCGGGTATGACAGTACCCTTATTGTTGACTCGAAGAATATATTCATTTTCATCACAGTAAATGTCCACGGTAACAGAACCGCATCCCGCCCCCAATTTTTCAACTTCATATATAGCGTTGTCTATCAAATTCCCCAATATACCAACTATATCAATCGGGTTAAATTCCTCCAATGAAACAGAAGGTTGTATGTAATAGTTAATTTCAATTCCCCTGTTTTTACATTTATATGCTTTATTCAACAATAGGGTATATAAATATGTACAAGATATCTTGCTGAGCTTTGCCAATTCTTCCTCGTCTATGTTTAGCCTGTTGCTGTATTTGTCCAGATATTCCTTTGTTCTTTCTATATCCCCCAAACTTAATAACCCCCATAATACCTGTAAATTATTTGAAAAGTCATGTTTTTGTGATCTTAACAACTCATTGGATTCCCGCATCTGCATAATTTGGAGTTTTTGTATTGAATGTTCTTTTTCTTTTTCCAGCAGGTTCTCTACCTCGTTAAATAAACGAACAGAACCTACCCCAGTCAATCCACTCAATAAAAGTAGGATTGTTAACATTGCATCTACACTAATAGAATAATACCGCTCATCTATCATTCCCCAT
>CAZVFS010000092.1:0-5943 GCA_964626575.1 uncultured Alkaliphilus sp. | reverse complement strand
TCTTGACGAAATGGGGAATCCGTCCCCATTTTCCACTCGATTAGTTTTAGGGTTCGACCTTATCTGTTTTCAGCAAATACTGATGGAAGGAATATTCGCCCACCATAATAAGAGCCGCATAGATCAGTGCAGGGAAACGGGAGAAATTTTACTGTCCCTGTGTCCCCTTCCGAATTATGCAAAATCTTATTTATTGGAACCTGACAATTTTATTTTATTATTTACAATCTCAATATAAGATGAATCAATTGTACTGCCGACATTCACCAAGTCTACAGATATATGATCTAAATTATAAGTCATATGATGATAGTCAAAGTCATCTGTCCATCTTCCATCCGGTGAACCAAATTTTTCAATAACAATGTTTTCATCGTCTTCTATGTCTAATAAATCTAATGTCCAAACTGCACTGATTGGCGAATCAAAATGTTCGTTCAGATAAAATACTATAAAATTATCATATTTAGAATATCTGCCACTAAACCAGCCCTTTTCTACAGGCTCTCCATATTTAGATATTATAGTATCTTCTGTTTCTTCAAATAAACCCAGATGGAAATCTAAAATATTTCTGAGTTCTTTCTTGTCATCGGTAGACTTTTCAGCTTCTGTGGCTCCATCGTTTCTTTTTTCATTTTTTTTGCCGTTTTCTTTGTAGGATTCCTCTTCCCTACGATCCTTTTCATAATCTTCCTCATCTGACTTTTCATTTTCTATTAATTTGTCCGTTTTATCTGATTGTGAACTTGTATTAAAAGAAAAAGAACAGGAAGTTAGTAGTAACATTGTGATTAATAAAAAAACCAACCGTTTATTTTTCATTTTTAAATTAGCCCCCCGTTTTTTACATCTTATATCTACCCAAACAGCACTTCTTATATTTCTTTCCACTCCGACAAGGACATGGATCATTCCTACCGGTTTTTGCTTTCTTAACACTCTCACCAAACCTGAACGGTTTATCAGGCAATGGTCGTAAATTAGGCTTCTCATACTTTTCAAATATCTCATCAGGTGTATGACCATTGTTCTTCCAAATTCTTGTGTTATTAGCTAGTTCCATAACGAGTCTTAGTACCTCGTTAACCTGATCCTCGTCTTTAGATGATAGGCGACCTTCACGCCATTAGATTCTCAGCCTTGACGGCTACTCCCGCACAACCGTCCCCTTGGATTTGATAAAGTGTCCGTGTCCGGATATTACCGAAACACGTAGTTAGTACGCGCTTCTAATTTTTATACATTCTTCTATAAATAAATGCATATTTGTTGTTTTGTCTGATTTTTTTATAGCTTTACCAAATTTTTTTATTTGGTCTATATCAAGTTCATTTCTGTTTACAGGAAAAATCTTTATATATTCTCCTTTGTTCCTATTTTCATATTTTATTCCACTGCTTTTTAAAACATCCTCTAATTCTTTTATATTGTAAACAGGCACTATATAATCATACAACCAATGCTTTTCAAACATTTTTTTCGTTATATAATCATTTTTCATTATTTCACTACAATCATCAGTATCCATTATAATAAACAATTTAAAATTTTTAGGATTGCCTTTTTCGTCTACCTGTATATCAGAATATTTTTTAAAAAAAGATTTCCTGTTCTTATAAACCGTATTTGACAATCTTGCCTTTAAACCAGTAATTTGTATACTGTTTTTCCCCTTATTTTCAGCATCTATTTCCATCTTAATTTTTAAATTACTTTTAATATATTCAGCTATAAAATACTCCGATTGGCCATGCACAATAACCAATATCTCAAGATATATAGGCTTTCGTTTATTTATGCTCATAATTGTCCCCCTGTTACATCGCTATTTTGTAATAATCTCTATTATATTCTCGTAGTCCACTGTTGAAGGAACTGGAATCCCATCGTATATACCTTTAAGATAAAGATTTCTTATATTATTAGTTGATTGTGTTCTTACTTCATCGTAATCAGTAATATTTACAACAGATTTATTCCCCATATAGTCTACCAATATAAAGTATATATTTTCAGGTTTTAGATTTTCTAACAATGTTGTGTTATGAGTTGTTATTATCAACTGCCCCTCTACATGATCTGATATATCATCTATTATTTTATTAAATAAAATATCATGTATTCCTGCATCAGCCTCATCTATTATAGACACATTTCCCACTACAGCCCCAAATAGTTCCGGAAAAATTTCCACAATTTTTTGGGTTCCTGTGGACTCTAATGAAAAATCAATGTCTCTTACTTGACCTCCAATTAATTTTTTTAGGATTAATTTGTACATAATCTTATCTTTTTCATCATTAATATCTTTTTTATAATATACATCCTTTATATCTGAATATAAAGATGTTAATAATTCTTTTAAAGCATTTTCCTGTTTTTCTAGTATCCCGATTTCTAATGCAGAAATTGTCCCGGAATCTAACCTCCCGGATACAAAATGATTATTTCCCATAAAACCCGTTTCAGCAAAGGCACCTTTTTTGCATCTAACAGAAAAATTCTCGAAAAAATCTATTACATTCAACAGATTTTTGTTTAATCTAGCAGTTATATATTCTTTATTTTTCTGCTCGAATTCATTAAACAAAATAGATAGCAAAGTATGTTTTCCCCAATATTTTTCAATTAAATCCTCCAATGATTCTCTGTATTCATTGTCAATAAATATTTTGTTTTTTAATTTTTTGTTTTTATTATCTATTTCGAATACAAAACCTCGATTTTTATCTAGTCTATAATATAACTTTTCGCCTTTTAATGTTTTATCAAATACTAATTCATAATATCCCTCGCAATCCTCCACATTAAATCCATATTTTATAACCATATCACCTGTGCTTCCAACCATATATGCTTCTTCTCTCAGAGATTCTAATTGTTTAAACATATTTTTTAAGGATTTGCTAGAATTTAATATTCTTTTGAGGATATGTTCATCATTTGCTTCTAATTCAGTTAAAAATTTTTGAAAATTTAATGTTTGCATTGTTTCTTTTAGAAAATAAAATGCATACGCAATATTTGATTTGCCCGAACCATTTTCCCCATATAAAAACACCATATTCTGGGGTCTTTTGTATTTACCTCTGAAGTCAATAAAAATTTTTCTAAAAGATTTAAAGTTTTCTAACTCCAAATAAGAAAACATAACATCCACTCCTTTGTATGAATTATATCCAAATCCACTATAAATTATAGCACGTTTTGTTAAAATAATATATAAAAAGTATAATTTAAATAAATATATTTTTATATGATACTTCGAATATTAATATATTCTTTATTTATCGCATAATATAATTAGACAAAGTTGCAAAAGAAATTCCCCACTTGAGGAGGAGGGGGCAGAACCGTACGTGCCCTATTAAGGCATATGGCTCTTCACTCTACCATTTACAGTAGATAGCTGCTACCTGCTCCGTAATCAAAAATTCTCATATATGTTCTCGCTTAGCGAACATGCCGATGTTGTTTTCTACTCAGGTTACAGTATCAACCTCCCTGACTGGGATTTCGGGGCTCAGTCCCTTCAGCTTACGCTTACCGCCTACTACCTAACTGTCTACGCTTAACATCATCAGTCGCCTGATGATGTCCAAGACTCGCTATGAGTGGTCTGCCAGACCTTGCTCAGTAGGGTTCCCACCCCACTATATGATACGCCCTTAGCTTGGCGCACTACCTGACCCCGCTGTGCATGGGGTTGGGGATAAATGGAGGTTATTGCACTCTGTGGGAATGTAAGGAAATGGTGGGAAACGGTACCTGACACCATGGTCTTTCATGACACCGTGGTCTTCTGACCCCGTGGCTTTTTAAATTATTTTTCTAAAGCCTTTACCCTTCATAACTGATACATGTTTACCCAAATAAAAAATAATAAAGTACCAATAAACAGCTTTTATAGCTTGAATGGAAAATTTGTTAGAATTAAAAGACATTTTATGTAATTCTGCTTTACAAATTAGTAGCTTAATAGCATCATCAAGAGAATTAATTTCAAGTGCGATGTTTAAAAGTCTTCTAACCTCATCCCGTGTTGGAAACCTGTTGTATAAGATTTGATTTATTCTCCACTTGTTTTTACTTAAAGAAAGATAGTAACTTATGTACATGTACTCACTAAAATGCACCGAAAGCATTTTTCCCGTACATTCCAGCAACACTCGAAGTTTCTTATTTCTTTCATTCGCAGAAATCGTTTTGTCATGAATGGTATCTCTGACATGCCAGTTAAGTGATTGTACGTTTTGGCTGATAATCATATTTGAATCGCTCGAACAGTGTAGTATGTCGTTTACCAATGATTTAAAGTCCTTTGTTTTCTCATGTAACGGAATACCGACTTTTCTTATTGAAAAATAACAATCAATGAATTTTTTTATAGTTCTGATATTTTTATTATCGTCTAAACCGGCAAGTGTACAAAACTTTCTTATATCAGACAGCACACTCTTACTTAAATCATCCGGAAATTTTTCAGCCAATTGTCTGGCCAGGCATTTTGTGACATCATGGTTTAAATACAGATATTCATCAACTGCACTAATTAATAATTCCTCAACATTGCGATAGCCCTTAAAATTACCTATTAAATAATGATTTTCGAGTTCCAACCCTAGTTGACTAACAAGCCTGATTAAATAGTATTTATTTTTGGCTTCAGGTATTGATATTGAATCAAAACCCTCCTTCCAATCATAATTATTTGATTTGTTTTGTTCATCAGGTTTACTTGGTATGCCTGCCGGCTTTGCTAAATTTGTGAGAAACATAGTTGGATCAGATCCGGTCAAGTAGGTTTTATTGCTAAAGACCTTAAACATTTGTTCGGCTCGGGCTCTTGTTGCCTTGTCAAGCTTGCTACTATATTGAAGGAAAATAGCATTCCCTGAAAAAATATTAACATCCAGACTATCAAAAAAAGGAGTAACGTCAAAAAAATCGCTACAGCTAAATCCAATACATACCAAATTATAACCTTCTGAAAATTTATCAATTAAATACCTTGAAAACCCGGGAGTAAAACCTTTTTTTATTTTACGTATAGTAGCACCCAAAGAATCAATATCATTAGCAATTCCATGATAATGAAAAATATCACTTCCGTTAATATCAAAATGCGGTATACCATATTTGAAGTTAAAACTATTATTTTGGTCCTGTAATATTCCACAATCAAAATTTGGCGTAATTATTACCGTATTATAATTTCTAGCAAGCAGGTTCAATAACCTGTGATTTTCACAATGATTGGCTAGTAAAAAATGTCTGAAACCTTCAAGTAATCGCCCATTGCCGAATTCATAATCGACATCCTCCAAACAGCCAATAATAAATTCCAGCCTAATGGACGGGAATTCTAGTCCAAATAAAAAACTAAATTTTCTATTTATTGTTTTCCATAGATGTTTTATATAGTCGGAGCATTCAACTCCTAATGCTTTTTCTAAATATTTATCGGTTAATGTCCCGCCAAGAGGCAGCCCGGACTCAACAGATATACCTGCACCAACCCAAAATATAGTTTTTGAAACATCAATGTTCAAATCATTAGGATTAAATTTTGTAAATTTTTCCGTTATTATAGTTGTCACCTCTTAAGTATTTATTAATTATCTGCAAAATACTGTTTATTGTAAGATAAAATTACCGAAAGTTGCAAATAAAAATTCCAGAATGTTGCAATAGGAAATTCCATAGTATTGCAAAATCCATTGCAGGCATAAACCAAAACCTATATCCTTGTAGCTGAGAAAAGCGAACAAGTGCACACTGGGGACAGGTTCAGTGCACACTGATAAGATGGGGGTGCGGATGTTTTTTTGGACCTTCAGACGGCAGAACCTAAGCCCCCCCTATCAGAATGCACACAGGAACCTGTCCGAGACCACTGAAAAAGTGGCCCTTAAAAATCCCCAGTGTCCCCAAAAATAA
>CAZVFS010000091.1:4337-5971 GCA_964626575.1 uncultured Alkaliphilus sp. | reverse complement strand
TAAAGGGTCCCGGATGTGGGGGACCTGAAATTCGATTTATCCAATAATAATGCATAATCTAATTCTTCCAGAATTCTTTCTTTATCCTCCGGAAATTTGCCATTGATTTTATAATAATTGGATATATGATCACTTAAAAAATGGCTATTTATATTATCAAGGGTTTTAACAAAAAGTTCAGTTTCTTTTAAGGCTTCATGGGCACTTAAAAGTTGAAATTTATTTTCCTTATATAATTCATATAGGGAGGCGTCCTTAAATAGTATGAGCGTTCTGAGCCTGATAAAATCAGGATTTATTTTATTTATCAGGGTTCCGCTATTAATCGCATGGTTTTTAGATAATTCGGTACCACCTAGTCCAACAATATAGTATAAACTTAGTTCAATACCAGCCCTCTTTATTGAGTTTCCGGCTTTCAGCATCTCTTTTCTTGTAAAACCTTTGTTCATAAATTTTAGAACATCGTCGTCACCTGATTCCATACCACAGTGTATCCTGGACAGTCCTGCTTCTTTTAGTCTGATGAGTTCATCCAAACCTTTCATGTTAATATATTGAGCGGAACCGTACATTGTTATTTTCTTTAGTTTCGGAAACAGTTCACTACAATGGTGGAGTATCTCCAATAAATCCTTTGTTTTCATCAGGATTGTGTTACCGTCGCTGAAAAATATATTTTCGACTTCTTTTCCGTACCGTGTTTTTCCTGTTTCCAAATCCTCTATTATATCCTTCAGAGGTTTTATTTTGAATCTTCTATCTTTATACATATTACAAAATTTGCATTTATTGTGGGGACAACCTACGGTAGCCTGTATAATCAAACTATCGAACTCGCTGGGGGGACGATAGATTGTGCCTTCGTACCTAATAGATATCACTCCAATCATTTGTTATGATCTGGCTTATGTTAGAGATTAAAGGCTGGAATTCCGGTCTCCGGTTTCTAGTTTTCGTATTAGGTTAATTATACCCAAAATGGGAAAGGAAATATAGGTTTTATAGCGGGAATGTTTATAAATTGGATTGTTTGTTACGTATTGCTTTATTTAACATCCTTATTATTGTATAATGTCCTTTAACAATAGTTTAACAATAGTTTAGCAATTGTTGGAGGGGAGGGTGTTTTTATTGGATAAGTTTACTTTAGTTAAAGAAGATACTGTTTTGATGATAATTGACATTCAAGAACGTTTAGCTGCGGCAATGGGACACGGCGAGAATGTCATCAACAACACCGATATTTTAATCACAATTTCAAAGGATTTAGGAATTCCTATTTTAACCACGGAGCAATATCCCAAGGGGTTAGGAGATACGGTTGAAAGATTAAACCCTAGCTTGGAGGATGACTCGATTTATGAAAAAATAGTTTTTTCGGGGTATATTGAACAGGTAGCCTTGGCTCTTGAACGACTAGGAAGGAAAAAGGTTGTTATAGTCGGTATGGAGGCCCATGTTTGTGTGTTTCAGACCGTAAGAGATTTACTGATTAATGGTTATCAGGTATTTGTAGTCGCTGATGCTGTGTGTTCACGTACAAAACAGAACTATAAAATTGCCCTGGATTTGATGGATGCAATGGGAGCTGTTATTACCAGCACGGAAACCGTGTGTTTCGATTTATTAAA
>CAZVFS010000091.1:0-4237 GCA_964626575.1 uncultured Alkaliphilus sp. | reverse complement strand
ATATGAGAATGCTTGGGACGAATTTTACGATAATATTTCAACTTTTAAATATAGCTTTTGTTATAGGGATAATATACGTTGTTTTTTATTTGGCAGTAAGGTTGCCAAGGGATTTAAAGGAAAGAGATGCAAAATTGAGTAATATTGAGAGAATGTTGGAGGAAATCAGTAAAAAAATTGATAAATAAATTATATTTAAAAGTTAATATAACTGTATACTGCTTTAAACTATAAGGTTATAATAATATGTACAAGAGGCCCTTTATTTTTTATGGGGTCTTTGTTACCTTTAAAATCATTTGTGTATATAATAAACATATAATATTTATTACTTGCCGGTATGTGATATAATAAAAAAGAGAGGATTGCACTAAAACATGGAGAGGATTGGCTATGAAGAAATGTTCTATATGCAATAAAAATGTGGCGGTAATCTTTATTACGAAAATGGAAAACGGAAAATCCGAAATGAAAGGCATATGCATAGAGTGTGCCAAAAAGATGGGTCTGCCCATAATAGATCAATTAATGGAACAGACAGGCATGACTGAAGAAGAAATGAGTGCTTTTTCCCAACAGATGAATGATGCATTTGAGGAAATAAGTTTAGAAGATATGAAAAAAGATAATTTTTTAAGTGATCTGTTTAAGGATTCTCTAAATTTTCTTAAGAGGGAAAAGGAGGAAAATCCAAATACGGACGAAATGTCAAAAAGTAGTTATGAAGGGGAAGATGGCGATTATAGGGATAAATACTCGGGAGAGAAATTTACAAAAAAGAAAATGAAAAAGAATAGAAAAAAGAAATATTTAGATGCTTATGGTATCAATCTGACAAACTGTGCAAAAGATGGGGAGATAGACAGAATAATAGGCAGAAACAGAGAAATTGACAGAGTGGTGCAGATATTAAATAGAAGGTTTAAAAACAATCCAATACTGATTGGAGAGCCGGGTGTAGGCAAAACAGCCATTGCTGAAGGATTGGCCGTTCGTATTGCGGAAAAACAGATTCCGGCAAAATTGTTTAATTCTGAAATTTATCTGTTGGACCTGACGGCTATTGTGGCCGGGACCCAGTTCAGGGGGCAATTTGAGGGCAGAATGAAGGCTATCATAGAAGAGGCCCAGAGATATGGAGATATAATCTTAGTAATAGATGAAGTTCATAATATTATGGGTGCAGGGGAAGTTCATGGCGGTGTTATGAATGCTGCCAATATTTTAAAACCTGCTCTGGCTCATGGAGATGTTCAGGTTATCGGTGCGACCACATTAGATGAATACAGAAGACATATTGAAAAAGATTCCGCGCTGGAGAGAAGATTTCAACCGGTGATGATAGAAGAACCTACGGTAAAAGATACCATTGAAATTTTAAAGGGGATCAAAGGTTATTATGAAGATTATCACAGGGTCAAAATATCGGATGAGGTAATAGAGGCAGCTGCAAAGCTTTCTGAAAGATATATCACAGACAGATATTTACCCGACAAAGCTATAGATGTAATAGATGAAGCCGGCTCCAGGGCGAATTTAAAAAACCTTGGGCTCGTGGAATTGGAATATCTGAAGGAAGAACTGCAGGATATAAAGGAAAAGAGAGAAGAGGTATCCAGAATTAGCGACTATGAAAAGGTTGCCCAATGCAAAGTAGATGAATGTAAAATTTTAGATAAGATAACAGAATTGGAAAAAGGTGTAGACAATATTCATC
This sequence comes from uncultured Alkaliphilus sp., assembly GCA_964626575.1. Taxonomy (GTDB): domain Bacteria; phylum Bacillota; class Clostridia; order Peptostreptococcales; family Natronincolaceae; genus JAAZJW01. The sequence goes on along the minus strand of CAZVFS010000091.1, from coordinate 2,520 downwards.
TTACGGTGGAGGATATAGCCTTTGTAATTGAATCCTGGACCAATATCCCTGTAGGAAAAATTACTAGGGAAGAAGCAGGTAGATTATTGAATCTGGAAGAATATTTACATGAAAGGGTAGTAGGCCAGCATGATGCTGTCAGGAGTCTGTCTAAAACTATAAGGCGCAATCGTTCCGGTTTTAGGAAGAAGAAAAAACCGGCATCATTTATATTTATAGGACCCACGGGAGTAGGCAAAACGGAACTGGTGAGGGCCTTAGCAGAGGAACTGTTTGGTAGTGAAGATGCTATGATTCGTTTGGATATGTCCGAATATATGGAAAAACATACAGTTTCTAAATTGATAGGAGCCCCTCCGGGGTATATAGGATATGATCAAGGAGGCCAGTTGACAGAAAAGGTCAGGAGAAGACCTTATTCGGTTATACTTCTGGACGAAATCGAAAAAGCACATCCTGATGTTTTCAATATGCTGCTTCAAATTTTGGAGGACGGTAGGTTAACCGATAGCCAGGGAAGGACTGTGCACTTTGAAAATACGGTAGTAATTATGACATCCAATGCGGGGACACAGTTGAAATCCAGTGGTATAGGTTTTGGTAAAAGGGGTTATGAAGCCTTGGAGAGCAAGGCTAAAGAGGCACTGAAGGAAATATTCAGGCCGGAGTTTTTAAACAGGGTCGACGAGACTATTGTATTTACAGAACTGTCCAAAGAGGAACTCAGACAAATTGTGGATCTCATGTTGAGGGAAGTAATACATGATGTCAAAGAAAAAAATATGGATATCACAATTTCCGATGAGGTTAAAGACTTTATATTGGAAAAAGGTTATGACGAAAAGTATGGTGCAAGGCCTCTCAGAAGGACAATACAGCGATATATTGAAGATGAAATTGCAGAAGAGTATATTAAAAAACGATTTACATCGGGAGATCATATAGAGGTAGACTTGAAAGACGAAAAGGTTGTATTAAGTAGCAGGAAAAATGTATTGGTCAGGGAATTGGGATAGAACATAGGGGGACGGTTTACCGTCCCCGCTATGTTCTTTTTTGTTATTACAATGAGGACGCCACCACGCTGTCACTTGAACGAGGTGGAGGATCCAAGACTCCTCGCTGTGCTCAAAATGACCAAGATTGTCATCCTGAGACGGACAGAATAAGTTTGACCCCGAAGGATCTGTCTAGAAATTGCACCTTCGTTTACTATGCTTTCTATCTAGTCATCCATTTCTATTCTGTCCAGGGGCTCAAAAGCAGGGCTGTCTATTACCTCGCCGGTAGGAGAAAATCTGGAACCATGGCATGGACAATCCCAAGTCTTTTCGGCATCGTTCCATTTGAGTTCGCATCCCATGTGGGTACAGGTAGTGTCTATAAGATGTAATTTTCCTTCTTCGTCCCTGTATGCACCTATTCTTTGTCCGGCTATACTTATGATTTTTCCTTCTCCTTTTTTAATTTTGTTGTCGGAGGACCCGGTGGGAAATTTACCGGAAACGAAATTCATAGCAACGTCCAGGTTTTGTTTGATAAATGTCAATATGGAACCGGTTTCTATAAATCTGGACGGATCATAAATTTCGGCCCAAGGATTGTTGCCCTTTACAACAAGGTCTCTTAGGATCATTGCGGACACTGCACCGGTGGTCATCCCCCATTTCTTAAATCCTGTGGCTACATAAATATTGGGATAGCTAGGAGATATATTGCCTATGTAAGGAATATTATCCATGGTTGTGCAGTCTTGCGCGGACCATCTATACAAAATTTCTTCAATGCCGAAATTCTTATCTGCAAAATTGATTAAATTTTCATAGTGCATACTTTCATCTTTATCATGGCCTGTTTTATGATGTTCTCCTGCCACCAATAAAATTTCTCCATCGCCAAAAGGGTGGGAACGCAAGGAACGGGTGGGTTTTTCCGCGTTTATATACATTCCGTCAGGAAATTTGGATTTTGCTTTAATGGCCACAATATATGACCTCTCTTGAAACATCCTTGAAAAATATAATCCTCTGAAATTAGAAAAGGGAAACAGGGTTGCTATTATAATCTTAGATGCGGTAATTTTCTTGCCGTTTTCCGCAATGACCGAGCATTGTTCTCCTTCTTCGATTCCGACGGCATTGGTATTTTCAAAAATACAACTGCCGTCCCCGTCGATATATTGTGCCACTTTTAATAGAAACTTGCGCGGATGGAACTTGGCTTGTTTTTCAAACCTTATCGCAGCCTTTATCGAAAAGGGTAATGGCAGGTCTGTGACATAGGAGGCCTTGACTCCCAGACATTGGGCTATTTCTACTTCCTTTTTAATTTTCTCCACATAATTGTCCGATTGGGTATATACATAGGCATCCTGCCACTCGAAATCACAATTAATATCAATTTTTTCTATGATTTTGGCGATAAGTTTTATAGCCTTTTCGTTGGATTGGGCATATCGCTTGGCCTTTTTCATGCCGATTTGTGTAGCTATCTTATCATAAATTAAACCGTGTTGAGAGG
>CAZVFS010000090.1:2879-5994 GCA_964626575.1 uncultured Alkaliphilus sp. | reverse complement strand
TTTTCGCTGGAGCAGTACGGCTTGGATGTTATGATATATCCTGCTCCGTGCCATTCAAAACACTCTGATATAAACAATATAGGCTGGATAAAGGACAATGGGGAGTTTGATTCCCGGTTGTGCCACATAGGAATTGCACATGGTTCTCTTGAAGGTATCTCGCCTGATATGGACAACAGTTATTATTTTATGTCTAAACAGGAACTTGAGGACATACCTGTAGATATATGGCTGTTGGGGCATACTCACGTGAGTTACCCTGAGAATGATACCGTAAACGGTTGGAAGATATTCAACTCGGGGGTTCCGGAACCTGACGGTCTCGACTGCGGCCATGAGGGTCATGCGTGGTTTATTACAATCGACACGGGCAAATCGGTAAAAGCTGAAAAGGTGGTAACAGGTATCTATAGATTTTATGACGAACAGGTTCAGATAAATGATGATGATGGATTTTACAAAGTCAAGGACACCATACTCAAGGGCAACCCTGACAAAAAGGTTATCAGGCTGACCTTAAAGGGAAGGGTGAGCAGGGATGCATTTAACGATAGGTTAAAACTATATGATGAGCTTTACAATAAGACAGCTTATATTCTTATAGATGATTCGGAATTGGGGATAAAAGTGACGGAAGGGATTATTGATAAAGAATTTATCTCAGGTTCTTTCCCTCATCGATTTTTATATGAATTGGCAGATGATAATGAAGCACTTCAGATTGCATATGAGTTGATTCAGGGGGTGAGAGGGTGCTTATAAGGGGTTTTTCATGCAGCAGATTCGCCGGATTAAAAGAAATGAACATCCGGTTTGAAAAGGGTTTAAACGTAATATTAGGGCCCAATGAATCCGGTAAAAGTTCCATCGTTGAGGGAATTTATGCAACACTTTTTAAAGAGCCGAAATTGAAGATGAGTGCGAAGGATGATAGGGAGTTTCATAGGAAGTTTATGCCGCACCCTGATGGGGATGTGATAGACAGTGAAATTATTATATGCATAAAAGACGAAGAATATAGATTAAGAAAAGAATGGGGCGTTACAGAATCATTACAGCTTATGACCCCCGATGGAACCATAATTAAAAACACACAAACCGTTAATGACATATTGAGGGAAATATTGAAATTCGGCTCAGGTACATATAACAGCATAGTATTTGCAAAACAGAGGGACATAAAAAAGGCCATAGACAAGATATTGAGTGATGAAACATCGAGCGAAGTCAGCAATATACTTATAAAGACCATGATGGAACTTGACGGCATATCGGTTGATGAATTGGATAAAAAAATTCAGGAGGAAAAGGAATCCCTTTTAAAGAGATGGGATGTGGATAAAGATTGTCCTGTAAACAATAAAGGAATAAATAACCCTTATAAAACGGGCCTAGGCCAGGTTCTCGAGAGTTACTATCAGAAGGAGAGAACAAGACTTTCTATGGATATGGCCCAAGAGGCGGAAAGGGATTTTGAAGTTATTTGTAACAAATTGAGGGAAGAGTCGGAACAGATAGAAAATTTAAAATCAGAAAAAAAGAAACTTGAGGAAATAGAAGACGATGTAACTAAGAGATTGGTATTGGAACCAAAGGCAGATATTCTAGAAAAAGAAGTAGAAGCTATAACCGGGGTGTTTAAAAAATGGCCTACAACGGAGGCTCTTATAGGGCAGCTTAGTAGTGAACTCGAAAAAATTTCTTCGAGAATCAAGGCTGTCGGGCAGGAAAAAGAAAATTTACGCAAGACTGAAAGGAAATCGGAAATAGCAAAGAAACTGGCACAGATTGATGGGCTCAACGAAAAGGTTAAAGAAAAAGAGCTTGAGATAAAAGGAATAAAAAATGTAACTGATGATGACATAAAAAAATTGGAGAAGTATTGTGAAGGGATTTCCAAAATAAAAGCTGCCATGGAAGCCGGAATTATCATCGGTCAATTTAATAGAATAAGCCCTTCATGTGAAATGTTTCTGACAACGGACCTTGAGGATAAGCAGGGGATAAAGCAAGGGGAGGCCTTTACGGCAAAGGGATATGCAAAATTTGAATCTGATGAATTTGAACTGGAACTGAAAACAGGTGAACTGGACTATGAAAAATTAAAAACTACTTATGATGAATATAAAACCAAACTCAAAAATCTTTTGGAGGGCCTTCAAGTAGAAGATACAGAAGAGGCTAAACTGAATAAAAAGGAACGCGAGAAATTAACAAATGAAATAAATAATATGACGGAACAAGTGGCTCTATTACTTGGGGATGAAAAATGTGAGGACTTGAAAGCAGAGTTAAAACAACTCGATGATTTGGGACAAGTAAGAGATATAGAAGAGATAAATGGGGAAATGGATGAACTCAGCGATAGGCGGACAAAATGTATGCTGGATAAAAAAATTGCGGAAAAGACATTACAGGATTGGATAGATGAATACGAGAATTCGGATAATGCCCTGGATTTGCTTATGGAGAAAAAAATAGAACTAAAAGGGATAAAAGATAGACTGGATGAGTTAGCGCCTATTCCTGAAAAATTTAAATCCGCAGAGGATTTTAAAAATAACCTTAAAGATATCAAAGACACTTGTGAAAAAAAACAGCAGGAATATAATGAACTCAGAGAAGCCTACTTTGAATGCCAGAAGAATCTACCGGAAAATACTTATGAGGAGTTAGCGGTTGCATATTTAGAAGCAGAATCAACGTTTAATAAAAAACTTGCAAAAGCGCAGAGGCTCTTAAAAGTTCACGAAGCATTTGAAAAAACCAAGGAGGAAATCGGTAAAACCCCGTTCAAACCCTTAGCCGAAAAGTTTACCGAATACCTGTGTATGCTGACGGACGGCAACTATGATCAAGGCCGGATTGATGATGAATTTAATGTAAGCCTGCAAAACAAAAACGGTATTACAATGCCTCATACCTTGCTATCTTCGGGAACCTATGACTGTGTGGCATTGGCCTTGAGATTTTCAATATTAAAATACATATACGGTTCTGCCCCCGGATACGTGGTACTTGATGATTGTATTGTAGATTTAGACCCGATAAGAAGGAAAATGGCGATAGAACTTATCAAGCAACATGCTGAAAACAATCAGGTAATATTTACAAC
>CAZVFS010000090.1:0-2779 GCA_964626575.1 uncultured Alkaliphilus sp. | reverse complement strand
TGAAAAGATCCTAAAGGGATCCTATTATCAAACAGAGAACCGTCCCCTTGTTTGCGTCCCCTTGTTTGCTATAGAATTACTTTAAAATAAAATAAAAATAGGTTATAATTATCCCTATAGAAAGGAGTGTCCATATGAACGAACAATTAAAAGAGATGGGTTTACGTTTAACAATGCTTAGAGAATCAATGGGTTTTGAACCTGAAAAAATAGCAGAAATGTTAGAAGTCCCTCTTGCGGATTACTTGCTGTATGAAGCTGGCGAAAAGGATTTTTCTTTCAGTTTTTTATATAACGTCGCAGGTGTTTTGGGTGTCGATGTTTTGGACATTATTAGCGGAGAGACACCTAAACTTTCAACTTGCTGTGTTGTCAGGGCAGGTGGGGGTTACGATATTAACCGCCGTAAGGCGTATGATTACAAACATTTGGCCTTTACTTTTCGTAATAAAAAAGCGGAGCCATTCTTGGTTACTGTTGAACCTAACGTCAAAATAATACCTCAGCGTCATTCTCATGAAGGTCAGGAATTTAACTATATACTTTCCGGTTGCATGGAGCTTTACCTGGGAGAAATGGTTTACACACTTGGGGAAGGTGACAGCATCTATTTTGACTCCTCAGTTCCTCATGCTATGAGAGCCCATGGCGAAGAACCGGCTAAGTTTTTAGCAATTGTTATGAAATAAGGGGGTGATTATCTATGCTTATTTATGAAAAATATATCGGTCGCAACCGCGATGACTATGCCACTTTAGAGGACTTATACAGGAATTTTTCTATTCAATGTCCGGAAGATTTTAATTTTGCCTATGATGTTTTAGATAAATTGGCAGTGGAAAAGCCTGAAAATTTGGCAATGCTTTGGGTTGGCAAAAATGGAGAAGAAAAGAGAATCAGTTTTGCTGAAATGAAACGTTGGACGGATAAAACTGCGAACTATTTTAAATCATTGGGCATACAAAAAGGAGATTTTGTCCTGTTGGTTCTAAAAAGGAGCTATTTATTTTGGTACGCAATTTTGGCTCTTCACAAGATGGGGGCTGTTGCCGTTCAAGCTACTCATTTGTTGACTGCTAAGGATTATATTTATCGTTGCCAATCCGGTGGGATTAAAATGGCTGTTATTACCGGTGATGGCGATTGTACCGAGCATTTTGATGGGGCGGTTTCCAGCTGTCCAACAGTGGAAATCAAAGCGGTTACCGGGCACAAGGCAGCCGGGGAGGGTTGGCTTGATTTTGAGGCCGGAATAGAAGCCGCCTCCGAAGACTGGCAGCGCCCGACAGGGGATGAGGCTACAAAATCTTCCGATATCCTGATAATGGCATTTTCATCAGGCACGACAGGTTATCCTAAAATGGTAGTCCATGATCATGTTTATCCCTTTGGCCATCTTGCCACCGGTGTTTTCTGGCATCGTGCCGAGCCGGGAGGTTTACATTTTACTATTTCCGATACCGGTTGGTTGAAATCCCTTTGGGGAAAACTTTACGGGCAGTGGTTTGCCGAATCGGCGGTTTTTACTTATGATTTTGATGTTTTTGACGGTGCGGACATTCTAGAGAAACTTGAGAAATATAGAATTACTACATTTTGTGCCCCGCCGACTATATATAGATTTATGCTTAAAGAAGATGTGTCAAAATATGATTTATCGGCTTTAAAACATTGCACCACAGCCGGGGAAGCCTTGAATCCCGAGGTCTATAATAAATGGAGAGAGGCAACAGGGCTCCGTATTTTTGAAGGATTTGGACAATCCGAAATGACACTTTGTTGCTCGACACTTTACCCCTGGGTTCAGCCGAAACCGGGTTCGATGGGTCTCCCCACTCCCGGATATAAACTGGTGGTTGTGGATGAAAACGGGGAAGAGGTTGCTCCGGGAGTAACAGGTGAAATCTGTGTTAGGGCTGAAAATCTGGAAAGTAAGACAAAAGGTTTGTTTATGGGTTATTATCGTGATGAAGAAGGTACTAAAAAATCCTGGCATGATGGCCTATACCACACCGGGGACACTGCTTATTGTGATGAATTGGGATTTTTATGGTACATCGGACGTAATGACGATATAATCAAATCCTCCGGTTATCGAATCGGCCCGTTTGAAGTTGAGTCTGCGCTTGCCGAACATCCGGCAGTTTTGGAATCAGCCGTAACGGGGGTGCCCGATCCGATCAGGGGATTTTGTGTCAAAGCAACTGTAGTGCTTCTTAATGGTTATGAACCATCCGAGGAACTTATCAAGGAATTGCAGAACCATGTTAAAAAAACAACGGCACCTTATAAATATCCAAGGGTGATAGAATTTGTAGAAGAACTCCCTAAAACCATCAGCGGTAAGATACGGCGGGTAGAGATCAGGGAGAAGGATCTGAAGGGAAAATAGGAATATGTATAACCGCGGGAACAAGTCCCGCGGTTTTGATATTCACAGGATGGTGCGTCATGGGACTTTGGTAATATATCATGGGACTGTTTTGTCTATTTTCCCATGGGCATATCCCTTTTGGCTCATGGCTTCGGTGGTTTATATTATATTGAAATTTTGAACCTTTTTTTTGAATTTAGTCGCCTGGGCCGACAGGGTTTTTCCGCGTTTATTTATGAGATAGATTGACCAAGGAAAAGTTGTATCACTAAAATAAACTGTTTTGAGATCGTCACGAAGCGGATTTTCCGAAAAAAGATCTGCCCCTACCCCAATAACAGATGGGTTGATAAGTACCATGTTTGTAATTAATGTCATCCGATCAACCTTAAAAACAATATTTGG
>CAZVFS010000089.1:0-6069 GCA_964626575.1 uncultured Alkaliphilus sp. | reverse complement strand
CTCGGCGATGATTTATATTGATAGGGCTTTTTTCGTTGACAGTTTCATCCATAACACCATTGACAAAATTATATCAAATTAGCTAATATTGTCAAGAAAGGTCATTATGTGTCACTTTCATTTGTTAAACCATCGTTAAACTATCATTCTTCCACACATTCTGCACTTAACGAAACCAGGCGTGATTGCCCGGCAAATTCAAATTCAACCCATATTCTTCGCTTATGTTTGTCCAGTTTTACTATTGTTCCAAAAGTATCCGACAATGGCCCTTCTATAACCTTGACTGTTCTGCCTATTGTCAGTACTTTAGATGGCTTTATATGTCCCCGGTGGCGATATATCCACATCGAATATTCATAATCCGGTCCTTGCAATTCTCTAAACTCCATATCATTGCCTAATATTTTATAAAATCCGGGGACTTTTTTTATCAGTTCGTACTCTATTTCTTCCTTGGCATATAAAAATATATATCCCGGAAATAATATTTGCTCCCGGTCCACCCATTTGCCTTTGCGTTTTTCTTGTAAAACGCGGACAGGAGCAATCACTTTATATTTGTTGTCCAGTGCCGCCAAACATTGGGCAACGCCTTTTTCCGAACCCGTTTTACAGAATATACACCAAGACCTCACATGAATCACCCTCTTTCAATGAACCATGCAAACAGTTAACAGGTATGCCAATTGCGGGCAGACAGAATAGCCTGCCCCTATATTCCAAAATGGCGACTATTAATTATTAACTGCTTTGTATCCCGGCACTAATTTTTTCACAACAATTTCTATAAGTTTTTCATCTTCTTTCGTTAAAAGAGCCTTCAGCATTTCTATCTCTTTTCTCAATTGTTTCAGGTCGTTAAAAACGGGTTTGCCGATAAATATTTTTTCATGTTTTGTTTCTTTCAGTCCTTCTTCTGCCATCAGGAGTTCTTCGTATAGTTTTTCCCCCGGCCTTAAACCCGTGTATTCTATCTTTATATCCACATCCGGCTCAAAGCCCGATAGTTTTATCAAATCCCTGGCTAAATCTTTTATCCTTACGGGTTCCCCCATATCCAATACAAATATCTCCCCGCCTTTTGCCATAGCACCTGCCTGTATAACCAGTTGTACCGCTTCGGGTATTGTCATAAAATATCTTATAATTTCGGAATCCGTTACTGTTACGGGCCCACCCTCCAATATTTGTTTCCTGAATAGAGGTATAACGCTTCCGTTGCTTCCCAATACATTGCCAAATCTGACTGCCACAAATTCCGTTTTGCTTTTTCTATCCATCGTCTGTATTATCATCTCTGCTATTCTTTTAGTTGCTCCCATAATATTTGTAGGATTTACAGCCTTATCCGTGGAGATGAGTACAAAACGTTTTGCGTAGTATTCATCTGCACATTTCGCTACATTCATGGTTCCAAAAACATTGTTTTTTATAGCCTCCATAGAGTTGCTTTCCATAAGCGGCACATGTTTATGGGCCGCTGCATGAAATACTATTTGCGGTTTATATGTTCTAAAAATTTGTTCCAATCTGTTTATATCGCGAACTGAACCTATGCACACTTTCAGATTCAAATCGCTGCCATATTTCCTTTCTAATTCCTGTTGTAACTCATAGGTGCTGTTTTCATAGATATCGAATATAATCAGCTTTTTGGGTGAAAAATTGGCTATTTGCCTGCACAGCTCGGATCCTACAGAGCCTCCCCCGCCCGTAACTAATACAACTTCACCTGTTAGGTAATCCGACATCTCCTTCAGGTCAACCTTTACCGGTTCTCTTCCTAATAGGTCTTCTATTTGAATGTCTCTTATCTTTTTAATATCTACCCTTCCGTCAATAATCTCGTATACACCGGGCAATGTTTTTAAACTGCATTTTGTTCCTTTGCAAATATCTACAATTTCTCTTATCCTCTGTTTGCATACAGAGGGCATAGCTATAAGTATTTCGTCTATCTTTTTCTCCCGTACTATTCTGTGTATATCCTTCCTAGTACCTAAAATTGGGACACCATGAATTTTCCCTCTGTATTTTTTAAAATCGTCGTCTATCACCGCCACGGGATATTTATGTATCTGCGGATTATTATGCATTTCTTTTATTATCATTGAACCTGCTTTTCCGCCGCCGATTATCAATACCCTTTTTCTGTCCAAATCATCCCTGAACAAAGCTAATTTTATCCTTCTTGAAATACGATATGTAAGCCGGGAACCGCCTATGAGAAAATTTATAAGCAGCATAAATAAAATATAAAAAGTTCTCGGGAATTTAACACTTAGAATATAGTTATAGGCCAAAAACAGTACCGTGCTTCCTGCCATTGATGAACCGACTACATAACCCAGCTCATCCAGACCCGCATAACTCCATACGCTCCGGTAAAGATCAAAAATATAAAAAGTAATAATCATAACAGCTGTTGTAAAGATTCCGTTTTGTAAGTAGGTTTGCATATATTCCTTTGGAATTGAAAGGTCAAATCTGAGCAATAATGCAGTTAAAGCGGCCATATTTATTAATATTATATCTACCAGAAGCAAAATCAATTTTCTGTAGGCCATTGATACGTTTATCCCCTGTACCTTTTTTCTTTCCCTACTCCCCGGCTCTACCTCTGCACTTGAGGCCATTTATATCCCCCTTTTCCTAAACCCCCATTGAGCCATGGCCAACCATCATTAAACTGTTGTTAACGGTTGTTGGGTCATTCCCCCAGTATTAGACATATAGTCCTTTTATTCTAATAACTTCTACATTTGGTTCTAAATTCCTTCTTTTTTTGCTAAAATTATCTTACATGTTATCCCTCATTTTCAATAATATGGTATGCGCGGATTTTAAACAATAAAAATAGACGGACAAACCTTATTTTAAAAGTTATCCGTCCCTAGTGATTAATGTATTGTAGATATAATATGCTTTTTCCTTTTAATTAAAAAGACCCTTTATATTATGTAAAAATCCCTTGCCGGGTCTATAAGTCAAGGATTGCGGTATGATAATTTCCTCCCCCCTGACAAGAGCCCGGTTATTGTTAATTATCTCTTCAACATACTCATCGCCCACCCATCTGCGCATCTGTTCCAATGCTTCTTTTATTCTGGGTGATCTGGTTCTTGAAGTGTGTGCATCCGTACCTATAAAATGAACCATCTTATGTTTTAGTAAGATTTCCGCTGTTTTTTTTGTTTTCTCTCCCAACACCTTAGTTACACTCAAACTGTTTATTTGAACATAATTGCCCTGTTCGATTAAATCCTTCAAATAGTTAGGATCTTCCATTACTCTTATATAACGTTCCGGATGCGCTATCACGGGTTTGTACCCCAGTAACCTCATTTCATAGAGAATATCCTCCGTGTATATCGGAACACTGCCCATAGGAAATTCTACCAAAATATAGGGGGTATCATTCAATGTAAAAATTTCTCCCTTTTTGAGTTTAGAGGGTAAATCCGGCGAAATATAAACCTCTGAACCAGGCAGAACCTCTATGTTAACCGCATTTTCTATAAAATACTCGTTAACTCTATTTATAACACTTAAAAATTGTTCCCTCTTTAACGTGAATTCTCCTTCTATACAATGAGGTGTCGCAATTATTTTACTAAAGCCCTCCGCTTCCGCTATCTCGCCCATCCTCAGAGTCTCTTCCATGTTTTTAGCACCATCGTCAATACCCGGCAAAATATGATTGTGTAAATCAACCATGCGCCTTCAACCTCTTTTTACCCTGTTTTGGAATAGGCTCTTCATAATATTGGTAATAATAGTATTGCGAATAGCCTTTTTGATTTATTGGAATTTTATTCAAAATGACACCGATAATATTTGCATTTACATTCTCCAACAATTCCTTTGCTCTCTTAGCCCCGTCTATAGGTACCTGGCCTGATGCACATACTAATATGGTACCGTCAACCATTGTGGATAAAATACAGGCATCGGTTACTACCGCGGCAGGTGAAGTGTCTATGAGCACAAAATCATAATCCTTGCTCACCTCGTTTAGAAGTTGTTTCATTTTATTGGACGCCAACAATTCCGACGGGTTTGGTGGAATAATCCCCGCAGGCAAGATTTCAAGCCCTTCTATATATGTACAGGAAACCCCACTCTTATAATCCAATCCGCCTACCAAAACGTAGGTTAAACCCGGGTCGTTAGGTATTGAAAAAATTCTATGAAGTGCAGGTTTTCTTAAATCCCCATCTATTAAAAGCACTTTTGACCCGGACTGCGCTATGGCGATTGCCAGATTTATAACAGTAGTGGTTTTGCCTTCGCCGGGCCCGGCACTGGTAACTATAATAGTCTTTATCGGGTTGTCCAAGCTTAAAAATTGAATATTTGTGCGGAGTGTTCTATAGGCTTCCGATACAGGCGATTTTGGATCTGTATGTACAACCAAATTATATTTGCCCACCTTATTTCCTCCTTGTTAGCTGTCTTGCATCACTGGAATGGTTCCTATAACATTCAAGCCTAAATATTTTTCTATATCCCCCGGGGTTTTAATTGTACTGTCTAGGTACTCTAACAAAAATACAACGAAGATGCTCACCATCATACCGAGTACACCTGCGATTGCCATATTAAGCCCGGGTCTGGGTTTTATATGTGAAGTCGGAACTATTGCATCATCGAGTACTTGTACATTGTCCACCTTCATAATATCCATTACTCTGTCTCTAAAGACCTCTGCTATCTTATTGGCCATGATGGCCGCCAGTTCCGGATCGGTATTTGTTACGCTTATCGTAATAAATTCCGTATCTTTTACCAGGTCCACGGAGGTTTTGTTCTTCAGTTGTTGTGGGGTAAGGTTTAATTTCAATTGTGAAATAACATCTTCCGACACTCTCCTGCTTTTTACAATCTCCCCATATGTCCTTGCTAATCGCTGGTTTAAATTTAAATCCTGTATTTGCAGTTGGTTACCTTCTATATAGTTGGCAGGTTTCCCAACCATTATGGTAGTAGATGCTTTATATGTCGGCTCCAAAACAAAAAAGCTTATTACTCCGCTGGAACCGATTGCCAATATTGTTACGAGTATGATAAACCATAACCGTCTTCGGATTATGTATATCATTTCTCTCAGATCCAGTTCTATTTCCTGGTCCGTTTGTTCCATTCCTCTGCCCACCTTCTCTCTGTCTTTTCCGCATTATAACAGGCTATGTTTAACACGATTTTTATATGAACTTTTATATGACATTAATCTATTTTAACATTATTCAGCATTTTTGGCTAGTTGTTACATAAAAATAACAAAAATAACAAAAAAGCTGGGGGTGTTTATCTTCGTAGATTGTTCGCCATACCCAACATCTCATCTGCTGTTTGTATAGCTTTGGAATTGATTTCATAAGCCCGTTGGGATACTATCAATTTTACCATTTCATCCACTATTTGTACATTAGAAGTTTCCAGATAATACTGTATAATGTCGCTAGTTCTTTCTTCATCCTCCATAAAGGTCGGCTCTCCTGAGGCTGTTGTCTCTATATACAGGTTTTTACCTATCGCTTCTAACCCTTCGGGGTTAATAAATTTAACGAGAGCAATTATATCAATTTCTTCAATCTCCCCATCTTCGGTCCTGGCGGTGACAAGCCCGTTTTCACCTACCGTAATGTCTTTCATACCTTCGTCAAAATATATAGCATCTTCGGAATCCGATAATACCGTATATCCATCTGATGTTACCAGACGCATTTCATCAAATTCTACGCTCAATTTAAAATTACCGTCCCTGGTGTAATAAAGGTTGCCGTCCGGACCTTCTATAACGAAAAAACCTTCTCCGTTTATGGCCATATCAAATGGATTGTCTGTCCTTTCCAGATTGCCCATGGTAAACATTCTGGTGGTGGCTACCGGCATAACACCATGGCCTACCTGTAAATTGACAGGCGCGCCTTCGCCATCAATTAAATTGGTTGTTTTCAAATTTTCATATAATAGGTCCTTAAATTCTACTTTTTGTTTTTTATAGGATGTTGTGTTAACGTTGGCCAAGTTGTTGGATATAACATCCATGTTTAATTGCTGTGC
>CAZVFS010000088.1:0-6131 GCA_964626575.1 uncultured Alkaliphilus sp. | reverse complement strand
GGGTACCAATCCTTCATACTCTACCGGCATTTCCCACCCTGCAAAATCCACTACCTTGCCGCCGTATCTTTCGTATACTTCAAATAGTGCTGATCTTAGCAGATTACCCATAAATATCTCCTCCTCTTTTTATATTAGTTTCATACATTTAAAAATTTGACGCTTATTTTAAATAGTATGGAAAAACACTTCCATACAAAATTATTCTCAATACCCAATTATATCTTGACCCCCGAAATTTCAATCCGAATATATGTATTCAAAATTGTCCCATTATATTCCTAATATAGGATATTAGTAACGAATATATTATCACCAGTATATTTATATTAATAATACATCTTTAGAAAAAAATTTTCAACCCTTAATATATTTATTTTGTATAAACTTTCCGAATATCTACAACCCCAGACATATTCAGTATAATTATGCTATAAAGACATATCTTACTATATAATTAAAGTATCATACCGGGCTTTAAAAATCAAGAGTAAACTGCAATATACTCCTAGCTTTCATATGTTTTTTGCTTTGATCAAACATTCCCTGCCGGAAAATCGGCCTCCGCGCAAGCCATGACATTTTCAAGCTCAAGCCCGGTTTATATAATACACAGGTATGACCATCATAGGCCTTTCCTAGCTTTCCCTTTTATTTGTTGTTATATACCCACTGATTATTAAATCTCGTCCAGCTTTTTTAATTCAAGTTCCAATTCATCCGACAGCCCCTGTTCGTTTTCCGCCTCAATTTCTTTAATCTTGGTAACGTCATGTAGTGAATATGTCTGTATCTCTTCGTCATTATCGTCCAAATTTCTAATCTTCACTTTTACGAGCCCCAATAACACATTAATCCCAACTACAACACCTCCACCATCAGGAGTCAAAACTGTAGAACCTATGTTAGGTATTTTTTGCAATATCTGTGCATATATATCATGCTCATATTTTAAACAACAAAATAACCTGCCACAAATACCGGAAATTTTGGCCGGGTTTAATGACAAGTCCTGATCTTTTGCCATTTTAATTGAAACCGGTTCAAAAT
Source organism: uncultured Alkaliphilus sp. (assembly GCA_964626575.1). GTDB lineage: Bacteria > Bacillota > Clostridia > Peptostreptococcales > Natronincolaceae > JAAZJW01. Next base: position 5,081 of record CAZVFS010000088.1, on the reverse strand, counting down.
CACCAAGCCAGGTAGCACAGCACAAAGATCTTCCGCAGGGCCCGACCCCCCCAAGCATCTTTGCTTCATCTCTCACGCCTATCTGTCTCAACTCTATTCTTGTTTTAAAAACAGATGCCAAATCTTTTACCAATTCCCTAAAATCCACTCTTCCGTCAGCAGTAAAATAAAATATAACTTTATTATTATCAAAGGTATATTCTACATCAACCAAATTCATATCTAAATTATGATTTTTGATCTTCTCCATACAAATTTCGAGTGTTTCTCTTTCCTTCATTTTGTTCTCCGTATGCTGCTTTTTGTCCTCTTCCGTTGCAACACGAATAACAGGTTTTAACGGATTAACTATATCTTCTTCCGGGACCTGTTTCGGCCCGACCACAACCTGCCCGAATTCTATGCCTCTGGCAGTTTCTACAACAACAAAATCATCTTTTTTTACATCTATATCAACCGGGTCAAAGTAATATATCTTCCCCGCCTTTTTAAATCTCACTCCTACCACTGTTACCATTATAATAAAACCTCCTGAATGTTTAAAAGCATTACCTCTATATTTAAATGAAATTGAACGTTGCTCTTTAAATTGTTTTTTGCTCTTTCTATTATAAAAATGATATCTCTAATTTTTGTTATATCCATTTTTGCCGCCTGAAGGTCTATATTCTCTTCCCTGTCTATGTTCGTTATAAATTTCATATTTTTTGTTTCATTATATATAAACAGATCCCTGTACCAACCAATCATAAGATCCAGAATTTCCTCTATATGCAAGCTCTGTTCTTCAAAGAATTTAATTTGTTCTAATATGCCAAGGAAATCCGAAGTAAGCAATCTATTGCATATCTTGATGACCTCTTCCCTTCTATAATAAAAGTCGGGATTATCTAATAATTCGACTGCACGTCCTACAACACCCCTTGAAAAAACTGCTAACATATGTGCCTGTTCTTTTTCAACCCCCTTATTTTTAACCAGATAATGTTCTATAGTTTTCAAATCCGCAGGGCGTAGTTTTATTACCTGGCACCTGGAAACAATGGTAGGAAACAAACTGTTTCTATTTACAGTTAACAAAATCAGTGTAGAATATGAGGGCGGTTCCTCCAAAGTCTTCAGCAGGGCGTTCTGGGACTGCATGTTCATTTTGTCCGCATCACATATGATACATACCTTGCGTTTGCTTTCATAGGGTTTTAATTGCATTTCATTTATAAGTCCACGTATTTCATCAATACTTATGATACCGTCGTTTTCGATTATTTTGATGTCGGGATGGTTTCCACTGCCTGCCTTTATGCAGCTGTTACATTTGCCACAGGGTCGTTGCCCATTATTAGGGCAAACCAAAGCAGAGGCCAGTTTCAACGCTATGCTCTTTTTCCCAAGCCCTTTTTCTCCCTCAAATAAATATGCATGGATTATTTGATTACCTTCCAAATCCCTTCTTAACTTTTCTAAAACCTGGCCCTGCCCAACAATTCCTTCAAAAACTGTTCCCTTATTCATTTTCTATCACAACTTCATATATTTTTCTATATCTAAAACAAATACTGTTGCGCCGCCCACCTTAACCTCAATAGGATAGGGAATAAAAACCCCCGCCGTACCCGCCATCGGTGTTGGTGAGGTAACAGTCTGGCTTCTCGTTTCGCAATTGTTTTTAATAATTTCGATAGCCCTATCTACCTGGTCGTCCTCAACTCCGGCCAATAAGGTCGTGTTTCCCGCCTTTAAAAATCCCCCTGTAGTAGCTAATTTAGTAACCCTGAATTCTTCCTTGGTCAAATCGTCCACAAGGTTACGTACATCATCATCATGTATAATAGCAATAATTAATTTCATAAAGTTACCCCTTTCCAACAATAGAACTTAATTTTTTCTCTATCTCCTTGCTTATTTCTTCAATGGTTTTGCTTGCATCTATAACCTTAATTCGATCCGGATACGTTTCGGCAAGAACTTTGTAACCCTCACGAACTTTCCTGTGAAAATCTAACTTTTCCTGTTCTAATCTATCTGCCTTCTTTGTAGCCTTGACTCTGTTTAAACCTACTTCCGGATCTATATCTAACAATATGGTGATATCCGGGTCTAACCCGTGTGTGGCAAACTTGTTGATGCCTGTCACAGCCCCCGGGCCCAGTTCCCTTCCCCTTCCCTGATATGCTATGCTCGAATCTACAAATCTATCACATAATACAGCTTTCCCCTCTTTAAGGGCGGGAACAATAACTTGATCTACATGTTGCGCCCTTGATGCGGCATATAACAGCGCCTCCGTAGTGGCTGACATTTCCTTATGGTCTTTATCCAACAGTATTTGCCTGATTTTTTCCCCTATCTCTGTACCCCCAGGTTCCCTCGTCAATAATACCTCATAACCCTTTTTCTCCAAAAAGCTTTTGATATGGGAGACTTGCGTGGTTTTTCCGGAGCCGTCCAAACCTTCTATAGTAATAAATATTCCTTTATGCATGCAATTCCCCCTTGTTTTATATCACTACCTCAATCCACCTACAGGTACTGTCGCTTGGGCCTAGAATTTCCCCGCTGCCGTCAATTATAGACATAACCTGTTGTATGATTTCGTCGTTAATTTTTTCCCCGGGTACGACTAACGGAATACCCGGTGGATATGGTATTATATATTCTCCGCTGACACAACCCTGACTCTTTTCAAACAGCATCCTCTTCCTGCTTTTATATAAAGCCTCCCTCGGAGTAAAAACCTGTTCTATATTTTTAAACACTAGGTTGCCCCTGAACGTAGAATTTTGCAATTGTTCGGTTTTGTCTGCCTCTACATCCCCGGATATTTCGTTAAGGGCATTTAACAATTTGTCAAAATCATATTTTGTATTAGCAATTGATGCCACCCCTAGCACCCCATACTTATTGGATAATTCCATTTGTATATTAAAATTTTCCCTCAATCTCCGTTCTAATTCATACCCGGTAATATTTTTAATCCTGATCCACATACGCGTAATATCTATAAATTTGTATCCCTTATTTTCCGTTATATCGTCCCCCATTATGTCTATCTTGCTTATCTCCTTAATTTTTTGTCTAAAATCCCTGATATTCTTAAGCAAATCTCCCATCAGGCATTTTCCTTCTGTTTCATAAACCATAACCGTGAAATCTAAAGAAGATAATAGCAAATAGGATGGGCTGCTGCTTTGATGTATCCTAAGCATGAACCTTAGCCTGTCCCTGTCTATCCTGTTCCCCTGTATATGGAGCATAGAACTCTGTGTAAATGAGGGTAACGTTTTATGGGTACTCTGCACTGCCGCATCGGCACCACAACCCAGTGCAGGCAATGGTAAATCCTTACTTAATCCCAGATGTGCACCATGCGCCTCATCTATCAACAACATTTTATCATATTTATGCACTATTTTCTCAATTTTTTTTAAATTACATACAATACCATAATAAGTCGGATAGGTGAGTACTACTGCCTTGATATCATTATGTTTTATTAACTGTGTCTCAATATCGTCCGGCGATACCCCCATGGTTATTCCCCGTTTTTCATCCATGTTCGGGTACACATATATAGGCATCAAATCCCCCAATATACAAGCATTTATTACCGCCTGATGACAATTTCTGTCTATGAGTATCTTGTCCCCAGGTGACGTAGCTGCCATTATCATACTGTATATACCCGAGGTACTGCCGTTTATTAAAAAAAATGTCTCTTCACTTTTAAAAACCCTGCTTGCTTTTTGTTGGCTTTCCTTTATTATCTCTTTTGCATTATGCAGGTTATCTGTGCCTGTAATTTCGGTAGTATCCAGCCTGTATAAAATATCTTTAAAATTTTTATACAAAATTTTATCGTATATTTTACCATTTTTGTGTCCCGGCATATGGAAAGATACCATATTTTGCTTATTTAATTGCAACAGCTTGTCTATGATTGGAGTATTATTCATCTTTAATCACCTTATAAAATAATTTTTTATTTTTATGTATAAAATATTCATTTTATAGCAATACTATTATTGCAGCTTATTTTTGCCTAATAGGCGTCTGCAGGACAATATAAAAATTTTTCTACTTTATATTAATAAAAAAGTTCATAAAATAGGATGGTGTTAGCCAATGAGAGAAAATAAAGCTACTAGCTTAAAGGATTTTTTATTAGTCTATAATAATAAAAAAACTGATATGGAGATCTCGCAAATGCTTTCTATCCCTATAGAACAAATAAAACGCGAAAAGGAAAAAATATTCAAGGGCAACATGGAAAAAACTTTAGAAACTATTAGCTGCAAATAAATCAGCACTCTTATTATCTCAATTTTAAACATTAGCAATGGGATTTCTTAAAAGAAATCCCATTGCTAATTACATTTATATGCTTCTACCATCATGTTTTTATTAACATTTTTCCAAATATCTTTAATTTCTTTTCTAAATTTTTCATATTTGAATTCAAAAACCGAGGTTCCTGCCAAATCCATCTCACATTCCCTGCATATGTATTTATCCAGTAAAATAATTCCCCTATTATCCATATTGTTACAGATATGGCATTTTAGTTTTTCATCCATAATGCCCACCAACCTTAAAATAAATTATTTTACCTCCAATTTTGCCCTATATTTATCATGTTATTCAGGATTCATGTACATTGTTCAAAACAAAAATAACTCATCCGTTGTTTAAAGAACCGGATTATTTTATAACTCTCAATTTCACCGGTAGTATCTCCTCCGGCTCTGTATAATAAAATTGTGCTTTGGCTCTTTCCTGTCTAACTTTTTGCTCTGCCCTCGGTATTTCCAGCAAATTTTGATATAGAGCCGCAAACAAAACAAATATCGGTACAAGAACCATGCCTAAAAAGGTGATATCAATCCACATCTGAACCATCTGAGTTTCCCCCTATAACAACACTTTATGTGATGATTCTACATTTCTACATAAAATCCTGCTATATTTCCTGGGAAATATGTATTATTTGTTGGAAATATAAAATTTATCTCGAAAAACATAAAACATTGCGGGACTAAATTGCATATCATATAGATTAGATGCTGCGTGATTGTCTAATTATG
>CAZVFS010000087.1:0-6175 GCA_964626575.1 uncultured Alkaliphilus sp. | reverse complement strand
AACTAGTTTTTAATAATTGTATCATTTCATGTGCGGGATTATTTGACGCTTACCTCTTCAGAGCTGATAAAACATTTTAAAACATTTGCACAAAATGTTTTTCATGAAATACTATTATGAAAATTATTATTTCATGAAAAACAGTTCAGGAAAAGGTGGTTTTTATTCAATATTTATTTAAAGTGACACTATAATGCTTAAAAATAATTTTTCTGCTACAAAGGTTTAAGCTTTGCAATGAAACCAAAATAGTTTGATATCGCAGGAATTTTTATCCTTTTTAACACAATGATATACTCCTTTCGGTGCCAGATATGACATATCCGGCTCAATACGAAATTCACTATCACCAACTTTGGCCCAACCAGTACCTTCTACTACATAAAAACCTTCCTGATAGTCATGCGCTTTTGGCTCAGAATATTCCTCGCAAAAGAAAATACTAATACCTGTAGAGCTTCCTTCACAACATCCGTTTGATGCATTCAATAAACCATAACCAATATGATCTATTCCTTGATAACCTTTTGATTCACTAAATTTTTTATAAAGCTTCATTTTACATTTCCCTTCTTTCATTTAGTAGTATTAAAAGGAATTTAACCTTTTAATCCTGTTGTTGCAACTCCAGCAATTAGATTACGCTGCAAGAATATAAATAAAATAACAATTGGAATCAGCGATATGACACAGCCAGCCATAACCAAAGAATAATCTTGATTATAGACAGCAATAAATTGCTTCAACGCAAGTTGAATTAATCTCTTCTCACTGTCAGTTATGTAAATCAATGAGCCCATGTAATCATTCCAACAAACAACAAAGCTAAAAATAGTCAATGTGGAGATAACAGGCTTGGAAAGCGGTAACATTATACGTGCATATATACCATAATCATTCAATCCATCAATGCGTGATGCTTCACATAATTCATTCGGAACCGCGGTATAAAATTGTTTTATCATAAAAATACTAAACGCAGAAATAGCAGAACACATCAGGATAATTAAACCCAAATGTGTATTATACAATTTTAGGTGCTTCATGATTATAAACTGTGGCACTACATACGCCTGCCATGGTATTGTAATTGTTGTTAAATAAAACATGAACAGTGTTTTCCGGCCTTTGAAAGTCATTTTGGAAAATGCATATGCTGCAAATGAACTTGTAAATAATAAAACAATTGTTGCAGATATCGCTACTTTTAAAGTGTTCAGAATATATCTTGAAAAATCAATCATCTCGAACAGCTTTGGGTAATTGCTAAATAGCCACTTATCAGGGATCCATTTCATTGGATATGAAAATACGTCTAATGGACTCTTGAGTGAGGAAACCAACATCCAAAAAAAAGGTATAAGGACGATAACACCAATCATAATCAGAACTAGCATAACTACCATATTAATTAGCAATTCTTTCTTTTGCTGTTTCAATAAAATCCCTCCGTATTCTTTATAATGCTTTGTCTTTACTTATATGCTGTCATCGCCGCCAGTAAACAATAATTGTAAACGCGATTGTAAACGCGTGATAATTAGAACAATCAATAATAGGATCACAGATACTGCGCTGGCATATCCAAAGTAGCTGTTTACAAATGCCGATGTATAGATGTGAACAGCAAGTACAGAGGAAGATAAACCCGGACCTCCGCCTGTCATAACATAAACAAGCTCAAATGAACGGAAAGCACGAACAGTAAGCATCGTTAAAACAAAGAAGGATACCGGCGCAAGTGACGGAAGCGTTATATAGCGAAATATTTTCCAACCTTTTGCACCATCAACTTTTGCTGCCTCGTATAACTCATTTGGTATATTCTGTAATCCGGCAAGATAAATAACCATATAATAACCTGTGGACCTGAATGCCTCCGCAAGAATAACAGTTGGCAATGACCAAGTTGTAGATAATGTCCAACGTGGCAATAGATTTAGAGGGATACCCAACAATGAGCTTATTGTCGGGTTTACCAAACCTATATCCGGGTTAAATAACATGTTCCATACCACCGCTAATGCAACAACCGGAGTAATATATGGGAAGAAATAAAGCGCCCTAAAAAAGCCAAGTCCCCAAAGACGTCGGTTGAGGACTATTGCCAAACCCAAAGAGGCAACCATTGTAATCGGTACGAGACCTACCACAAAATAAAGGGTATTCTTTAAAGATATCAAAAAAGTTCTGTTCGAAAACATTTCTTTATAATGATCAAATCCGACAAAACCTCTTACTATACCGCCTCTCCAATCAAAAAATGACATAGCGACTGAGGATACCATCGGCAACATTACCAAAACAAAAAATAAGATAAAATTCGGAAACACGAAGGAATATGCAATCAAATTGTTTTTAACATTTTTAGTAATCTTGAATCTCTTTTTCAAAGGCTTAAAAATCAAACTTCTTCCCCCCTAAATCCTAGAGTAGTAATATAAGTATTGAGTTATTAATTACTTGAAGTATTTATTTACCATACGTTATTATTTTGTTAACTGATGGAGAAAGGGGTGGATAATCCCCCTTTCTCCTCCATCGTTAAAGCGTTATTTCAGGAAGTTAACCAGTTAACCTCATGTTTGGTTATTAAATCTAATTTCCCACCTATTTCAAGTTAGCAACCCTCTCTGCTAAATCAGCAACTCCCTCTTCAACACTAATGCTACCGGTCATTATCAAACTGTGTGTTTCTACGTATAATTCCTTAATTTTATTCATAAGGGGATGCATTGGTATTTCAAGACTAAATCTGGAGAATTCCATTGCGTCCAGACCTTCTTCCGGGAAGTTATGCAAAGTCAGCAGTCCTTTAAATTTATTTTTATCACCACTAACAGGAAGGAGACCAAAACTGCTCATGTATCCAGCACCTTCATCACTTGCACATACATACTTGATAAAATCCCATACAACTTCTTTATTCTCGCCCTTTGAATTCATACATAGAGGATTTATTGCGGCAACAGCATCGCCAGGTGCTCCACCGTCCTCAAGGTAAGGTCCCTGTACGACACCCCATTCAAAATCAATAGAACCAGCCTCGGTATATCTCGGCAATACACTAAAGTTCCATGAGCCCTGATAGAAGGTTGCAATTTTTTTGTTTGCAAAAGCGCTGAGATGAGAAATGTTATTGGTAAACATCGCCCCATGGTCCATGATGTATCCATTTTTCTGAAGATCAAGGACAAAATTGAATGCATACTCCATCCACTTGTAATCATCCATATCGACAAGTGTATGTTGATTGCTTGATACTGCTATATTAGAAAGCGGTATTGTATCTTTTATAAAGCCACCATAGACTTTATCAGCACCTTCTCCTGACGTCATTTTTTTGCATATCTCACCATATTCTTCCCATGTCATGCCATTTTTGGGATATTCAACACCTGCTTCATCGAACATATCTTTATTATAAAATATATGCCATAAACTCATAGTATAAGGCAAGCTGTAATATTTGTTTTCATATTTCCAATGCTCTTGTACACCCTGATATAGAACATCCATATCAAGATTATCCCTCTGGATGTAGGGACCCAGATCATCGATATTTCCGTTATCTATTAAAATTAAATACTGTGCCAAATCCTGCGCCATAATAAGATCGCATTTATCACCGCTGGCCATCATGACTGCAATTTTATCCCTGTATCCTTGAACAGGGACGTCAATAAAATCAAATGTGATATTTGGGTATTTATCCATATAAATATTGCCTATAAGTACCAGCGAATGAGTCTCAAATGACCCGGTTGTGTTAAGTATTGGGAATGTCAATGTAACAGGTTCAGCTGTAATGTCAAAAGCTGTTGTTTCAGTAGCGGTTGTTTTAGTGGTTGTTTCGCCTGTTGTTGTGTCAGCACCTTCCCTGCCTGCGCTACAAGCAACTGTGATACTTGTAATAAATAGCAAACAAAGCATAATACAAAGAACTTTTTCTGCTTTTTTCATAATATTTCTCCTCCTTTAATTAATATGCATATCTCAAATCATATGCACCATATAAAATCATTATAGGAGCTTTAGATATTTAATTCAATGTATAATCTTATAGCTTTTAGCAACATTATCAGGTATTCCAGCCTTTGATGTAATATTTAATGATAGTTGTTAAAATATTAAGACGGGACATCCGTGTGAGTTTTCTTAATATTATGTAATCAAATCTTTGTATATTATAAAAAAATCAATTATTAACGCATATATCACGAATTGTGATTGTTGAATGCAATGAATATCAGATATATAATATCAAATACCCGAAATACCCGAAATCAATTATTAACGCATATATCTCGAATTGTGATTGTTGAATGCAACCTGACTTTAGGAATAAAATAGGGAAAAATGGTGCTAAAACTCAAAATTTGTAGTTTAGCATCTTTTTTATTTGTGACTCATTAAGAAAGTAATTGGTAATTGGTAGTTTCAACTCATCAGCCAGGCTTTTTATAAATTTAGAAGAAGACGTGATATTCACATATTTATTATGTTCTAATTTTACAATTCGGAATTTCCGGATGAAATCAATAATTTTTTCCGTGCAGTATTTGTTTTTCAGCACTTTGAACTGTAGAAGCCTGATGAGAAGTACGGCAAGATAACAAATCAGGAAATGCCCATGGATTGATGCTGTCTTCTGTAAAAAGACAGGGCGTGCGTCAAGGTAGCTTTTCATCACTTTGAATGACTCCTCAATCCTCCATAGGTTATGATAGGTGCTGTATATGTCATCTGCCTTCATTTTAATTTCTGATGTGACAAGGAGGTTATAGCCGGCCAACTTTAAATCCTTAAGAATGGCATCCCTATTAATCTCAACTTTTACCTTGCCATCTATGGCATTTCCTTTCTTGTCGGCGCAGCCAAAAGTAACATATTTGCTACATTCGCCGAATTCACTCTTTTTAGCCTGACAGGCTTTTAACATTTTGGCTTTTTCAACCATCTTTTTTATCTCATACTTCTTTTTCTCTGATAGCTTGGGATTGTATGTGGCGACTCTTTTTTCTTTTAGTCTTACGGTATGTTTCTTGCCATTTTCGTCCGTGTAGGTATAAGGGAATTCATCAATGCATTCCTTAATCAGATACAGAAGTGTGCCATTGCTGTCAGTGACCTTTTTATAGCCGTCCTTTAAGAGGACCCAGGTTTTTTCAGTCTCAGGTAGTTGTTTCACCGATTTTGAAAACAGATAGCCGTCATTGTTTTTTAGGGCATCAATTATATTTTCAGCGCAATTTATGCCTTTGTCCGCGACCCGTACTGTTTTTCCGGATATCTGATTATGCTCCTTTAGTTCTTTTATGATATCACGGATGACAGGCTTCTCACTTTCATTGCCGGGATAAAGCTTCATACCGATAGGAATCTGATTTGCGTCCAGTAACAGCCCAAGCCCAATAATGGGATCATGCCTGTTTTCTTTGGAAGGTCCCTTTTTCCTGAATTCATCTTCTTTATCAATCTCGAAATAGAAGTTTGTGCAGTCAAAATGTGTAGTAGATGTATCTAAAGGATATTTGATGTTGACCTGATGGTTGAATATCTCGATAATCTTTTCATATTCATTGCCCATATATTCAACACCGTCAAGAATCTGGTTATAGGAGAGACCATAGGACTCATACAGCTTAGGAAGGACGTCATGACAGGTTTTATTCTTGGAACATGGGTCAACTGCCCTGCTATATGTGAGAGCTTCCATTAATTCAGAAAGCCTAAAGCGAAAGCCCTTGACAGACTGCATTAAATCCAGGTAATTGGAGACGTGCAAGCTGTCATAAATGCTTTTTAAAAGAAAATAGCCAATGTAGGTTTCGGGGGATTCGCCTATCTGTTTAACCTTGTTTTCTTCTTTGATACGCTTTGCCTCAATGTTCATTTGGTCAACGACTTCGGAATAATAAGCAATGGGGTCAGGAATACCTGAGTCGATAAGGTCTTGCACATAGCCAAGAGCCATATGGGATTTATGAGCGGTTTCTTTTTTTTCGGGGTGATAAAAAGACTCGTAAATTTGAAGATAAACTCCCTTTTTGAGTTTTGATTTTTTAAGGAAATAAGCCATAAAATCGCCTCCAATAGCACCATATAACACCATATATTATACACCAAAAAAATAATTTTTGCAAGTGTTTTTTAAATAAAAAAAGCGCGCATT
>CAZVFS010000086.1:0-6190 GCA_964626575.1 uncultured Alkaliphilus sp. | reverse complement strand
CGGGGACGGTTCTTCTTGTGTTGTGTCTTCCCAACAACACAAAAGGACTGTCCCCATGTGTCCCATAAGGATCCTACCCCAGCACCTTTTTCGCTATTGTCACGGCCCCTTTTGCATCCCTGGCATAATAATCCGCATTTATCATATCGGCGTAATCCTGATTTAAAACTGCACCGCCGACCATGACTACATAATCCTTGTCGAGTTCTTTTAAGGCTTCTATTGTTTCGGCCATATTTTTCACGGTGGTAGTCATCAAAGCACTGAGCCCTATAAGCTTGACATCATTTTCAACAGCCGCTTCTATGACCTTTTCTTTTGCTACATCCCTGCCCAAATCTATAACATCATAATTATAATTTTCAAGCAGGACCTTCACTACATTTTTGCCTATATCATGAATATCGCCCTTTACCGTAGCCAATATAACTTTGCCATTTGAAATTTGGGCGCTTCCTTCCTTGCTCAATCTTTCCTTTATAATTTCAAACACATTTTTGACTGTTTCCGCAGACTGTATCAATTGCGGCAAGAAGGTTTCCCCCTTTTCATATCTTTCGCCAACCAGATCCAACGCGGGCACTATATATTCATCGACTATGCTCAGAGGCTCCATATCTTCCAACAATTTTGTAGTAGCTGTTTTGGCCTTTTCCTTTATGCCCTTTATTATTATTTCAAACAGATCGTCTTCCCGCTTGTCCTTACTATCTTTTACAACAACCTGCTCGGTAGATACATTTTCATTGTATTTTAAGTATTCCGCCGCCCCTTTGTCCTCGTTCCACAAAACCCCGGATGCCGATATGGTGTCCATCATTTCCTTATCCATGGGATTTATTATGGGCAGGTCCAGACCTGCAAATAGACTTGCAGCCAAAAATGTTCTGTTTATAAGATCCCTGTTGGGAAGACCGAAAGATACATTTGATACCCCAAGTACGGTTTTTACGCCCAACTTTTCCTTTACCATAGAAAGGGCCTTTACAGTTTCCTTTACCTCTTCTTGTTGTGCAGCGGCCGTCAATGTCAAACAATCTATATAAATATCCTCTTCGCCTATACCGTATTGTCCGGCTTTTTTCACTATCTTTTCCGCTATTTTAAACCTGTCCTCCGCTTTTGAAGGTATGCCCTTTTCGTCCAGGGTTAGCCCTACAACGGAAGCACCGTATTTTTTTACTATGGGCAAAATACTTTCCAAAATGCTATCTTCCCCGTTTACCGAATTGACTATAGCCTTTCCGTTATAGATCCTTAAACCCTGTTCGATAACCTCAGGATCCGTAGAATCTATTTGAAGCGGCACATCCAATATAGATTGTACCTCTTTAATTACCTTGACTATGGTTTTTGCCTCATCTATCTCAGGGAGCCCCACATTGACATCTAAAATATGAGCACCTGCATCAACTTGGTCTATGGCTTCTTTTAGAATATAGTCTATATCTCCCTTTACCAATGCTTCTTTAAATCGTTTTTTGCCTGTGGGATTAATCCTCTCGCCTATCACCTTAACCTTGTCTATGATTACTGCTTTGGTCGGAGTGCATACACCGCTCAGGGCTTTATTTTGCCCAGGTTGTATTTTTATATTGCTCACCGTATCTACCAGATGTTTTATATGTTTATCCGTAGTGCCGCAGCAGCCGCCTACTATTCTGACCCCATTTTCTACAAACATTTTTTTATAGTATGAGAACTCTTCAGGTGATATATTAAAGACGGTTTCGCCGTCAACTATACTGGGTAAACCTGCATTTGCCTGAACCATAACAGGAATCGTAGCTATGCCCAGTATTTCATCCACTATGGGGGCCAGTTCCTTGGGCCCCAGAGAACAGTTAACACCGAGAGCATCTACTCCTAAACCCTCGAGTACCATCACCATAGACGTGACATTACAACCTGTAAAAGTCCTTCCATCTTTCTCAAAACTCATAGTACAAAATACGGGCAGCGTCGAATTTTCCTTGGCCGCCAGCACTGCCGCCTTTGCCTCGTACAAATCTATCATGGTTTCTATCAATATTAAATCTGCTCCGCTCTTCACACCTTGTACGACTTGTCTTTTAAAAATATTATAGGCATCTTCAAAACTTAACGTGCCCATAGGTTCCAACAATTCCCCTATCGGACCTATGCCCAAGGCCACATATACGTCCTTGTCCTTAATTGCCTTTTTTGCGTTCTGCACCGCCGCATCTACAATTTCTTCTACAGTAAAGCCACTGCTTTTGAGTTTGGTTTCGTTGGCACCGAATGCATTAGTGGTGATAACATCTACGCCACAATTTACATAACCTTCATGTATATCGATTACCATTTCGGGGGAATTGATATTTGCAACATCAGGCAACTCACCTAATTTTAAACCCCTACTTTGAAGCGCCGTGCCCATAGCACCGTCAAATAATAAAATTCTATTTTTGAGCTTTTCTATAACTCCCACATCTACCACCCTCTCTTCTATACATACAGGTTGAATAATTTTCGCAACTTAGACAGGTATTATCTTCAAGAGACGATATGTTTTTCGTATCCCCGTCGGACGGCCGCAGGTCGCCCTCACGATCTCGTTTATTTTTAATATCCATAACCCCTACTATGGCCGTGACTGATTTTCTCGGTATTAGGATGCTGTGAGAATTAGCGGTAAGGCCTATTGCTTTTTCCGCTCCCAACACAGACAGAAAATCTTTTTGTATATCTATGGACAGATCCCCGTAACCGGGACTGTATCTCGATGTTAATGTTTTATTTTGCTTGTTGGCTACCCCTTCCAGATCTTCGCATATCTCATCGCAAATCTCCTCCACCGCTGTGGTAGCGCAAGCATCCAATATCAGCGCTTTTGTGATACTCTTTCTCTCATAATATCGTATTTTAGAGTCTACATCGCTTCCTAAAGTTACCGCCATTAAAATACAATTTTCACTTTCCTCTAAATGATTTTTTATATCGTTTCCTGTTAATATCAAGTTAGTTTCGCTTAAACGCACCTTTTCATTTTCCTCGTAAATATCAAAAAATCTATATATATGTTTTTCCTTGATTAAACCTCTCATCTCTTCCATGCATTCATCAATTAAGTCATCGGTAATCTTATCTAAATTTTGATTTCTATATCCCAAATATCTTAAAACCTCATTTTTATCTATAGGAAATTTATTCATATATCACACGACCCTTGTTTAATGTTCAATTATTATTCACAGAATTTAATATAGAAACAAGCCCTCTGGTTATATTTTTAGCCACGTAGGGGCTGTTCATGGTATATAGATGCACACCCCTGACACCCGTGGATATCAGATCCACTATCTGTTCCAAAGCGTATGCTATTCCGGCATCCCTTAAGGCGTCTTTATCATATTCGTATCTGTCCATTATCCTTATAAATTTACGCGGAAGCGTAGCACCACAGAGTGAAACAATTTTTTGAATCTGTTTTTTGTTGGTTACGGGCATTATACCCGCCTGTATAGGTAGTTTTATGTTCTTCCCTTCTACCTTATTTAAAAAATCATAAAAATTATTATTATCGAAGAAGAGTTGGGTTATTAAATAATCTGCTCCTGCCTCCTCTTTTAACTTTAACACTTCTATGTCATGATCTACGCTTTTGCTTTCAATATGCCCTTCCGGATAACAGGCTGCCGCTATCCCAAAACCGTCCATCTGTTTTATATGCCTTATAAGCTCTTGCGAATTGTTGAAATCCCCGGGTGAAAATCCCCCTTCCGGTATATCTCCCCTGAGAGCTAATATATTCTTTATGCCTTCCTTCTTTAAATCTTCCAAAATTTTTGTAGTCTCTTCCTTTGTAGAGCTTATGCTCGTCAAATGGGCCAAAGCCTCTATACCATATTTGTTTTTTATCAATGATGATATTTCACAAGTCCTATTGCTATTTCCTTCGCCCCCCGCACCATATGTAACACTGATATAGTCCGGATTTAAATCTTGTAACCCTTCTAACGTGTTATATATAGTTTCTATAGGCGACGTAGGTTTAGGCGGAAACACTTCAAAGGAAAAAACCACCTTTTTTTTATCGAATAGTTGTCTTATATGCATCTTACTCTCTCCCTCTATACAAAAAAAGCCTTCCATCAAAAATTAATATTTTACGATGAAAGGTCATTATTACTTATCCGCATTTTTCCTTCTCATCTTTCTTCAGGTTTGACTACACCTGAAGCAGGAGTTGGCACCTTTTCAAACCGATATATTTGAAGGCTGCCGAGGTTTCGCAGGGCCCTTCCCTCCACCTCTCTTGATAAGAGTTCTTATTTGATTGACTTTATTATAGTAAATTATATTGAAAATGTCAACAATATTTAATTTCCCCTGTGATTATCTTGTGATAATGTCACATTGTAAATTTATGTGACAAGGGAACAAAGTACTATCGCATTAAAGTTCGACTTTTTTGTCATATATAGTTGCAGTAGTTAAAAACAATAATACAGACGCTACTGCAATTAAAATTATGGTAGGCACAAAAATTAAGTCAGGTATGACCTGCACAAATACAGTAGTCCCCTCGGCTATTATTTCTTTTTGTATATAAGGATCGAGCCTGCTCCTATTTATTAATTCAATTACTCCGGCTATCGACCTGGTTGATACATAGTTTGTAACTATAAACACAACAAAGGTGATTAAACCCGTAAATTTTTTAAATAATTTTCCTATAACCGCACTGAAAAACGCCGTTATTATAACCATCGCAAAAGATAGAGACGTAATAATACCTATTTTACCAAGCTCCCATATCACTTGCCATATATTACCAACTTCCCTGACGGCCATCCAAATTTGTTGAATTTCTAGTTGCATTAATATAAAAACAACAGTAAATGCTACAGCAACAGCACCCAGTATAAAAAATTGAGTTAACAGAGCTAAAAGTTTAGAAAGAAAAATGGTGTTCCCCGTGGTCGGCAATGACATCATAAAATAAACCGTGTTTTCCTTCCATTCTTCCCTAATAAAGCTAAAGGCCCTAAAAAAGGTAAACAAAGGCACAAAACCTACAAATATCGTACTGAGTGCCAAGGACATATCTAATGGCCAAGATGTTTTGGACTTATAAAACAGAAACAGATTTCCTACTATGATAAAGCCTAAAATTAACAAGGTTTCAAACTTGGATGCCGCTAAGTCTTTTTTATAAAGAGTAAACAGTTTTTTGCCGCCGGAAATTTTCATTGTCTATATACCTCCTTCATTAAACCAACCAGGGATAGTTTATTTTCGTTCCTCAATTTTTCCGCTTCTCCCTGCAAAATAACTCTCCCTTCCCTAATAAAGACCACATCGTCAACCAGACCCTCAACCTCTTGAATTTCATGGGTGGAAATAATAATTGTCTGTTCTCCAACTCTGTAATCCTTGATAATAGTTTCAATAATTTTATCCCTGGTTAATATGTCAATACCTGACAGAGGTTCATCTAATAACATAATTTCCGCATTTCTTGAAAAACAAAGCAACAATTTTACCTTGGCTCTCATGCCCCTGGATATTTTCTTGACAACCATTTCCGGTTCGAGCCCTAGGAATTTTATTAGATCGTTATATTTTGCGTCGTCCCAGTCTCCATAAATTCCTTTCACAAAATCTGCCGCTTTTTGAATTGTCATCCATGGGTATATATAATCTATCTCCGGTAAATAGGATATGTCTTCTCTGGTTTCTACGGATGGCTTTTTACCGAATATAAGTACCTCACCACTGTCTGCCTTATTTAAGGAAACTATAGTTTTTAAAGCAGTGGATTTTCCTGAACCGTTAGGCCCAAAAAGCCCCGTTATTTTCCCTCCGGTATAATTTACCGACATATTATCCAAGGCCTTTACACTGCCGAAATATTTGCTTACCTCCTTGAATTCAATCACTTTTCTCCCTCCCTCAATTTAATTTGCCATTTATTGATTAAATCCCTTACCTCTTCATCTTCATATCCCAAAGATTTTATGTCATGAAGAAATCTTACCATAATATCCTCCACCATCTCTTCCTTAATCTCCTCCAACATTTCGGGTTTTTTACAGATAAAGGTTCCCTGTCCCCTCAGGGTCTTTACCATGCCCATAGTTTCCATCTCATTGTAGGCTCTTTGTACAGTGTTGGGGTTTACCTTCAACTGTTGGGCAAGTTCCCTTTGGGACGGTATTTTATC
>CAZVFS010000085.1:1728-6273 GCA_964626575.1 uncultured Alkaliphilus sp. | reverse complement strand
ATGGCAAAGGTTATGTGACAGAAAGTATGTTCAATAAAAGAGGATTTTTTGAATTTTGAACGTATTATAATAAAAGAGCATTTAATTATTAATAAAGCATAATAGAAACAATATCAAATAGCTATAATATAACGGAAAGGCTGGGGCTAATGAATTTATCTATCAGAAACATTACAGAACAAGCGGAGGAATCTGTACTGTCCCCTTTTGCCCAACTCAGTAAAAATACCAAGGGGAGGATAAACCCTGAGCAGGAATGTGATATTCGTACGGTATACCAGAGAGACAGGGACAGGATAATTCATTGTCAATCCTTTAGAAGTTTAAAAGGAAAAACTCAGGTGTTTATTGTAAATGATTATCTCTTCAGAACGAGGTTGACCCATACACTGGAAGTTAACCAGATTGCTCGTACTGTGGCAAGGGCACTAAAATTAAATGAAGATCTGACAGAGGCGATAGCCATAGGACATGATCTTGGGCATACATGTTTCGGCCATGTGGGAGAATATGTGCTTAACAAGATAAATGGCAGGTTTAAACATAATGAGCAGAGCCTCAGGGTGGTAGATGTTTTGGAACGTGACGGAAAAGGGTTAAATTTGACGTTTGAGGTGAGGGACGGGATATTAAACCATACCGGACCCGATAAACCTAAAACACTGGAAGGGAAATTGGTAAGGCTGGTGGATCGTATAACCTATTTATGTCATGATGTCCAGGATAGCATAAATGCAGGTGTTTTTAAAATGGAGGATTTGCCGCCCATTGTAACGGAAAGACTGGGGAGAAGCCATAGTGAAAGGATTAATACATTTGTAGTTGATATGATAAACGTAACAAGGGATAAATTTAAAGAAGAAATTGATGTTGATATTTATCAAAGTGAAAAAATTTCAGAGGCAATGAATATTTTAAGGGGCTTTATGTTTAAAAATGTTTACTATGGGAAAGCATGTTCACAGGAGAAAAAGAAAGCTGAATTCATTGTGGAATCCTTATATACTTATTTTATAAATCACCCTGAGGAAATGCCCTCAAAATACTACAATAATATAAATGAGGAAGGTTTGGAAAGAAGCACAACCGATTTTATCGCATCCTGTACGGATTCCTATGCCATTCAACTCTTTCATGACAAATTTATTCCTTAATAACAAATATTTAGGCCTGTCAGGTAAATATTTTCAGTTATATTTTTTGGAGTTAAAGAAGGAATTAACAGTGTTAACGTCGAATGAGATATACCATATGTATGTGTAAACGATGATAGAAACTACAACATTTAATAGGTCATGTTGTGATAGAAAAAAGAGATAAAAACAAAGGGAAATATGGGGTATGGGTGTTAATAGGTGATTGTAATGGGAAATTTTCTTTCCGAAGGGTTAGTTAATGAAATAAAGGATGCAAATGAAATAGTAGATGTAATTTCGCAATATATACAAGTTAAAAAAGTGGGCTCTTCTTATAAAGCGTTGTGCCCTTTTCATAATGAAAAAACCCCCTCCTTTATTATTAATCAGGAAAAACAAATCTATAAATGTTTTGGGTGCGGTGAAGGTGGGGATGTAATTAGTTTTATTATGAAAATGGAGAATTTGGATTTTATAGAATCTGTAAAATTGTTGGCTAGAAGGGCCAATATTGAAATTAACAGAACAGAATCATTGGAAAATATAAAGAAATATATTAAGGAAAAAAACCTCTATTATGAGATCAATAGAAAAGCAGGGTTATATTTTTATGATAACTTGACCAAACAGCCTAATCTAGCCCTAAAATATCTATCAGAAAGGGGAATTACTGCTAAAACATTAGCAAGCTTCGGATTGGGTTATTCTATAGATAGCTGGAATAATTTAATGCTATATTTGCAAAAGGAGGGATATAATTTAGACGACATTCAAAAATGTGGGTTAATACGTTCAAACAAATCAGACGGATATTATGATTATTTTCGTAACAGGATAATGTTTCCGATATTTAATATAAAAGGGGATGTAACAGGATTTGGCGGGAGGGTAATTGATGATTCAATGCCCAAGTATCTGAATTCACCGGAAACATTGGTGTTTAACAAGAGTAACATACTTTATGGTTTGAATTTTGCTCGTAAAAATATTAGAAATAAGCAAATAATACTGGTTGAAGGATATATGGACGTTATAGCATTACATCAGGCAGGCTTTAAAAATGCGGTAGCTACCTTGGGCACTTCCTTAACCGGGTACCAAGGCCGTTTGCTCAAAAAATATTGTGATGAAATCATAGTATGTTTTGATGGTGATGAGGCAGGAATAAAGGCAACTATGAGAAACTTGGATATATTAAATAAAGTGGACTGTCAATTCAGAATTATGGTTCTACCGGATAATAAGGACCCGGATGATTTTATAAAACTTCATGGCAGGGATAAATTTCAGGAACATATCGGCAAATCAATGGGTCTAATAGATTATAAGATATTTTTGACGAAAAACAAGTATCCTGGGGACACTATAGAGGATAGGGCCCAACTCGCGAAAGAAGTATCGAGCATTATAAAGGATATAAAAAGTCCGGTAGAAAGAGAAGCCTATATTGAAAAGACTGCAAATGAAACAGGCATCTCAAAGGAGTCTATCAGGTTAGAGGTATTAGATAAGGTTAAAAATACATTTGTTTATAAAAACAACCTTAAACGTGGTTCAAGTTATAAAGGAAGTAACAATTATATAGAAATAGTACCATTGGTTGAACAAAAAGGTCATATTATTGCAGAAAAACAGCTAATTAAGTTTATGATTACTGATAATAAATTGATAAAACATATATTAAACAATGTTTCGGCGGAGGATTTTTCAGTAATAGAGCACCAAGAAATAGTGGCATATTTGGCTTCAAATATGGATAACATGAAGGATAAGGAGATAGAAAATCTCTTTCCACATCTAGAGGAAAATATTAATAAAATATTATCAACTGATATTGAATATATTGATTTGAATAATACATTAGATAAATACATTGTAAATTTGAAAAAATATAAATTACTTTATAATATAAGGATATTGGAGGAGGAACAGCATAATATTGTTAATAGCCCAAATTTAACTGAGGAAGAGGTTGAAAGCAAGTTGTTGGATATAGGAATAAAAATAATGAAAAAAAACGCACAAATACAGAAGTTAAAAAGCTCGATGAAGGGAGGGTAACAGTGTTGAGTAACATAAAGGACGTAAAAGATATAAAAAAAGAAAATATCAGAAGACTGGTAGAGAAGGGCAAAAAGAAAGGCGAAATAACTTATATAGAAATTATGGATGCTTTAGAGGAAATTGATTTGGATAAAGACCAAATAGATGAAATATATGATAATTTTGCTACCATGGGTATAGATATTGTAGGCGGCAAAGAAGATGATAATGAGGAAGACGACGATGAAAAAATAGACAAAACAGAAGAAGAGCCTGTGGAAGATGATGTGAATCTGCTAAAAGGGGTTAATGTAGATGACCCGGTCAGAATGTATTTAAAGGAAATTGGAAAGGTCGCTTTGCTAACAGCAGAAGAGGAAGTCGATTTAGCAAAAAGGATGGCTGAAGGCGACGAACAGGCTAAGAAAAAATTGGTTGAGGCAAATCTGAGACTGGTTGTAAGTATTGCAAAAAGGTATGTAGGTAGGGGAATGTTGTTTTTGGATTTGATACAAGAGGGAAATTTAGGGCTTATTAAAGCCGTAGAAAAATTTGATTATACAAAGGGATTTAAATTCAGTACCTACGCTACTTGGTGGATACGTCAGGCAATTACGAGGGCAATAGCCGACCAAGCTCGTACAATCAGGATTCCGGTTCATATGGTAGAGACAATTAACAAACTGATCCGTGTATCCAGGCAATTGTTACAGGAGCTGGGCAGGGATCCCAAACCTGAAGAAATAGCTGTAGAGATGGATTTTTCCGAAGAAAAGGTACGTGAAATCCTAAAGATTGCTCAGGAACCTGTTTCCCTTGAAACACCGATTGGAGAAGAAGAAGATAGCCATTTAGGGGATTTTATCCCTGACGACGATGCACCGGCACCGGCGGAAGCAGCGGCATTTTCATTACTAAAGGAACAATTAATAGAGGTGTTAGACACACTGACACCTAGGGAGCAAAAAGTATTAAGGTTACGTTTTGGGCTCGATGACGGCAGAGCCAGAACTCTGGAAGAAGTAGGCAAAAAATTTGAAGTGACAAGAGAACGAATAAGACAGATTGAGGCCAAAGCATTAAGAAAATTGAGACATCCGAGCAGGAGTAAGAAATTGAAGGATTACCTGGAATAAAAATTTATCTGGTACTGTTGTATCGATATTTTCTTGGATAGTAAAAGATAGATTCGCAAAATGCGAATCTATTTTTAATAATTGATGACAAAAATACCATACAATAATATAAACATATTTAGCTATTCCGGTTATCGTTCTTTGCGGATATAATTAATTTTATTTTGAAGTTCTTCATCAGACTCTTGCCTGTCTAGTTGGTCCTGTAAAATATGCATTACCTGGTCGGC
>CAZVFS010000085.1:0-1628 GCA_964626575.1 uncultured Alkaliphilus sp. | reverse complement strand
GTGGTAATTTGATATTATATATATAGTTTGAGAAAATCAGTTTTAAAATATTACGGTATATTTTACAAGAACAGACTGTGGGGTGAATCTAAGGTTGGGTATAAAATTAACTGCCAGGTTACAAAAAATAGCGGATCAGGTTACAGCAGGTCACCGCGTTGCGGATATAGGAACGGATCATGGATATATTCCCATATATCTGTTAAAAAACAAAATAAGTCCATTTGTGATAGCAGGAGACATAAATGAGTTTCCTCTAAAATGTGCCGAAAATAATGTTGCGGATAATAATCTTCTAAATGGTATAGAAACCAGGTTAGGGAGTGGACTTTCAATCTTAAAACCGAAAGAGGTTGATACTGTCATTGTCGCGGGTATGGGTGGGTTATTGATCAGCGAATTATTAGATAATTCGAAAGAGATAGCTCAAAATCTTGAGGCATTAATACTTCAACCGATGCAAGCCCGGTCAGAATTAAGAAAGTACCTTGTAAGCAATAATTTTATTATAGAAAAGGATATATTGGTCAAAGAAGATCATCATATTTATGAAATTATAGTGGCTAAACCCGGAGAACAGGTGGTAGTGGATCCAATTTATTATGAAATCGGATTCCATATAAACAGCAATCCGAAACCGTTGTCTATAGAGTTCATTGATAGAAAAATAAAAACAACAAAAGAAATTATACAAAACATTAGTGAAAACGTTTCAGAATCTTCGATTAAAAAGTTAAAAGAAATGAATAATAAATTAAAAAGATTTGAGGAGGTGCGTTTGTGTCTACAACGGTAAAAACAATAACTGATATTATTGAGGACCTAGCCCCTATAAATTATGCATATAAATGGGACAATGTCGGGTTACAGTTGGGATACGGAGAAGATGTTATAAATAGAATTTTGACAACATTAGAAATAACGGATGCTGTTTTAGATGAAGCAATAGAAAAGGACATTGATATGATTGTTACCCATCATCCGCTGATCTTTTCCCCACTAAAAAGCATCATAAAAGACGATATAAAAGGAAAAATTATTTATAAAGCAATTAAAAACAATATAGCTGTTTATGCCGCACATACGAACATGGATATGGCACCGAATGGGCTGAATGATTATATTGCAAAACAACTGAATATGCAAAATACTGAAGTTTTGGATATAACGGAAAGAGCCCCATATTATAAACTCGTGGTTTTTGTACCTTTGGGTCATGAAGGAAAAGTTGCAGAGGCTATCAGTACTGCAGGTGCCGGACATATAGGTAATTATAGTCACTGTACCTTTAGAACCGAAGGCACGGGCACATTTAAACCACTGGAGGACACAAATCCGTTTATAGGGGAGCAAGGACGATTAGAGGAGGTAGAAGAGGTTAGGCTGGAAACTATAGTTCCTGAAGAAAAGTTGAAAAAAACAATAGGAGCTATGATAGAATCACATCCGTATGAGGAAGTAGCCTATGATATCTATCCGCTAACAAATGAGGGACAGGCTATAGGTATCGGTAGATTTGGAAAATTGGATGAACCAAAAATTTTAAAGGATTTGGCGGAAGAGGTTAAACGTCGAATGGATATAAAATATGTTAAGGTGATAGGGGATTTAGAAGCTGTTATTGAAAG
>CAZVFS010000084.1:0-6308 GCA_964626575.1 uncultured Alkaliphilus sp. | reverse complement strand
ATAAAATTAATTACCATATCCTCCCGCTGGTCTTATAGTTATTGTAAAAAGTATTATCAGGTGAACAACTCACATATATGGTAAGTCCTCCCCTACCATTGTCCGACACATTTACCCTGACGGTCTTTTCCTTTTTGTCATAATTCATGTATTGTATAGCCTTGGCCGGGATTATCTGCCTAACTTTATACTCATGCATGCCTATATCTATATTTCTAAAATTGATCCTAAATTTTATATCCCCGCTAGCTTCATTTTTTGCCGTATATGTATTTCCTTTTCCATCCTTCAATTCAAATTCAAACATTTCTTTGGATAATTGCGCCCCGGATAATATAACATTAAATTTAATATCCGCATCCGCAGAACTGCCGGTATCCTTCGAGAATATGTTTGTAAATTTTGTCTTATTCAGATAGGCCACCTCAGCCTCCAGTTTTCCGTCTGTGTCCACTACATTTACGTCTATGTATGCCGGGTCAGGGTCATATTTGATATTAGCATCCTGAGGCTTTGGAATTACTTCCTTAACTATAAATTCATATTTAGATGGTTTTAAAAACTCTATATCGGAAAATATAATTTTCCCGTCCACCCCATTAGACACCGTTTCTATCTCCTTCATATTTCCGTCAAACAATCTGAACTGGAAATTCCCTGCCGTAAGACCTTTTCCAACCATTTCTTTTTCTAGTTCAAAATTCACTGATACGGGTTCGGCAGTGTATCTGTTGAGAAACTTAGTGCCATCAAAATATCTTACGTTTGGATCCAGTACATCTCCGTCCTCAAGTCTTAAAACATCCACAGCCACTTTCAATGTCCTGTCATCATATATATATCCCGGTTTTTTATCCTCGGGAATAATCTCTTTTACTTCAAACACATGTCTTCCCGGTTTGCTGAATTTTATAAACCCAAAATCGATAACTCCCTCTTCGTCATTTTTGGCCTTGGCAACAGGGATAACTTTTTCAACCCCCTCATCCTCGACAATTTCGCTTAGAACAAACTCAAACTCATCCTTCACCAGATCCTTTCCTGCTAGATTCTTTTCAAATTCAATCTTGGTCCCAACAGGATTAAAGTCATAAATCTGAATGACCGGCTTAGGATATTCCTTGACTATGGTATCTTTACTGCCAAAATTATAGCTCAGCCCGGCAAAATCATTAGAATAAAAGCCCCTCCTTCCGGAACTGGTGGTGTTGCCTTTGTAATCCGTATCAGGGTCCCCGATATGCGGATAAATTCCGGTTTCTTCATGCTCAGCTATAGCTACGTGGCTGGCCTTTATATCAAAAGAAATTTCATAATTAGTCTCCGGCATTATATCCTCCAAGAATTTGACAGATACCATATCCGGACCGTCATTCAATATCTCGTAACCTATCCCAAATTCTAATTCTTCCTTTTCACCGTTATCCCCGGTTTTGTGTACCTTTAGTTCTTCTGCATAATCAGCATATTTACTCAGTTCATCAGTTATCGTAACATCGTTAAAGGAAATATCTATACCGGCCATAAAACGATTAAGGGCGTTTTCAAGTTGGGCTTGATCTGTGGCCTGTACGGTATATTTTTCATGGCTTACATCTATCATTTGCGAGAAGGTTTGGAGTGTTGAAGCGCTGCCTGTATTGTCACCTATAAAGATTGAAAAGAAGCTGTCCGCCCCTCCGAAATTCTTCCCTGCATCATAAGCATACGCCGTTGCAACTTCAGAATAATATTCGTATCCAATTGCATTTGCAGCAGGTTGCGACGCCGTAGGCTCCCCATCGGATATGAAGAAGACTACCTTTTCCCTTTCACAAGAAGGATCGCTGTTTATAATTTGATCTGCATGTTCCATGGCTTCGTAAAAATTAGTCCCTCCCGCAGCCCCACCGGGTAGAGCCAAATTATTTATTATCCTCAACAATTTTTGCTTGTCATTTTCACCCGTTACAAGCGTATTGGCCCTGGTTCCGAATGTAACTATTGAAATCTTGTTCTTTTCATTGGAAGCCAGTCTATTTATTGCCATGTTCAGGGTATCTTTTAAAACTTTAAATCTCGTGGATTTACCCAATTTTTCTTCCATGGAGGTGCTCACATCTAAAACGAAAACGATATCCCTTTCGTTTTCCTTCTCCTTCCAATCTTCGCCCGGATTAAAATCCAAATAAAGTCTGTAATAATTTACCTTGTCTGTTGCACTTCCGGCCTCCGATTCCTTATCGCCCAAATAATCAACCCTTTTTGAATAACTGGGCTGAATATCAGGCTCCTCCATAGGTATCTCATCTATATTAGGATTATACTTAAAATGTAATGTGACCTCGGCACTTCTTGTACCATCGTTAATTATTTGAAGCCAATTATATGGGGTTATTGCCTTGCCCCGGCCACTGTCATTATAGGTGTAGTTTCTGAGATTAGAATTGCACACTACATTCTCTAAACTTATATTTGATTCCGTACTGGAATTAGAGCCGAACCAGAGCAGGTTATAATTAAAATTGCTTTTCGGGTCATCAAAAGATACTGTTCTGCTGTCCCCATGCTTCCATGGAAAAGATTGGGTATCAACCTGGCTCGGGTATGAAGCAGAACTACTGCTTGTTTTAGTCATGTTGGTTATCCTTTTTGCACCGTAATAAAAAGTTTTGTTTCTAATAGAACTTGGAAGTTCATCTATATTGTCAATTACAGTATTGACCTTTAATTCCAATTTCTTTTTAACTGCAGCATGTGGTTTTAACGTAAAAACAATCATAAGTACCATCAATGCGGTCAAAAATGATACAGTATTTCTCATAAATCTCCTCATAATTTAAACCCCCTCTTTCCTTTTCACTCTTTTTCTATCCCTAACCGTATTTACCAACCTCCCGGTGGTGTGTCGTCTAAGCTGTTATATGTATATCCGGCTTCTGTCATATTTCCGGAATATGAACCGTTGTAACCGGAAACATCTATAGGGGAATACCAAATTACATCCAAGGAACCGTCCCCATAAGATTCCCCACCGTCTAGCCTTGCGCCTAAGGCAATGGTATTCAAACCGAATATCCTTCCGAAATAGAAAGGACTTTCTTTTTTGAGTGAAACTCTTACCTTGTAACTACGAAAGCTGCGATCCAGATCCGGCTTGTCCTCCTTGAAATATACTTTTATCTCCCCGTCAAATCCGTTTTTCATAGCCGACTCCCGAGCAATCATATATGTCTCTACAGCAGGATTGTCGGAGTATCGAATGGCGTCTTGATGCGTGAATCTCTCCTCACGTATGATTTGCAGTAGATTTTGCATGGAATTATTGTCCATGTAAATCATGCTTACATCGATGAGTATGCCTAGAAAAAATGCAATTACGACCATAGAACCGGCAAACATGATAAGTACATTTCCCTTTTCGTCTTTTAAAAATTTCTTCATCTTTTCCATACGCATCCCCTCTTACACTACTCCGTTCTGATCTGTCTGGACACTACCCTTGTCCTTCCCAATTCTTTTTCAAAGGTAACATTATCCCCAAAGAAGAGCCTTCCCACAAAAGTGAGCGGTTGTATTTCATAATCGATCAATGCATTTATATCCATGTATCGTGTTATTCCATAACCTTCATTCAAAACACCCAGTTCATCACGCCCGGGTACCTTAAATTCTTCTTTTTTGTTATATAGAGTCGCTTTTGCATTCTTGATACTGAGTTTTTTGGGCATGATACCTAAAGAACTATCCTCCAGCCCTTCCCTTAATAAATCCGCCACTATGGCCCCGGAATAAAGGCTCCTGGACGGGACCTCCTCCAACAGGTCATAATCGTTCAGATCACCGGCCGATATATACCAACTTGATTGTATGTACCCGTATTCAAAGGACATCCTCTGGTACCCTATCCAGCCAAAATCTATTATTCCAAATAGTATCAATAAAAACATAGGAAATATCAATGCAAATTCCAAAATGGCTTGTCCTGATTCTTCTGAGCAAGCACCCTCGGCATCTGGCCTTATCACCTTTTTAAACATATACATTTTTCATTCCCCCGTTAGGGCTTTTCATAGCCGGACATATAGATATCCCTTTTATAAATTGGCGTTTTAACATCGAATGAATCTCCAATAAACATATTGCCAAAGATGGTAATAGGTTTTATATTATAACTCATCTGTAATTCCACTTCTTTATATTTGTAACTGGAGGATCTTTTATCGAATTGTTTTTGAAAATTACTCGGGTATCTGTCTGCAAGATCACTGGAATATACATAGTAAATATAATCCTTGTCCGCAGGAAAACTTTCTCTCAGAAATGATACCTCCACCTTATCCATATCAAATTTATCCCCAAAACATTCGTCAACTATATCTAGAATTGCACCCTCCAGGCCCTCGGTACCCACATCCTCATAATTAATTTTGCTTATACTCTCACTTGCGGCACTTTTGAGAACCATTTTGGCATTTATCACCCTGTAGAGATCTATGGGCACCAGAAGCAATAAAAGTAAGATAGGAAGTATAATGGCAAATTCTACTATCCCCTGTCCTTTTTCCCCCTTGTCCTTGCTCATGCGATCACATCCTATTTAAAATTTAAGGTATCACCAACCTCAAAATATTCCGCAAATCCAACCTTGCCCTCCAATATTTTGGTTGTGTTTTTTACGCTCATGCCCAATTCCCATGGATCCAACCTTTGTTTCGCGAGTATTATGTTGTTTTTATCCAGATATATAACATCTATAGTAAATTTCATAAAACAGGTATGGATTTTGGAACCGGGTATTAACAGCAAGGGTATCTCCGGCTGGCTTGAAATAAACATCAAACCTTTTAGTCTTTTTAAAAAGGTATCGGCAAGTCTGACTTCCACATCTGTTGTTCTAGCCATCAGAAGTCTCCAAGTGCAGCTATTACGGCAGGCACAACGGGTCCCAGTATCACTATAAATATTACCGGCAGGATAAACAGCACCATGGGCAGAACCATTTTTACAGATATTTTCTGCGCTACTTCCTCAGTTCTCTGTTTATGTGAATTCCTCACGTTAGATGCCTGGTTTTCCAATATATTGTTCAGGGATGAACCCAATTCTTCCGCTTGGTTTACAGCACTGACAAATATACGAATCTCTTCCAAGTTGCAACGTTTTGCAAACCTGTCCAGGGCTTCATTCCTCGGAGTACCCATGGATATTTCCCTTAATAAGGTTCTCAATTCCTCTATAAGACAGCCCTTCATGCGATTTATAATATAAGAAACGGCTTGATCAAATCCCAAACCTGCTGTAACGCACACACTTAACAAGTCCATAACACTTGGGAATTGATGATATATCTCTCTCTTGCGATTTGTTATTTTTCTCTTCAAATAAAATCTGCTTATGGTAAAACCCGCATAAACACCGATTATGGTAAGTAAAATTATCTTTTGAGTAGGGGAATCGGATATAATCCCGTAAAGCATCAATCCGGACGCACATGCGGCGATAAATAGCAATACGGTAACCCTGTATTGACGGGCCTTCATGGAAATTCCCGCCTGTATGAGTTGGGTATTTAATTTTTCATGGGTATCCTCATTCATAGGAATCAAGAGAGCAAAGAAATTTATAATCTTCTCTAATGTAGGCTTGAACAATCTTTCGCTAAAAGATCTGTCGGTTGCCACATCCCAGTCCCATATATGAATATCCTGTAATTCTTCCAAGCGACTTTGGATTGCAAGTCTCTTGCCGAACATCAATTTGATGAGTACATTTATAAGGTAATAAAACAATACCCCTGCCATTAAGGATACAATCACAGTCATAAACCACACCCCCAACCGATTAAAATTTTATATCTATGATTTTTCTGATAACTAAGAACCCTACGCTTTCCAGAACAATTGCAATGGCCAACAATATATGCCCATACGTGGTGGTAAAGAATATCTCGGTGTATCCGGGATTTACAACGGATATAATGCCCAGCAGCCCTACAGGAATGACACCTATAATTAAACCGGATATCCTTCCCTGTGCGGTAAGGGTCCGCACCAGAGCCTTCATATTTAATCTGTCCCTTATGGTACCGGATATGGCATCCAATATAGTCGATAAACTTCCCCCTACCTGTTGTTGTATGACGATTGCGGCAGTCAAAATCCTGACATCTTCACTATCCATACGCTGAGCGATTTTTGAAAATGCTGTCTCCACATCAATACCCAGTCTTACCTCACGGTTAGCCGCGCGAAATTCAGCTCCGAGAGGGTCGGGCATATCCTTGGATAGATTGTTTAAGGCCTGTTGAAAGGAAAAACCGGACCTTA
>CAZVFS010000083.1:0-6346 GCA_964626575.1 uncultured Alkaliphilus sp. | reverse complement strand
TTGATAATCACTCGTTTTTTATCTATATGTTCAACCGAGGCACATCCCTTTATGTTGTCAACCTTGCTACTATGATGTTCGAAATCGATTGCATAGATATCCGCTCCGGATTGACGAGATAGCTTTTGTTGATATTCTACCTGCTCGATAGTGTATTCTGTATAAAAATGTTGTTTCAGAATATTGGAACGTCTTTTGTTATATTCAACGGGATCGGTGGATGAAATTGAGACTTTATGTTGGTGGCGGGTTTCTAATTCCGTAATTTCATGTATAGGAAATAGGGCCTCCCTCACAAAAAAACATTTTTTATATCCCCGTTTGCCATAGAAATCAAAAAGGGAGTTTTCTGCCGGAACCAGGGTGAAAAAAACAATTCCTTTGGTTGCCAGATGTTTTTCGCTATGAGCCATCAGTTTGGTGGAAAAACCACAGTTTCTAAAATCAGGATGGGTTCCGATAGCGTAAAGCATTACCGAATTGTAAGCCCGACTATCCGGAAGTATTGTGCGGATCGGCATCATTGTGAGCATAGATGCAATTTTTCCATTATAGAGCAATAAAAATGTTTCCTTTTTTCTATATTTATTTTGATAATAAAAATCAATGTAGAAATCCTCATCACCAAAACAAAATTTCCAAAGTTCCTTCTGTTGATCGATCTCACCCTCTCGGGCTAACCTGATTTCAATCATTTCAGCCTCCGGATCCGGATGGCGGCGTATTTATTTTCCATTTTATCGGGGCAGTAGGATAATTTGGCATCCCTTAGGCCCATGTGTCCCATATCGTCCTCTCGGTTCATATAAATCAGCCTAGGGTACATTTCCCGAACATAAACGGCAAATTCACGATTTATCATTTGATATGCACCCCTGATATAATTAAAAGCCTTCTCGATGTGGATTACATAAGTGTCGGAATTCAATCTTTCTCCCATTGTAAAGGCAACGATTTTGTTTTCCACTCGAATTAATCCACCTTCTAAATCAAGATCAAAATAATTATCAAAACAGCGCTGAACAGCACAATATTCACCGTAGAGATAAACATCGCCATTGTAATTACGTTTTTGGCTCCATATTTCATTCATCTCCCTGCATTCTTCAAGATTGTCAGGGGTTATTAGTTCAAAATCCCAATTATCCTGATTATGCCGTTTAAAAAAATTAACATAATTGCGTTTATTACTGAGCTTGTTACCTCTGAGATTTATCAATTTATCTAAATAGTAAACATAGTCCGAACTATCACGCATATATTCATATTTGAAACAATCGGGATATAAATCGGAAAGTTCTTTTTGATTTTCGGAGGACAGCCCAAAAATTTTAAATTCATGTCCGCATTCCACAGAATCCTCGTACATGATCGCTATCACCGGTTTGATATCGGAAGTACCGGCCGGATAGAAGTAAAATTCTTCATTTTCAGTCTTGCCCTTGATCACCAAATAATTATCAACTTGTGCAGCACGATAATGAAAAAGCTCGGACCAGGCAAATAGATTCGTAAAGTTCTGATGACAGCCCCGCATATTTGCAGATGTAATCAGAGGTTCCATCCACTTCTTATCTTTAATTTTAATTTCCCTAAAGTTGATCATCTGTTTTCCTCTCCTGATTTTTGATTGGATACTTCAGTGTCGCCTCAAATTACACAATATAAAAAAACCTTATAGTAGCCGGTGGAATCAGCTGTTACAAGGTTTTTTTACCGGCTAGGGTGTCTTACGCCAGTCTCAAACCCAGTTCTTTTGCATAGTCATATGCCTGTTTATATTCCACAAAACTCAAACCTTTGGCTATCTCTTTATATTCAAAAGCTTTATGGCAGGGACGGTATTGATTCATCAAATTTACTAAACAATTAGGAGATAATTCCTCCTTTATAAATTTCAGGACCTCTTTGGTATCTTCCAATCCGCCGGGCAATACCAGATGTCTGACCAACAGACCCCTGTAGGCTATTCCTTTTTTGTCGATCTTTAATCCGTTTACTTGCCTGTCCATTTCCTTCAGGGCCAGTTTGGCTTTTTCCGGATAATCTACTATTTTGGAATATTTCTTACCTCTTTCCGGTACATTATATTTAAAATCCGGCATATAAATATCTATAATTCCATCTAAAATTTCCAAAATTTCAACGCTTTCATAACCGCCACAATTATATACAATTGGCAATTCCAGCCCCTCTTGAGCTGCTATATAAATGGCCCCCAAGATATTGGGCACAAAATGAGTCGGAGTAACCAAGTTTATGTTATGGCATTTATAATGGTTTTGCAATTGAAGCATAATGTCTGCTAATTTTTCATCGGATATCGGATGCCCTCCGCCATGAAAGCTGAGCTCAAAATTTTGACAATAAACACATTTCATATTACAATATCCGAAAAATATAGTCCCGGATCCTTTGGATCCGACGAGGACATTTTCCTCACCAAAATGCGGCCCATAGCTTGATACTATTGCTTTATCGGCTCCCCGGCACACTCCTGCCTCCCTCGTTCTATCCACACCACATTCATGAGGGCATAGATAACAGCAGGTGAGATGTTTTTCAATCTCATTCATTTTTTCCAGTAAAATTCCGTTTTGCAGTAATTTTATATAGCCCGGTTTAAAAATCATTTGTATGTCCACCCCTTATTTAACCCTGAAATCTACTCTTCCAACACTCATACTGACACGAAATACTAATTTAACACCCTTCTCGTCATAATCGGGTGAGATATAATAATCCCCCAGCTTGACTAAATTTAAATCATCTGTGTTGATTTTGCTTAATGAACTATCTAGTCTTATTTTTATGCCTGCATCCTTTGGAACTGTTATATTTATGTTAGAAGCACCACTATCAATTTTGATATCTGATTTGTTGTACTTATTTCCTAAAGTAATTTCCAGATTTCCGGCACCCATGTCCAGATCAACAGATCTTGTTGCAATATTTTCAAGATTAAGGGTAGTTGAAACAGCCCCCAGATTTAAATCCAAATCCCATATTACATTCTCATTTAACCTAAAATTATAACTGCTGTCCCTAATTCTATAAACAGTTGGATTATGGTTTTTGTTTGTAAAATTGAAGATTGCGGTTTCCATGTCGTTTTTATATGCGTTGTTATGGTTCAGCTTGATACCTCGGGCGTCAACTTTTAAAAGATTATTTTTTTCCGAATCTACATTAATCCTGGCTGCACCTATATCCAGATTGAGTTCCCCATATGAAGTTTCCACAGGTTTTACAAAATGGGTTTTAAAATCAACACTGGTATTTGCTTTTTCATAGAAGGTCCCATATAAAATTAAAACTGCAAAAAATATAATCCATGTTATAAGAGTAATAATAGGTTTCTTGTTAAATAAGACATTAATTCCCGCCACAACAAGCAATAACGGCCACAAGTCAAGGATACCGAACAGTACGTCAAAACTGATATAGCCTAAATTTGTTAGGAGAAATAAAGCGCCCAACACGATTAAAATAATACCGCCTATTAATCTTCTATTATTCAAGATTTCACCTTCTTCACAATATTTATATTTTTATGAATCCCGAATTTATTGATTATTGTACAACACTATAAAATTTTGTTCAGAATTATTTTCTTGGGCTGCTGCTTAATATAAATATTCCAAGAACTATCAATACAATTGGAAATAAGAACCTGAGGCTCAGCCATCTTAAAACTATAAATCTTTTGCTGAACAATATCGCACCTGCTATAATGAGTGCGTACCCGAAGAATTTTCTACTTTCCTCTTGACTAAAATCTCTACCGAACATATTATTTTTTTGTCCGTTATTTTTATCGGAATTTCCGTTTGAACCTAGTCCTGCGTTGATGTCTCCCTTTCTGGGCATTATTATTGCAGCAGCAATATAAATAAGCAGCCCCGTGCCATAAACAGCTATGCTTATAAGCCAAAGAAGCCTGATTATAGTTGAGTCAATGCCAAAATATTCTGCTATACCGCCACACACACCTGCTATTTTTTTATCATTTTCAGAACGATATAAACGATTTTTCATGATCCCCCTCCTTTAAAAATCTAGAATTATATACCTATCTTATATCTATACCGACAATGTTTAAAATATTATTTTTTATATTTAAAAGGACGGCCACGCTTATTAACCACACAGAAGATTTAAGCCTTCACTTATATTCATTATAATACATTATGCGGCGATGGGGTGAAATCTTTTTTGTTTTCAAAGGATTACAGAGTTTAGATGTGCAAAGCCCTAAGAGAAATGTGTTATAATTGAGAATATGGAAATAACGTCTTTATATCACATTTTAGAGGAAAGGATGATTATTTGATCTATAAAAATCCTGATTATTTTTTATCATAATCCAGATGGAGCAATATTCTTTGGCCGGATTTTTCATATATAATAGGGACTTCCAGAAATTTTGATAGATTTTCTTCAGTCAGGATTTCATCTGTAATCCCAGCTAAATAAATTTCTCCCTTTTTTAACAACAAGGTATGCGAAAAATTTGGAAGTATTTCCTCTGTGTGATGTGTTACATATATAAGAGTAGGGGCATTTTTATCTTCACTCAAATTTTTAATTATTTCAAGCAGTTGTTCACGTGCAATTATGTCAAGTCCCATACATGGTTCATCAAGAATCAATAGTTCCGGCTGTGCCATTAAACCTCTTGCAATCAATATCCTCTGTTTTTCTCCCTGCGAAAGTGTTTTATATGCCCTATCCGCTAGGGGCAAAGCATTAAGCCTTTTTAAACAATCCCTAGCGAGAATTTGGTCATCTTCCGTAATTTCATCATAAAGATCTATCGTTGCAAATTTCCCGCTCATAACTATATCCATGGGTGTGCTATAACCATGAAACTTTTCCTGAATGGACGAACTCACCCAGCCTATGGATCTCCTGAGTTTTCTCATATCATATTGGCCCACGGTTTTGCCCAATACTCTTAACTTTCCTTTTGAAGGGAAAATATATCCGTTGAGCATACTCAAAAGCATGGTCTTGCCTGCCCCATTGAGGCCAAGGACTGCCCAATGTTCTCCCTTTTTAATTCTCCAGTTTATATCCTTAAGTATATATTTATAATTTCTTATTACAGATACATTCTGTAGTTCGATTATCAATTGTATCAACCCCTTTTTATGCAGAGTGGTATTTTGCCATAACAACAATTCCTAATTCGCCAGGCCCTAATAGAATATGATAACTATATTAACATATTACAAGCAACAATTCTATCTTAAGGGCCGGCGTAAAGATGGCAAACAAAACGTCCCCATGCCACATTAAATCTAAACGTCGAGAAAGAAAATATCGGATATAATCATTTGTTGGCGGTCTTACATATCTTTCTGGGGTATAATTAAAGAGGAAAAATACAAATCAGGGAGGGGATCAGGTGAACAAGAAACTCTTATTGCAGGCTATAACAAAGTTTTTATCCGGGCTATTATTGTTGAGTGCATTGCTGTTTATTCCTGCCGGTACATTAAAATTTTGGAATGCATGGCTGTTTTTTTCTGTATTATTTATACCAATGTTTATCGTCGGTATTGTACTTTGGATAAAAAACCCGGAATTATTGGCGAAGCGGTTGAATGCAAAAGAAAAAGAAACAGAGCAAAGGTCTGTGATCATATTATCAGGGTTAATGTTCATTGTTGGATTTATAATAGCTGCCCTTGATTTCAGATTTCAATGGTCGAATATTCCTACTTGGTTGGTTGCCACAGCGACAGTGCTTTTCCTTGTTTCATATGCTCTTTTTGCGGAAGTGTTGCGTGAAAATATTTACCTCTCCAGAACTGTTGAAGTACAGGAAAATCAAAAAGTAATCGATACAGGTCTGTATGGGATTGTAAGACATCCCATGTATTCAGCTACATTGCTGCTGTTTTTGGCAACTCCTATTATCCTAGGATCAGTTTATTCATTCATTGTGTTTTTAACCTATCCGGTGTTGCTTGTGAAACGTATTTTGAATGAAGAGAGGTTATTGGAGTTGGAATTAGCGGGATATATTGATTATAAAAAGTCAGTAAAATATAGATTAATCAAGTTTATCTGGTAAATTCCTATAAAAAAGTGCAGACAGATGTGCCACGCATAATACTTAACTTGGCGGTGAAAATCCGCTATGGGGGCTGGCAGTTGCCAATCATTAGCCAAGTGTAAGAGTGTCCACGGCGACGTGGAATTTGAAGGAAGCGTGATGAGCAAAATCCCGTTATACTGATTTTTAAGGAATGTATAATAACAAGTTATGGTATAATGTAAATAAAAAAATATATGGGGGGACGCCGTATGGAAAGAAAAATAAATATATTTATAGAAA
>CAZVFS010000082.1:0-6442 GCA_964626575.1 uncultured Alkaliphilus sp. | reverse complement strand
GGCATATCCTTGGATAGATTGTTTAAGGCCTGTTGAAAGGAAAAACCGGACCTTACTCCGTTCGCAAGGACTTGTAAAGAACCCTCTAGTTGTTTTTCGAATTCTACCCTTTTCCTTGAGATTTTCAGTCTCAGATATATGGGAGGAATAGCTGCAAATATAGCTATACAAAAAATAGTTTTTATTAAGCTTCCCGTAATACTATATACTAAAAAAGCCGGTATCACCGCTACAAGAATCCATATGAATATAAATTCCTCCCCTCTTATGTTGAGCCCGGCTATGTTTATATCTTCCGCAAAATTTTTAGACACATATACAAAGTTCAGGTTTAATTTTCTCCCGTTTCTTTTACCCTTTTTGAGACTTGGCGCCTTAAATTCGATACCGCCCCTTGCGATTTCTTCGATTCTTTCTCTCGTTTTTCTTTCTCCTGTTTTAACAGAATCCAACAATAAGGTTATCAGGCCGTATACAGATATAAAGAAAAAAGTCATCAATAATATAAATATAGCCACCCGATCACACCTTTCTAAACCATTCGTCCTTACATATTATTCCATTGTCTCTTATCTTATCTACTATCTGCGGGATAATCCCCATGCCTGTGTACATACCCTTGATCCTGCCCATTTCATCAAAACCATAACTTTCATGTACGAATATATCTTGCATGGTGATTATATCCCCTTCCATGCCCAATACCTCAGATATATTGACTATTTTCCTACTACCGTCCCTAAAACGCGCCTGATGAACAATAATATCTATAGCCGAGGAAATCTGTTCCCTTATGGCCTTTACAGGAAGTTCCATACCCGACATCATAACCATGGTTTCCAGCCTGGATAAACTATCCCTGGCGGTATTGGAGTGCACAGTGGTCAACGAACCTTCGTGCCCGGTATTCATAGCTTGTAGCATATCCAGGGTTTCCCCTAAACGAACCTCCCCCACTATAATACGGTCGGGACGCATACGCAGGGAGTTTTTCACTAAGTCCCTGATAGTTACCTCGCCCTTGCCCTCGATGTTGCTGGGCCTCGCCTCCAACGTTATAACATGGTTTTGCTTGAGTTGCAGTTCCGCCGCATCCTCAATTGTCACTATACGTTCGGAGTCCGGTATATATCCCGATAGTACGTTTAAAAGAGTGGTCTTCCCGGAACCGGTACCCCCGGAAACTATTATGTTGCATCTGCCTTTTACACAAGCCTCCAAAAAATGTGCCATTGTGTTTGACAGGGTGTTGAATCCAATTAATTCTCCCATGCCAAGGGGCATGGCTGAAAACTTCCTTATAGTTATGGACGGACCGCTGACGGCTATCGGCGGTATTATGGCATTAACCCTTGATCCGTCCTGAAGCCTCGCATCCACCATGGGACTTGATTCATCACAACGCCTTCCTAAGGGAGCTACTATACGATTAATTACTCTGAGTACATGGTCATCATCCTGAAAACGAACCCTGGTGCGCTGGATTTTGCCCCCACGTTCTATAAAGATATTGTGGGGCCCATTGACCATGATTTCCGTTACATTGTTATCCCTTATGAGGGGTTCTATCGGACCGAGCCCTATGACGTCATCATATACTTCCTGGGCCATACTCAATTTTTCAGCCCGGGTTAGGTTTTGTCCTTGTTGGTCGATAGATTCTGTAATGGTATCCATTATCCCTGAATAGTCGTCATCCTCCATATCCATGTCGGAACGTATGTTATATTGATCTACTACATCTCTGTGAACCGCCTTCCGGAGTTCTCTGAACTTGTCGGAATCATATCCTCTGTCCAGATTGTATTCAGATATAGTATTGTTTTCGTCTGTTTTTGTATCTTTCAACCTTTCAAGCCAGATACTTTTCATAATATCACCTATTTGTTTCCAGATTTGGATGCTTTTCTAAACTTTAGAAAACTGCCTTTTTGTTTTTCTACCTTCACGGTATTGCCGTCTATTCTAACGGCCATATCTTTGATACCTTTGCTCAATCTACTGTCCGGATGCCCTTGCACAAGGGGGCGTCCCTGATTTGCAGAATCTGTGGCTACCTTGGAATCATCCGGCAATGACTGCCATATAGGTATACCAAATGCCCTCTCGATATCTTCGGCACTTATTTGACCGTCCATGCCGTTTACCACAAGTTTTACCTTTTGAAAATCCCCGAGTGCCTCAAGTAGCGTTAGCCCCTTCTTGGCATTTTTAAGGGAAACTACATCGCTATTGGTTACAAATAAAACTGTAGATGCGGAATCCAATGAAGCGGCCAATATGTCATCTACTATAGGCGGGGTATCTATGATTACATAATCATAATAAATCCTCAATGTAGATATTATTCTGTCGGCTTGGGATACCGTGATATTTGCACTATCCTCCGGGTTATTAGGAGCCAACAAGACATTGACCCCTGAACTATGTAAACCTAAAAACTGTCGTATCATATCTATATTTGGGTTGGGATCCTCTTCCAACAATTCTGAAATAGTATTGAGGTTATTCATCCCCAACATGCAACCTATGTTTCCGAATTGAAAATTATAATCGACTATACACACTTTATTTCGATTTTGAGCTAATTCCAAAGCCAAATTTACGGCAAGGGTAGTCTTGCCCACACCACCCTTGGTTCCAAACATTAATATGACCTTTGATTTATTGGCATATGCGGATGAACTCTCGATAAAACGCATCCTGTTAGTCTCACTGGCATATATCCCTTTTAATTCCCTTATCAAAGATTTACTTTCTATATTTATAGGCAATACACAATGAACCCCTGTCTTTGTGATTTCCCTCAACCTGTCCGGGTTCTGCTTATCAGCCAATGCTACCGGTACGGTTCTGGGGCGAAGGAGGTACATCTGTTCACAGGCACGTATGAATACAGGTTCCGTATCCGTGATCAGTACCATATCCGCCGATGTATCGTCTATCTTTTCAAGGACCGTATTTGTATCGGATACTTCCCCTGCTATGTCTATTTCCTCATCTCTCAACAATTCCTTATAATGTTGAAAGTTTTTCATATTTCCAAGGATTAGAACCCTTATCTTCATTTGCAACCCTCCTATTCCCCCACACCTTTGTCTGTATTTTCATATACATTTACATCTTTTATAATAGTACCCCTGGGATAGGAATTTATGTTGCCATCTCCAGACGGCCTCAAGGATAGGCGTATTCCTCCCTCTGCGGGTAGTAAGGCAATCTTGGTCGCCTCTTCGGGCGTAACTTCCAATGTAACACTTTGATATCCTATTTCCGAATCCCCTTTAGTCTCATAGAAGATCCTGTCCAATGAGATTACCTTTATATTCTGCAATACTGTGGTCGAAAAGGAACTGCCCAAATTCGGATATAATACCTGTGTATTGAGGGGTTTCCCTCCACCAGACACAGAATCAAAATATTTCGATGCCGTCTCTCTGTCTGCCTCTCCTATGAATATTATGTCTACATAATTTCCAATCTTGATGTTGCCGCAAAGCCCCTGTTCTATGTCCACGGCTATAGTGATAGCCCTTTTACCTTCCTCTATTCTGGCGGCTAAGCCCAAAACGCTGTCCTCTTTGGACACGAGCCTGTTAGAAGTAACTATTTCGCCGGAATACAAATGGGAGGTAGACACTTTTCCCAATACTTCCTCTTTCTTGCTAAAGTAACCCTTCACATCCTTGCTCAGGCCCATTTTCTTTTCCGAAATCAATTCATCCGTAATTTCCGTATAGGGCGGTATATCTTTGTTGACAATGATTACCCCGACATCTCCCAAGTTTTCGCTGTTGCCGGCATCTTTGCCGCTGGTATTCGAAATAGAAATATAAAAAACAATCGTCAGTATAATAGTAAATATAAGTGCTATGATTCTGGTTCTTTTCTTTGTCAAATGCCCACCTCCTATCTGTATTTTTTGTCCGGTGCCGGATACCAAGTTATCGAGTTATTGTGAACGTGCCAGGCGCCGAATTATTACTGAATCCTGGACAATGATAACTTGGTACCCGGCACCGATGGGATAATGTTTCCATTATTTTGATGCAATACCATCAAAGTAGTCGCCCGCTTTGATGATATTGCCTTTACGAAGAGGTGTGAGCGTGGCTCTTCGTGGTTTGCGGTGTGTTTTACAGGTCATCCTTAGGGCCCCGGATCTGGAGCAACCTCCTCAAGTTTACCGGTTACCTTACCGAATACGTTACCCAAACCTCCACCTAAAGCACCTAGTGCCGCAATCAATCCAATTGCAACTAGAGCTATTATCAAGCCGTACTCCACCAAACCCTGTCCGCTTTCTTCCGATATAAACCAATCTAATGCCTTTTTCATTTACTTCTCCTCCTTAAATTATATTTTTATAAAGTAAACACCCTCTTAAAGACTAGGATCTAAAATTAAGCAAAACTAAGAAGGTAAACTTATTTACTAGAAATCTTCTGTAACTTTTTTAAATTCACTTATTGTTTTGTCATATAAAACCTCTTTTATGGATTTGCCTGTCAGCTCTAGAGATACTATGACACCTACCACTATCAAGAATAAAATCAATCCATATTCCGCTAATCCCTGTCCGTTTTCATCAGTTAGAAAATTTTTCATACAATTCATTCGAATCACCCCTGATATTTTCACTATGAAAGCTAAGCATTCCTATTATCAAATTACATAGGGAAAGAAAAAAGCTACTATAAATCCTGCCATGATCTGTCCTGCCATCGGAAAACTTGCCCCAAATATAAGTGTCTTGGACATATATCTCAATGCAAGATATCCCAATGTGGCTCCCGCCAACCCGAATAAAAAATATAACGCTCCGGGGTATCCGAGTGTAAGGGCGATTGCCATTGCCAGTTTTAAATCCCCGGCTCCTACCCCTATGGTGCCTTTCATAAGATAAACTATAGCTCCCGTACCTAGAAATAGCCCGGTTATCAGCAATAACCCCAATAATGATCCTGTGAAGGAAGACATCCCTTCCGTTATAATCCTATATACAACACCTGTTCCGAGCAAAAATAGTACAGTTTCATTTGGAATTATGTGAATATATATATCTACTATGGTACCTACAACAGCTATTGTGATAAATAAACCCACAAATATAGCTTTTGCGAGGGGCATTACAAGATATGCCGCCGTATATAGCAATACATGTATAAGTATGAAAATATTTCTTGACATTGCAGACATAATGTCGGGCCCCGGTATTTCTTTGTTTAATTTTCTGCACTTATATTTGACAATTTCCTCGGATATCTTGAAGATAAATAAACCTATCAACAACCCCAAGATGGCTCCTATAGTTCCTTTCAATTGCCACACTCCCTATAACAATAATCTCGTTCTCTCGTCATCTTAGTTATAACATCTACTTTAATTTACAAACAGTCCCAATTCCTTCTAATCCCGGAAATAATCTCAGGGTCCTAAAAAAGGGCTGAATATACAGGTCTCTGGTAATTGAACAATAAAAAATTTGCTGAAACTGTCAGGAGGATAAATATTGCTATCATAAGGTTACCACCGGGTTACCTTATGTTTGTTACGGAATTATCAATTTTTGAGTCAAAAATTTGATGTCTTTTTATGTTATTAAATCGGCTTACAATAATATATAATAGCGGATAATAGCGGATAATAGCGGATTTAGGCCAATAAAAATATGGAACCGGTATCACGTTAACGTGACACCGGTCCCGCTTTTTTATAGGACAATCCCGACTTTTTTTGTCTTAAAGTAATCCTAGAGTCCCAACCCGAGGTCCTATCCTGTCCCGGAAAGCAATCTGCCGTTCTTGTGCTTCCTGATTTTACTAAAGCCCAAATATATCCACTATATCCTTTTCCGCAATTTCTCTTTTACTCTTTTTGCCGGCGTTTTTGAGCATACTTTCAAGCTTTTGCTCCACTGATTTCTTAACCAGCTCTTTGCTGTCTATATCCCTGAGCTCGAAAAAAAGCATCGGGTCGGCGTCTAATCTTGCTCCTATCCCATATAATACGGCTGCCACGTGCTTGCACATGCTTGCCCAATCAGGACAACTGCAACCAAAATGAATCTCTTTAGGGGATGGAAATAAACCATATTCCTTCTCCTTAAACAAAATTTCCAATTCCTTCGGAAATTTACCTTCAATTAATTGTTCTAAGGAATCAATACGGTTGTTGCATAATGTAGTAACATGCCCCCACTTTTCAACCCTTAAAGCATCAATTGCAACCTCCACGTCATAAGGGTTTGCCCTGCTGCCCTGTACCTTAGCCGACACTTTCCCTTTTGTTATCTTTAAATCCAGAACCATATTGTTTCGAACATAGCTTTTTCCTCTGGCAATTCTGTTTTTATAATCTGCATAGCTTTCAAGGTTTAAATTCCAGGCCTTACCCCACCAGTTTTTGGCCAATGTCCTGCCTTCTATAATTATAGGTTCAA
>CAZVFS010000081.1:0-6520 GCA_964626575.1 uncultured Alkaliphilus sp. | reverse complement strand
GACCAGTCCCCATGATTTCCGTCTTAGAGCGGCAAAAATATGGAAAATGCACTTGGGATATAAATCCCTAGTGCATTTTCAGTCTACCGTTCTTCTATATCACCGTACAGGGCAAGTACCGTTATCACAATTACAGCCGTTGCCGCCGCCTATAGTCAGATTTGCCTCATACTCTTCATACTTACTGATTAATGAAGGAATAAAAGGTTTCATCTCCCTCTTCCTTCTATTGTATTCCTCTTCATCAATTGCCTCGTATGGCAACAATTGATAGAAATTATCCTCTAAAGCCAAAAATGAAACCGCAACAACATCGTCCCAATTTTGCCATATCCATTCTTCAATCATCTTCCACTCGTTTTCTCTCACATGCACGGTTATGGAACAGTTATGGTCAACATAATTGTCCATAAATAACTTATAATTCTCCAGCTGTTCTATTGCAGAGGCATCGTATTTTGTTTTCCCCGAAGGCGCTTTCACCGGAAATTCTACCACCTTTGTAGCACATGTATCCCAATCTTGTCCGATTTCCGGATAGACCGGGTATCCCAAGTCCTCACATACCTTTACTAGCGGATCGCTAGTACTGATCCTTATTCTCCTTATATAATAAGGAGAATGTGAATAGTGGACACCGCTTGATACCGTGGGTAACTGGCTCAATGTTCCCTCCGGTTTTACGGTAGTCACTAATAAGGGGATGTTTTGCCCGATCTCCTTAGCGTACATATCTACCTCTTCCCGTGCTGTCTTTCTCAACATGCCCAATATATCGGCCTCTTCCTCTCCGGACATGTTGGTCGCATTAACCATGTCCTGCCATCCGGTCAAAGAACAGCCGACCAGTTTATCTCTTTGCTGTATTTTGTCCCAATTATGCAGTTCAAGTTCCACACAAGTCATTCTGTATCCGGCCCTGACAGACAATCTTTGGGCTTCTAAAAGACTGTCCAAGTCTAATATCCCGTCTTCTTCTACAAATGCCAATACATTCACTGTGGTTAAATTGCATAGTCCCCTCGAGTCCAACAATATCTCCCCGCAGGGATTTACACCTTGCATATTAGGTCTTCTTT
Source organism: uncultured Alkaliphilus sp. (assembly GCA_964626575.1). GTDB lineage: Bacteria > Bacillota > Clostridia > Peptostreptococcales > Natronincolaceae > JAAZJW01. Next base: position 5,441 of record CAZVFS010000081.1, on the reverse strand, counting down.
TTGATGCAGCCTCCGCGTTAATCCACCCGGGTTCTCCTGAATAACGCATCTGCTGTATCTGCCAATGAAGTTTTTCGCGACTTGGCTTTTCCATATAATAAATTGAATTGTTGCTCATCTGTCTGTGCACAATATTTTGATCAACTATCCATTGCCCGTCGATTTGATTATATAGATTGGATTTGGCCTCTATACATTCTTTGTCGTCAGGATCGATTAAAATCATCTCAGCCGTACGCCTGACCCCGCCTACCACAACGTTTTCGCCGATAATATTAGCAATATCCAGACAGTGAATAGGCCTCAATTTTGTCTTTTTGGAACCGTCCATTTTACTGCTGTTTTTTATTATCCTGTCTATTTTATAAAACATGCTCTTTAAACTCGAATGTCCGCTGGCTGTCCCACCAAAAGTTTTTAGCCTTTCTCCTTTTGGTCTGACATGATCATAATTTATAATAATTGTCTTGATATTCCTGTACTCGTTGCTGTATAGTAATCTAAAGAAAAAATCCAGGGATTGTACCCAGCCCTCCTTACTGTCTCCTACGGTAATTTTGACGGTATTATTATGCGTAAAATAGAAACTGGTATTGTCTTCTCTTGCATTATGGGGCATGGGTGTGTAATCCTTATGTATAATTTCATAATCAATCCTCAACTCGGGGAGGTCCTTTATATCGCTTTTCAAAACCCTGACACCTACTCCCGAACCAAGCATCAGTAAATAAAAAAGCTCTCTGAATGCTTCAAAACTATCTATAACCAAAAAAGAACAGTTATAGTTGGCCATGGGATGATTTTCGGTAACAGCTGTTCCCCCCACCCAAAATGTTCTGCCGGATAAAAATTGTCTAAGGTTATAGACATTATCAAATAATTTTTCCGCTTCTTCCCTCCTTGTGGGTACTAGGCTACAATTATACTCAACCGCCCTTCTGACAGTTTCCCACCAATATTCCCTCCTTCTCTGATCTGGTAGCCATCTGGAATATGTGCGATAATATACAAAATTACCTAACTGATTTAAAGGGGATAACTGATGTTTATACTTGCTGACAAACTCATCCGTCAACAAGGTCCCGACACCTTTTTTGGGCATACTTCTTAACTTAGCTCTTTCATTTCTATAGATAATATAGCGCTTGGCTACGTCTTTTCTATCCGAGGACATCAGTTTCATCTCTATAATGTCCTGTATCTCTTCCACATGCATGGGCCCTGTTTGGTTTCTTATCTTCTCACCAATTTCCTCCGCAATCCGTATGCTCAGTTTCTCATCTATACCCCCCTTGGTTTCCGCCATCGCTTTGTTGATCGCATTCACAATTTTAGTTAGATCGAGATCAACCGTCCTTCCGTCTCGCTTTATAACCTGAACCATCAAAATCTTCTCCTTGTTCCCATTTCATTTCATCAGAACAGCCCCTCTGTTGGGCCCCCCGAAAATCTTTGACACCCCATTTCTTGATTAAGCTAATTTTTTGTTATAATATTAATTATCTCCTTTATGGTCTCGTTGACGTATTCCCCTTTTTGGTATTTACGTTTCGCCACAACGACTTCCACTTGGTTGCCTTTACTTATAATACTGTCGAGTATTTTGGGATTTTCAACAAAGGCCCCTATTTCCTCAAATTTGTCGTTCAAAATGATAAATGTAGGGATTTTAAGTTTGGTATCTGTTTTATAATTCCCCGTATACTTTTCATTATCCTCCTTGGGCAGAATCCTGAATACAATATTAGGATTGATATCATTTATTTTTTTAAGCGCCGGTAAATTTATAATGCAATCAGAACACCATAATTCTGCAAAAGCTAATATGTATATAGACTCATCTATCGATTTAATTTCATTAAACAATTTTTCATCAATTTCAATTCCATTGTATATTTCTAACAATTTTTCCATGTTCACATCGTGACCTTCAGGAACGAACTTTTCAAAGGATTCCCCATTTTTAAACAATTGCTGTAAATTCATACCCTTCCCCCCCAGTATTTTCACAGCTATTTGTATTATTATACCACTAATCCATTTTATATTCTATTTTAAATTTAATAAGGCACTGTCATAAATTATTACTTATAACAGTGCCCTGTAATTTGCCGGTATTCAATCCTTATTTTCTTCACCTATCGGTTTCATTGTAGGGAATAATAACACATCACGGATGGACGGGGAGTCTGTCAACAACATTATTACCCTGTCTATCCCTATTCCCAGCCCGCCTGTGGGTGGTAATCCTACTTCCAAAGCATTTAGAAAGTCTTCATCCAACATATGTGCCTCCTCATCGCCGGCTTCACGTTGTGCTAATTGTTCCATAAACCTCTTACGCTGATCGAGCGGGTCGTTGAGTTCCGAAAAGGCGTTTGCAACCTCCCATGTGTTGATGAAGGCTTCAAACCGATTTGTCAGTTCCGGATTGTCGGGATTTCGTTTCGCTAAAGGTGATACCTCCACCGGATACTGTGTTATAAAAATAGGCTGAACTAAATGCTTTTCAACATATTTTTCAAATACTTCGCTGATGATATGGCCCCTTTTCATTTCGGGTTTAATTTCAATTCCTAATTCTTTGCCTGTTTCAATTGCCTCATCATCGGTTTTGATATGGTCAAAATCTACATCTGCATATTTTTTACATGCATCTGTCATTGTCATTCTATCCCATGGGGGCGTCAAGTCCAATTCCTGACCCTGATAATTTATTTTGGTAGTGCCCAAAGCCTTTTCGGCGGAATAGGCTATTATATTTTCGGTGATTTCCATCATATCGTTATAATCCGCATAAGCCCTATAGAGCTCGATGCTTGTAAATTCAGGGTTATGTTTGACAGACATACCTTCATTTCTGAACATTTTACCCATCTCATATACCTTGTCAAATCCCCCGATTATTAACCTTTTTAAAAATAACTCATTTGCAATTCGCAGGTACATATCAATATCCAGGGTATTATGATGTGTGACAAAAGGCCTGGCATTAGCCCCTCCGGCTATAGTGCCCAGTATTGGGGTTTCTACCTCCAGATACCCCTCACCATCCAAGTATTCCCTTATAGCCTTAATTATCTTGGATCGGACAACAAAGGTTTTCTTTACTTCCGGGTTGACTATCAAATCCGTATATCTCTGTCTGTATCTCAATTCATGATCCTTCAACCCATGCCACTTCTCCGGCAAAATTTGAATCGATTTTGTAAGCAGTCGGATTTTACCGGCCCTTACCGAAATTTCTCCTTTTTTTGTCCTGAAGACCTCCCCGTTTATCTCTATGATATCCCCTATATCATAGGTAGTAAACAGTTCATAATCCTCTTTACCTATTTGATCTTGTCTCACATACGATTGAATTTGGCCATAGCTGTCCTGAATGTTGACAAAACTTGTCTTGCCATGGCCACGCTTGGCCATTATACGCCCTGCAATTGTTACTTCACTACCCTCCAATTGTTCAAATCCTTCTTTTATTTGTCTGCTATAATGAGTAACATAAACCTTTTCTATTTGAAAGGGATCTTTTCCTATACCTTTTAAATGTTTTAACTTGTCTATGCGAATTTTAAGCAATTCATTTAAGCCTTGCTCCTCATTTGTCATTTGTATGCCCCCAACTTATCTTGTAATTTGTAATATCTGATATTTAGTAACTCCATCCGGAATTTGTATCTCTACAATTTCCCCTACCCTGGATCCTATCAGGGATTTGCCGACAGGGGATTCATTAGATATTTTAAGCTCATATGGATCTGCCTCAACTGAACCGACTATCATATATTCAACTACCTCGTCAAATTCCAGATCCTTAACCTGTACGGTTGCTCCTATGCTGACAACCTCCGTATTGATATCATCCTCATCTATTATTATAGCCCTACGAAGCATGGCTTCAAGTTTATTTATTCTATCCTCTACCTGAGCCTGTTCGTTTTTAGCCTCGTCATATTCCGAATTTTCACTTATATCTCCAAAAGCAATCGATTGCTTTATCCTCTCAGCTATTTCCTTTCTTTTTACGGTTTTAAGCATTTCCAACTCATCTTCCAACTTTTTTAGCCCATGAACCGTCAAGACGACTTCTTTATCCACCATTATAATCTCTCTCCTTGTCTTCAAATAATCGAACCCTAGTCTACATATGGGTTACCCAATTCCCCATTTAAAGTATTGTTATGATGTTAGTTCATGACATATGTTTCATAAACAAAGGCAAGATTCTTCATCTCACCTCGCTCTATTTAAAACGGCTTCTTTACAAAGCTCGTTTTAAAACCCTTGTTATTTTATCCCAAGTCACCCTGCATCATTATCGATCGGTACCCGCAGCAAGCCATAGTATACGCCCCGCGTCCCGACACCTGTTTATGTTCAGATAATTACATTTTACATATTATAAGATAGTAACTATTAAATGTCAAGCGAAAACCGAGCTTTTTACATTATATAGCTTTTCCGATTTTGTTTAAATATTCTATTCTGGGTCTAAGATCGAGTATATTTAAAATCTCTTCATACTCATCTAATGTCCCTTCTTTTTTGCTTGCTTTGAGAAGGGCGACCACTACACCCTCCATCACATTAGTGCCAAAAGACCTGCCATTAAATTCCGGAGTAGTAGTAACAAACAAACCTACACCCCTAGCCTTTAATTGATTTACGTCCTCCTCCGTAACCGTATTTGTAATTATTGCTTTACCTTTCATGTCGATAGGCATAAACCTTTTGATATAATGGAAGTCTCCTGTTATAACCTCTGCATTATTATAATATTTGGCAAACTTATCGTTAATATTTTCATTTTGTTCCTTCCCTGTGGGGTATAACACATGAAACGGCAACTGACAGACAATCGGTGCCGCCACGGCTGCTACCCTGCGCAGGCCTTTTAACGAATATATAGGGATCTTTATACCGAGGGCAAACATTAAATCACCCAGTACCATATCGGCACCGCAATGTTCCAGACTTTCCGCCATGCCGAAACGATCCAGCCCGCTGGTAACTAACACTTTTTTTCCTGCAAAATCAATTATGCCGTTATTATGTAAATACTTAATGACCCTTTTTTCTAATGTATTTTTTAAACCCGAGCCATCAACTACCGGTGTGACCTTAGCCGCATTTTTAATAGGCACCGCCGCTTTGATCGTATATGGCCTGTCCCCTGCCCATATGTGCAAACTGATCCCGCCCATTCCTATCGCATCGACTTTGCCGTCTATTTTTTCTATCAACTCAATCGCCTTTTTTATGCTCCCATCTGTACCAATACGTTCAATAGTGAATTTTTCACCCATTATCTCCGTCTCAACATAATGATCTCTTTTGGAACTCCCGATACTTACACTAACTACCCTTTTCGTTTTGAACACCTCCAAGGTTTTGCCATTTTTTTCAACCTCTCCATGATTTTCTACAGTGGGGACGGTCTC
>CAZVFS010000080.1:0-6523 GCA_964626575.1 uncultured Alkaliphilus sp. | reverse complement strand
GAGGAGCTGAACAAACTGATTGAAAGATTTAAAATCTGATTAAAAATGAGCAAAAATAAAAATGGGCAGGATATCACATCCTTGCTCATTTTTTATATTGCCGTGATAGCATTTCCCAATCTTCTATAAATCGAGACATAAGATTAGGTCTTCTTCTCACTGCCAACGGATGATAAGAGACAACAGACGAATAGCCCATTACCGTATGCCATGATCCCCGCAGGTTTTTTACATGAGCCTCACTGTCATCAAAAACCGACTGAACTACAACATCCCCCAAACAAACAACAAATTCGGGTTGCATTTTTTTTATTTGTTGAATAAGAAATGGCCTGCTAAATGCCCTTGCCCTTTCTTTATCATACTGGCGAAGAGGCCTGCATTTTAGCAAATAGGTTATATAAACATTATTCACATCCAGGCCTACCTGATGTATTGCCGTTTGTAATGTTTGCCTTGTTCCGCAGACATATTCCTTGCCGTCTTTGTCTACCCTTGCCCCCGGATTGTCCAATATAACAGCGATAGGCGCCCCGGGGATTCCTTCACCCCAGATAACACGTGATTTTTGTGTGCATACCTCACATTGCTTGTAACTGTCAGCTTCCGGAGGCGCCTTATCTTCCGGCCAAATTATCGGTGTAAAATTTGAATCCATAGCATATCTCCGTTCTCCGTTAGGATCATTTGTTTATGGTGCAGCATTTATATAAGATATTATGCTCTATTTGTAAAATGTTTACCCAGGATGGCAAAAAGGCAGAAAAGGTACCTTTCACATAATCTGACGTTCTTTTGCCAAAAAATTAACACAAATAATTGTTCTTAATTGTGATATAATGGTATAAATATTGAACACCTTAAAAATCTTAACACAAAACCAAGTTAGAACTGATTTCACTTTTAATATAATATATATTTTTGATAGGGGGAATTTCTTATGAAAAATAAAGGTAGAATCCGACTGTTGGCACTTTGCATGGTTGTGCTTCTTTTAGTTATGACAGGCTGTAATAGAAATTTAATTGGGGAAAATTCAGGGCAAAATGCAAAAACAGCAATCCCACCTATAGCAACAACCACGGGTTTTGCTAACTACTGCGAAAAAGTGGTTAATTGTTCACCGAGCATAAAACCCTATAAAGTTGACCCGGAACTTGGTAACATAACCAACCGGGATATGTTTGGGTTTTCTAGGGAAGCGGAACGATTACTCGTTGAAAACGGTTTTGTTGTAGTGCCGGGAAATGATCGGGAATTTTTCATGCTTTACGAAATTAATTCATACGAACCTGTACCCAGCTTTATCACCACTGATTCCATGTTACATAACTATCACCTGTTTTTTAGCCACTTGTTAAGGGTTATTGAAAAAGAAAAACTGGCTATAGAACTAAAAGAACTGACTAAGGCTATGCTATCGGAAACAGAAAACCAATATAAAAACCTTAAAGGTACCGACTGGGAAAACGCGGCTCTAAGAAACCTGGGATTTTTTGCAGTGGCCGGAAAACTGCTGAACCTGAGCATATCTGTCCCTAAGGAAATCACAAAAGAAGTCAATCAAGAACTTGAACTTATAAAAAACCATGAAGGTATTGAAATATCCCCCCTTATGAGTTTGGGGCAAAACCTTGGTATTTTGGATGCTCCTATGGAAGATTATTCCCAGTATATACCCAGAGGACATTACGATAATGATGAAAGCTTGCGTTCATATTTTAAAGCCATGATGTGGTATGGCAGAATGACCTTCAAACTTAAAGATGAGGATGAAACCAAATCTGCGGTTTTGATGACCCTGGCCCTTGATAAAAAGGATAATCTTCAAAAATGGGATAAAATATATCAGCCGACCTGCTTTTTTGTAGGTAAGAGTGACGATTTATCATATCCTCAATACAGCGAACTCTTAAGTGAAATTTACGGTAATAAGATCGATCTGAAAGAGATGACCGTTGATAAAGATAAATGGCAATGTTTCTTAGAAGCGGCGGAAAAACTGGAGCCTCCTATGATAAATTCGATCCCCATCTTTGATGAGGACATACAACCGGATCGTGAAGCCGAAATCAAGGGTTTTCGTTTCATGGGGCAGCGATTTACCTTAGATGCTTCAATCTTCCAAAGACTGGTTTATCGTGAAGTAAAAGAAAACAAGCAGGGCCAAAGAAGAATGCTGCCCAAAGCTCTTGATATCCCGGCAGCCTTGGGTTCTAAAGAAGCCTATGCTATTTTAGAAGACCAAAGTGAAACCAAGTACGAAGGATACCCCGAAAATATGGGTAGATTGCGTGAGTACATTGCGGGAATAGATGCCGAGACATGGACCCAAAACCTTTATTGGAGCTGGCTTTATACTCTCGACAGCTTAATAGGCGAAAAGAGTGAGGGATATCCGTCCTTTATGCGTAACAAAGCTTGGCTTCATAAGGAACTAAACACCTTCTTGTCAAGCTGGACCGAACTTAAACACGATACAATACTTTATGCCAAACAAATTTACGCCGAAATGGGGGGCGGTATGGCAGGTGTAGACGATCGCGGATATGTGGAACCGAATCCGAAACTCTACGCCAGGCTGGCTGCTCTTGTAAATATGACCCGGGAGGGTCTGTCTATTCGGGGACTTTTAGATGATAGAGATCATGAAAACTTAGAGAGATTAGAGCAATTAGCCCTTTCATTAATGACTATTTCAGAAAAAGAACTATCCGATATACCTCTCACCGATGAGGAATATGACCTGATCCGTTCCTATGGCGGACAGCTTGAACATTTTTGGCTGGAAGCCCTTCGGGATGAAGGAGTTGACCATCGCTCCGCTATAGCTGAAAACCCGGCAGCACTTGTTGCCGATGTGGCCACAGACCCCAACGGGAATGTATTACAGGAAGCTACGGGACATATTTATGAAATATATGCGGTAGTTCCCGTTGACGGCAGCTTAAGAATCGCCAAGGGCGGTGTTTATTCCCATTATGAGTTTGACTGGCCTATCAATGATCGCTTAAGTGATAAAAAATGGCAGGAGATGTTAAATGCCGGTAAGGCGCCACCCCTTGCTCCTTGGACACGAACCTTTATTGCTCAATAGGAATGAAGGCAACATTTGTCAGTCATTTTAAAAATAGGCATAAAAGTCTCTATTACTCAATGAAACAAAATAAGGTGGCATTGCTGAGCTTTATACTTATAGTGGGATTGTTACTTGGTATCAATTATACTTTATTTAACAGCGAGCACAGTGAGAACAAAATCTTTTATGACATTGAATCCTTTAAACAGACTCGCACGGGGCTTCCGGAAAAGCATGACACTGTTTGTTTAGTGGCAGTAGGAGATATTATGCTTTCCCGATATGTAGCTCAAAAGGTAAAGGAACATACGAACCCGGGATATCCTTTTGCCAATATCAGTCAATTCTTACAAGGCGGGGATATTACCTTTGGCAACTTGGAAAACCCGATAACCCCGGGTCGGGACATAAAAGTTCCCGAAATGATATTGCGGGCCGACCCCTGTATGGCGTCGGCCCTTAAAGGTGCAGGTTTTGATATATTGTCACTAGCCAATAACCACCTGCCGGACTTTGGTCCTCGGGGAGTGCTGGATACCATGCAATATCTTGAAAATGCAGGCATAAACCATGCCGGTGCCGGCAAATATGAAGAGGCCTATGAACCCCGATACATCGAAGCCAACAGCTTAAGACTGGCATTTTTGGCTTTTACCGATCCTGATATAGCGCCGGCTTGCTATAGCGCTAATGACAGTGCGGGCACAGCGGCTTTGGATGCCGAAAAAATGAATATCGCCATTACAAAAGCAGCAAAAAATGCCGATTTTACGGTAGTGTACTTGCATGTGGGTACCGAATATGCACTCGAACCTGACAAAAATCAAATATATTATTCCCGGCTGGCCATAGATGCGGGAGCCGATTTGGTATTGGGCAGTCATCCTCATGTAGCACAAAGTGTTGAAATATATAAGGGAAAGTATATCCTTCACAGTCTGGGTAACTTTATTTTTGATCAGCTATGGTCCCAAGAAACTCGGGAAAGCGTCATTGCAAGAATTTGCATCAATAAGAAAGGTATAGAAAGAATAGAATTCTTACCCGTTTATATAAATGATGACACGCAGCCCGCAATACTAAACGGCTGGGCCGGGCTAGAAGTAATAAAAAAACTTGAGCTTCATTTACACCCTGAATCAATCCCCGTTTGGGACAGTGATAAAGAAACTTTCGTGGCTATGGAACAATATGTGCTTTCTACTGATAATGCTCTTCAAGAATACAGAATAACTCATAAACAACAATATGACCTTGACAACGACGGCATACCCGAAGAATATGTTTTAAAAAATGGGCGTTTAACGGTAAAAGAAGGCCCGAACATTGCCTGGCAATCCCCTGAAGATTGGTGGATAGAAGACTTTTTCATTGGCGATGCAACCAACAACGGTAAACCTGAACTCAACCTTTCGGTTTGGAAAGAAGGAAGCTTTGGTCCATATAAGCCTTTTTGGGTTAAAGAAGAGGATACAAGTGTTAAAAATCACCTTTTCATATTCCAATTTGAAAAGAATGAGTTTAAGCCGGTATGGCAATCCTCAAACCTGGATTGTCCAATACGCCATGCTGCCCTCATAGACCTTAATGGCGATGGAGAAAATGAACTGGTAGTTAAGGAAGGCAGTTATACCGATCCCAAAAAATATGAGATAACCCTATGGAAATGGAACGGCTGGGGTTTTTCTAAAATAGAATACAAATAAGCATCGGAAAACGCCATCAGGCTATGTGAAGGGCGCCGTTCCCACTTTTTGTCATTCTGAGCACAGCGAGGAATCTGCGTTTTAGGTCGTTTAGGATCCTTCGCTTTGCTCAGATGACAATTATCACATAGCCTGCCATCCTCGGTACTTTATGTAACTATTCCCCGACTGTCGTTTCCTTCCTAGCTATTCATTATCCTTACATTAGAGACATAATCACTGTTTGCCTTTTTTGCTCTCTTGATGGCATCAAACGCTATCTTGTTATCATATTCACATGCAAAATCTGATTCAAAATTAGGAAGACGATCTTTATTGTTTCTTTGCGATTCCTCTGCATTCAGGTCCAATCGGTCCATCCTCTTACTTGTCTGATAATTTTCCTCTTCTAATCTGGTCAACCTACTTGTAAGGACATTTATTTGATCCAGCAATTCTATGTTTTTCATTTGAACTTGAATATTTTCTTGGACCAATTTGCGGATTTCAGACTTGCCACTGTCATATTGGGAAACTATATCATTAAATATGCCCTTCTGTTCCTCCATTTCGGAGAGAATAACCTCTATTACATTTTCTAAATCATGAATGGTCTTGAGGTATTCTTCATTTTCCTTATATGTCAACGCATACTCCTGTTCTTTCTTTTGATACATATTTACCAGATGCAATAATCCCTCTTTTTCAGCAGTTAATTCATCCCGTTTTTGTGTTAAGGAGCTATTTTCGGTAGTCAGCTCATCTTGTTTTTGTGTTAAAGAACTGTTTTCAGCAGTCAGTTCATCATATTTCTGTATTAGGGAATTATAGTTTGTGTCAAGGACATTATACTTGCTCCTTAATTCCTTATGCACTTTAATATTATTTTGGCTCGCTTCATCTTTTTCTTTTAATTCGGACCTTAATCCGTCAATTTCGGATTCTACCTTTTTTAGTCTTTCTATTTCCTCAGAAAGTTCCATATTTTCTGCCTCATATTGCTGAACATTCTTGTCACTGGATTTTTGTATAAGCTCATCCACTTCGTTCTTTAACATATTCAGTTGATCGTCTTTCATTACTAACTCGCTGTTTAATTCGGCTAACTGCTGATTCTTTTCCTCAAGTTTCTCCCTGGTCTTTTTGAGCGCCTCTTCAGCAACTTTAAATTCCCCTATTATTCCTTCAAATTCATTCCTGGAAGCTGCCAGATCCTTATTTAATTGTCTGATATCTTCTTGTTCCTTCCTTTTTTCGGCCAGTTGTTCGGATAAACTTTTATTTTCCTTGTTGAGTTGCGCCAATTCATCTTTAAGACCATCCTCATTATCCTTTTCGGTTTCCAAAAGGGCCTGTAACTTTTCAATCTTTTTTTCATACTTGCCTTCTATCTCTGCAAGCTGACCCCTGAGCAAAGAACATTCCTGGGAAAGGGTAGATTTCTCATTAAATAGGTCGCGAATTTGCTTTTCAAGATTGTTTTTCATATCCTCTGCCGCCTGACATGTCTCATCCAACAGAGTCTCAACACTCTTTTTTGAATATCCCCTGAAACTCTTATTTAAACGTTTTGCTATTGAACCGCTAATGTCTCCCCCGGACCCCGTCGCGCCTTCATTATTAAAAAACATATCGCCCATAAATATACCTCCTTTCGCACCGCACACTAATTTCTAATTTCCAGACGGCAAGTGCATAATGTCTATAAAATTAATTACCATATCCTCCCGCTGGTCTTATAGTTATTGTAAAAAGTATT
>CAZVFS010000079.1:0-6672 GCA_964626575.1 uncultured Alkaliphilus sp. | reverse complement strand
GCACTGTTAAAAAGATTATAGTCGGGCAGCCCGTGTTCATGAACAACAAGATATAGAAGCGGAAGGAATATGAAAAAAACCCTATCTATGCTACAGAATCATCCGAAAGGGTCATGTCATAGGAGTACCGGAAAACCCGGATAAATTATAGCCCCCCTGCCAATAACATTTGAATAGATTGTAAGATGTAAGGGGACGCTTTGTTTGCCATCAAATTGTTGATTTGCTGATAATATTTGAATAGATTGTAATGTTATAGCCCATACAAAATTCACAAGGTATGGGCTTTTATATGCGAGTTTATAGGTATCTTTTAACCTTCTTAAATGATTTTACATGGATAAATGCGGAATGTTATTTATATTTTTGTTTTGTTAAGTTATAATGGAGATATAAGAGATATTTTACAAGTATGTTACAGTTTTGAATATCAGGAATATTGTAGACACGTGCATGGTATTTATTACATAGAAAGTAGTAAATAAAATTTTTGTTAAGAAAGGGGTTGAATGAAAATGAAAGGAGATCTTAAAAAGTTTATTGTATCTATACTGCTGCTATCATTTATACTAGCAACTCTGCTTTTTATTCCTAGCTATGCTTATGGCAAGAACAACATTAAATATATAGTTTCGGACAAATCTGTTCTAACAGCAAAGTCAGATGAAAAAGGTGTTACCCTTACATGGACCGGACCGGCATATGCAAGGAATATTATAGGGTATAACCTCTATAGGGGAACCGCATCCGGCAAGCAATCAAGTACGCCTATTACTGATTTTCCTATTGAAGGAACATCCTATACGGACTATAACATTGACAATGACACCACCTATTATTACATATTAAGGGCAGTTTATAAGGATAAATCGCTGGGGGCTGCTTCAAATGAAGTCTCAATAACATTAAAGCCAAAAATAATATTAAAGGCTGAGACTGCTGAAAATGGCGTATATTTAAAATGGAATAAACCGAGTGATTCGAAGAACATCGTAGGGTATTATCTATATAGAGGAACCGCATCCGGCAAGCAGTCTTCTATACCTATTACAGATTTTCCTGTAGAGGGAACTTCGCATAATGATGTGAACATCAAGCCGGATACAACATATTTTTATATTTTAAGGCCGGTATATAAAGACAAAACCATTGGTGCTTCCTCAAATGAGGCATCAGCTAAATCCGGTTCGAAAACAATAACCATTGTCCTGGAAGTAGGAAGCAAGTATATGTATGTTAACGGGCAAAGGATGGAAATTGATTCGGGAAAGGACACTAAAGTGGTTATAAAGAATGGAAGAACATTCCTACCCATCAGGGCAGTTATAGAGGCTATGGGTGGAAGGGTGGAATGGAGACAATCTGACTCACGTGTCAGCATATATTTGAAAAAGAATACAATTAATCTATGGATAAACAACAAAATAGCTAAGGTAAATGGGGTAAATAAGGAATCAGACGTGGCGCCATATCTTTCAGATAGTGAAAGGACTATGCTACCCTTGCGATTTATCGCGGAGAATCTGGATTGTGAAGTTGAATGGGATGGACCTACAAAAACGGTAAAGATAACAACAGTTAAATAATGTGGAAGCAGGGGGAAGGCGGACTATGTGAAAAAGCACCCCTCCTGCTTTTTTGTCATCCTGAGCGTAGCGAAGGATCTGCATTTTAAACCAATAGAGACCCTTTGTTAACGCTCAGAGTGACAATTTTCACACAGTGCCCGACGGGGTTGCTGTTTTTTACAATACCTTGGCAAAAACCAAGGTATTGTAAATTATTTAATCTCTGTAAAATTATTCATATCAAATGCTCGGATAGTGTCATCCAATATATAATACAACTTTTCACCTATATAAATAATTCGTTTTGCGTAGGTACCATAGATCCCATCATTTGAAATAAGCTTAAGAACTTCCAGGTTTCCATCCGGCTTCACTTCTATTACAGCCGCTCCGTTAAAACTTTTTTGCACAAATTTATCAGTTTCTTCCCTCAAGGATACGTCGAAGGCTATCATATCATCCTTTAAATTCAGCATGAGAGCCTTGTGGTTATCAAGCACCTCTGCATAGCTGCCGGCACTTCCCAAAATGAGGGTGTTCATTTCCTTTGGTTTTCCTTCATCCGAAACATCAAACATGGAGAGTTTTATCCCTTTTTGGGTTCCTGTTTCCTCAACCACATCCCTTCCTATTCCTAAAAGTACCTTATCGGTAATTGGATGTAGGTAACTTGAAAAACCCGGTACCTTTAATTCGCCGGTAACTTTCGGATTAGACGGATCGGACAGATTTAAAACAAATAAAGGATCAATCTGCCTGAATGTCACGATATATCCGTAATCCCCTATAAATCTGACGGAATATATTTTTTCACCGGGAGCAAGATTTTCTATTTTTCCTTTTTCGTTTAAATCCTTATCAAGTATATAAACTGAGTTTGTATCTTGTTTTTGCCGGTTCGTAGTGGCAATTCTTAGATTTTCTTCATACTCATCCATTGAAAACTGATTAAGTATGGAGCCGTCTACCATTCCTCCACCCGCAAACCCAAACTTTGTCCCATTAATATTAAACTTTGCAATATTAGTTATAGTTCCCAATGTGGTTATGTTATCTCTTGCTGCAACATATAGTGCATTTTGGCTCATATATACCACTTTTCCACCGCCAAGCAAAGCTTCAATATTTGCAGGTTCTTCCGGTTTTTCTACGTTAAGGGCAGCAATAATCAGATAATTATCAGATGGCCTTCCTGGAAAGTACATGATTTTATCAAGAGGAAGCTCGGTCATAGCAGAATCTTTTGCAGAGTCCCTTATCAATGGGAATATAGGCTCTTTTATAACTCCATAATTATATACGGATCTATTTACTATGAGATAAAGATTTTCATCCTTTTTCCTGCTGGATAAAAGGCTTCCTTCCAGTTCCAATTCCCTGTCAAGTTTCAGTTTTCCTTGCGAAGATACCGAATATACGGCTGCATAAACACAGTTTTTCCCCGGATAATATGGCAATATTCCCCTTCCTATTGCTCCGTCAGGTAGAGGTCTGATCCAGTTATCGAGGATACTTTTTATTCCGTGTACAATGAGTTTTCCGTCATGTATATAGAGTTCATTAAGCTGTATAATCTCCCCGGTTTCGCCATTCGGTTTTATAGCAATTTCATCAGTAAGCTCCGGTCTTCCGTTGTTTGAATCATAAACCCTTAATGATTTTCCGGAAACAACATAAATAAATCTCCCGTCTGTTTTTACTATATCGGATTCATTGACTCCTTCCACCTGCTCATTTGTCTGTGAAAAATCGTCTAGGCCTTTGGCTGTTTCCTGGCTTTCTTCACTGAAATCCAGTTCCGGCGCGAGCATTCCAACACTGTACCGTATGTCAAACAACAGATCCTTGCTGACAGATAATGCACCTAAGAACTCATCTTTGTTGTAGGGCTTAATTGCCTGGCCGATTCTTGTTCTGATATTGTCCAGGGTATCATCATCAATCTTATCCTTTCCGATGGTTATGGCATTGTCTCTGTAGCCTACTTGCTTCTTTAAGACCTCTTCTGCTATAAGTCTTAATGGTACCATGGTTCTGTCTTCCATAATGAGGGCCTCTGTATCATAGGTAAGCAAACGGTCTCTTTTCCCGGGCTCACTGATTCTTACAGTGTTTTTTCCAATGGGGAAATAATATGATTTTCCCATGTAATTGACAATGGCCTCCATTTTAGTGGCATCATAGTTTACTTCCGCACCGAAATGTTCACTGATTGCACGTAATGGGACAAGGGTCCTGTCTTTATGTATTATTGGAACCACATTTGGATTGTCCGAATCAAGTGGTTTCATTTTTTCCCCTGAAAGTATCAGAGGACTTCCTATATGCAGAGCCATGATGCTTTCAATTCCTGATGCATAAACCGGGATGAAAGATATAAATAAAGCAATAACAATAAATAAAATTATTTTTCTATACATTGCCTCTCCCTCCACATTATATAGTCGAAATTCCTATAGCATTATTATACCTGTTTGGCATTCTGAAGTCATTCAGTTTCGTTCTTAATTTTAATCTTATCAAAGGGGTGTCAAGAGGGTGCCAAGGGGACGTTTCGATTGTCATCAAATGGAAAAAATGTTATGCTCAACAAGGGTGGTAAAATTGGCAAGATTGGCACGAAAAAGAAGCAAAACCGGTATTTATCATATTATGCTAAGGGGAATACAAAAGGCAGTGAAAGATGTATCGAACTAAATATATTCTTGGTATTTAGAGGGGGCAAGCTGTCAAACGAAACGTATTCTTGGCATGCGAGAATTAGTATCTGATTTTTTGACTAGAGCCCAAAACAAGGGGAATAATAAACCATATATCAGAATTTCATAATAAAAAATAATAATGGGATGTGAATATATGGTTATCAAACAGAAAGAAATTGTATGTTGGACGCTGTTGGAGTATAAAATATGGAAACTGTACATTGCGGCAACAGAAAAGGGCCTCTGTTATGTGGGTTCGCAGGGTGCACCGTTTGAGGAGTTAGAGGAGTGGGTCAGAAAGCATATACCGGATTATGAACTTGTGGAGAACAAGGACGCCATGAAGCTTTATAAAATGGAACTTATTGATTATCTGGAAGGTCGGCGCGAAGAATTTACAATACCATTGGATTTGCGTGGAACAGAATTCCAGCAAACGGTCTGGGATGAACTTTTAAGAGTCCCTTTTGGGGGAACCGCCACATATACACAAATTGCCGAAAGAATCCATAGGCCTGAAGCAGCCAGAGCCGTTGGCTCGGCCATTGGGGCCAATCCCGTGTTAATTGCGGTCCCGTGCCATCGGATGTTTGGGAAGGGCGGGGAGTGGAGAGGTTATAGGGGTGGCCTTGAAATGAAGGGACAGTTGCTTGAAATAGAAAAATAAATATGCGTTATCGAAGCATCTCAATCGAGGTGCTTTCTATTTTGGAGGTTTTTTTATGCTCCAAAAATGATGGGAAATTAATAAAATTTGTTGTATTATGGATTATAGGATATATTTGCAAAAGGAGATGTTTATTAACCCCCCAAGAACACTCGTGACTTCAGTCATGAGATGAATTGAGGGAGTAGTAAGCGTATAGGGAAACTTGTACGTAGCGGTAGCAAATGAGCTATCCAATATACCACTTGAATTGCTGGAAACCCCTAAAGCTAACAAAGCCACAACGTAAGGATGAAACAAGCCTAAGCGTGACGGCGGCGAAAGCAGAAAAAATCTTGTTAGAATGGGGTCTAATTCCCTATGTTTTTTGCAAGTATTTTTTTCATAAAAGATTGCAAAAAATTATGCCTAGACCGAATATTCTCCGCTTCACCGTTCTGTCTCAAGTGATTGGAGTTAGGCACCAAATCATCATTATGCTAGGGTAGGTGGCCTTTTGCGTACCGGTCCCCGTGGCCTTTCGAGTATTAAAGCAAGAAGGGGGAAGCAGCAACCCCGTCCCCGTGCTTCCGTGCTTTTATTTCAAATTCTCTTTTAATAATTTAATAGTAGTTTCCGGATTGGCTTTTCCTCTGGTTTTACCCATTATTTTACCAACTATTGATTGCAGGGCCTTTTCTTTTCCTCCTTTATATTCCTTAACCGCTTTTTCGCTGCTCGCTATAGCCTCTTGGATTATAGGCAGAAGAGTGTCAATATCATTGATTTGTTCCAGATTTTTTTCCTTTACAATTACTGAAGGTGATTTATCTTCTTTTATCATTTCTTCTAAAATATTTTTGCCAGTAGTACTGTTTATTTTTCCATCCTCTAATAAATCAACTAATTCGGCTAAATGTTTATATGAAAAAGGTGCCGCAAAATCATCGGTATCCACAATTCTAAATACTTCCGTAATCATTATATTTGCCAGGGTTTTGGGGTTTTTGCATAGTTTAACCGCTTCCTCAAAATAATCTGCGATATCTATTGATGCGATTAATTGCTCCGCATCGTAACTATTTAGGCCATATCTCTCCATATATAATCTTTTTCTTACATCCGGCAAATCAGGTAATGTTTTTTCTAATTTTTTAATTCTTTCTTCATCTATTACAATTGGCATTAAATCCGCATCTGGCAAATATCTGTAGTCCTGTGCATCTTCCTTGGTTCTCATGGAGAAAGTTTTTCCACTATCTTGATCAAAACGCCTGGTTTCTTGTACTATAGTTCCACCATCTTTTATTTCATTGATTTGTCTTTGTGCTTCATATTCTATAGCTCTCATAACAGATTGGAAGGAGTTCAGGTTTTTCATCTCTGTCCTTGTACCATATTTTGCTTCACCTTTTTTTCTAACAGATAAGTTTACATCACATCTGAAGGATCCCTCATTCATTTTACAATCCGAGACCCCTATATATAGCATTATGGCACGAAGTTTCTGTAAAAATGCCCTTGTTTCTTCTGCCGATCTCAGATCAGGTTCGGAAACAATTTCTATCAAGGGCACCCCGCTACGATTGTAATCTACTAAGGTACCCAGGTCATCTCTATGAATTAGTTTTCCTGCATCTTCTTCTATATGAATTCTGGTAATTCCTATGGTTTTCTTATTTCCCTCTACTTCAATATCCAAATGTCCACTATGACAAATTGGTAGTTCATCCTGGGATATTTGATAAGAAGTCGG
>CAZVFS010000078.1:1936-6798 GCA_964626575.1 uncultured Alkaliphilus sp. | reverse complement strand
CCTGCTACCATTATTATTCTATCCTTGTTGGATTTATTATTCAATACTTTTATGGACAGGCATGCCACTCCCTATTCTTGTGTGTTGTGTCTCCGTGTGTTTGCCAAAAAAGGATACAGCTGATTGTGCAAAATTTCAAGTAATTCCTATATATATAGTAAAAGTACAACATAATGAATATTATTGCATGAATTATAAACCGATATGTTGTAAATATAGCATAAATCATAACAAATTCCGCAAATTTCATGCATTAATTGAAATTTTGCACACTTGACTATGCAGTTCAATTGGACAATCAGTGGGGATGGTCAGTGGGTGATTGGAAAAGCCGCCCACAAAGACACAACGGAACCGGTTCCCCCTGTCACCATTATCAGACATATGTACATTAAAAAAACATCTATATTATAACTAATATAGATGTTTTCTTTGCAATACTTGTATATCTTGTTTTAAAATATCGATGTCAAACGGCTGAGTTGCTTTTTAGATGACTCAAAAAGTTCAAATATTTTAGATTTTAATTGAAGCGGTAACTCCTCTTCGTTTACACTGCTGTATACAATATAGTACTCCCCCGCTGTCAGGGTATTTTCTAGCTCCCTTTTCGTTTTTTCATCAGTTAAACCATGCTTTACATCTACAAAACACAGCGGGGGAAACATTACACACCACCAATTTTGTCCCCTGGCATTGCCTATCTCTACACGCAGTGCCTCATACCTACCTGCCGGAAAGACAGCATTGCCGTATCTTTTAGTAGGAAATTTATGCTCACCCAAGGACACATTTACATCGTAGTCTTTTCCACTTTTATATATTTCCTCTTTAGCAGTTTTTCTTATCTCATCTAAGTTGTTTTTTAAAATATTCCTGGTTTCATCCACATTTTCGGAATTCTCCAAATCACCCGACATAGCATTTATTATTTTGTCTCTTACTCTCAATTTTAGTTCTTGATCTTCCGGGGAATCACTATTAGCCAATACATGAAAGCGTATCAAATTTTCCCCTCTTTTTTCTAGGCCCTCTGCCTCTTCTTTTATATATAGAACATTTATTAATGTCAAAAGCACTAAAAATGTCACCGTTAATTTATCAATCCACTTTTTATACATCTCTTATTTCCCCTTTATATACATTTTATTATTGCATTTTTATTATTTACAACAAAGGGGAACTTTATACATAAATGTGACACGGGGACGAGGAAAATGTCAGATTTATCTTACCAACCCTATTCTTCGTATTTTAATATTAAAACTTACATCAATATCTATATTAGGGAATATATCCTGCCAATCCTCTTCTACCTCTTTCCATAACTTATAATGAAATTGTCTTAAATATCTGTCTATACCTATTACATCTGTTTCGAATTCTTTTTGAATTTTATTTATTGTATCCATAGCCCTCTGTTCGGTTGCTTTTGTCATTGCATGTTCTATTTCCTTAACGAACTCAACCTCTAACATATCTTCTTTGGTATCAAAATATGTCTGCCTAACATCTCCTTCCATTTCAACCTCTATTAGAATCTTTATATTGTCTTTATCTCTTATTAAACTGGTCTTGGGTTTTTTTGGCCTCAAAGCAACAGGAATACGAAAACCTTTATGTTCGACGGACATACCGCATAAGCATTTTGTTTCACCCTTTAAAACCAATAAATGCGCTGTTTCCATCTCACCCAACCATCCCTTAAATTTGAAATTATTGATTATACCGCCGCCGGCCACCTTTACATCGGTTTCCCCCGGTATTACTTTGGGAATAATCGTATTTCCGCTTTCATGGAGGTCCCTGAATATATCCCCTACGGAGCCGCCTACAATTCTCGGAATTCTGTCCGGCCTCCTGAATATTTCTGCAATGAATTCTCCGAGTTTATTTTCCATAGAGGGAACAATTTTAATGATTTCGGCTGCGGAATCCTCCGTCAAAGCAAGCACAACACGCCTGCTTAAAAATTCGTTATTTTCTATTCCATCGAGTATATGGCGAAAATCCCCCGGTTCTCTGGCTATATCAACCCCTATGACTACAGTTCTCAGATGGCCCAGAAAAAATTCCTTGTTACTTCTGGATGCCATTATTCTGGAGACGCTATATAAATTTTCACCGACACTTGAAACAACAATATCCTCTGCATTTTCTTTTTTGAGTTCCGGGAAAGCAAATGTATATATATGGTGGCCCACCAATTCTTCGTCATCAGTTTCGGGGGTATACTTATCAATACCCAAAGCGCTGATGTGTGCTCTTTGATCTATTTCTACTTTGTCCCAACATCCCGTCAAAAACAGGGCAATTAATATAAAAATAATTATCCTTTTATGCACCTTCTTTAGCCCCCTTGCCCAACCTTGCTTGTATAAGTAAGGATATTAAAACTATCAACGGTATACCTCCGACCATAACACTGGCAAAATAATGGGTAAATTTATCTGTTACCTCATATAAATGTGCCAGATTTTTCGGAATCAGAGAAGCAAAATATATGAGGGGAAGAAAGGGTGGAGCCAGGCTGGCCTGATCTTTGAAACCCGTCACGGATTTAACCATAATCACACCCGCCAAATATAGAGGGGCTATAGTTGTAAACACGGCTATTACCCACGCACTCATAACCACCACCTGTACATTTTCTATAAAAAGCCCCGGAATCTGTACGGTATCAAATACGTCTAATGTAGGCCATATTAATTTTTTTATCTGTATCGGCCCGAATTGTGCAAAAGTAGCCACTATAACCAACAGATAAAACAACACCACTGCTACTACGGCAATAGTCACCTTTATAGATTCTCTGGGTTTTTCCAAATTAGCCCCGAAAAACAAAACCACTTCTATGCCCAGAAAACTCAGTATAGTGACAGGAATACCCCGCAGAACCTGAACAGGGGTAATTTGAAATATCGGTAACAGATTTCTGAAATTTGTATTTATAAAAGACAGAGAAAACAAGAATATTGAAATTGTGATAACTATGGGGAATAAAAATGTTGCCAATTTTCCTAATACCTCTACTCCTTTTCTTGACAGATAAATACAACTGATCAAGAGACTCACGTTTATCACTTCTATCGGTGTTCTGGTCAACAAATACACCTTTATAGTCTCACCAAAAATCCTCACAAGTAATCCGTTAAGACCTATAAAATATACTATGTATGCTAAGGCTACTATATATGCTATCGGTTTGCTCAAAGAATCACTGAGTATTTCAAAATATTGTATCCCGGGTTTCAGTTTTATAATCCATGTATAAATTACAATTACTATTATTACAATTAACCCTGCGGCTAATAAGATAATCCAATGATCAAAAGGCGCCACCTCCGCCAAGCTTCTGGGTAACCTGAGTATGCCCGTACTGATCATAGTCAGTGCTAAAATGAATATCATCTGATTTATCGAAATAATATCGCTGTTATCCTTCATCTGTTACATCTACCCCTCTTTATTAAAATCTTCGTCCCTGTGATCCCGCATTCTCCTGCGTTCGGATTTCTTAACTGTTGTTTCCCTATCGTGCATAGCAGGTAACGGGACTTTTAAAAGTGCGTCCTTCAGGTCGCTCCCCTGTCCTATGGATGCCGTAAAAGGGGTTAAATATGGCACACCGAAACTTTTTAGACTGCATAAATGTACCAGTATCAACATGGTCACCAACATGATGCCATATAAACCCAGAATACCGGATGCAATTATCAACACAAGACGTAAGAGCCTGGCCGCAATAGCAAGGCTATAGCTGGGAATGGTAAAAGAGGCAACTGCTGTAATAGATACTATAATTATCATTATGGGCCCGACTATCCCGGCATCCACGGCGGCTTGACCTATAATTACGGCGCCCACAATACCTATGGTCTGCCCTATCGCCCCAGGCAATCTGATCCCCGCTTCCCTCAATATCTCCAATGTTATTACCATGATGATGGCCTCCAGCACAGCCGGAAATGGGACACCTACTCGGTTAGCCGCTATTGATATAAGGAGTTTGGCGGGAAGCATCTGGGGATGAAAGGTGGTCACCGCAATATATAATGCCGGTGTATATATAGATACCAAAAAAGCAAAGTATCTCAAGGCCCTGATAAACGTAGCAATGCCCCACCTCTCATAATAATCCTCCGCAGATTGCATCATAGCATTAAATCCGGACGGGATTATCAGCGCAAAGGGACTGTTGTCTACCACGATGACAACCTTGCCTTCATATAGTGCCGCTGCGGCAACATCAGGTCTTTCCGTATTTTGCACCTGCGGAAAAATAGAACGCCAATTGTCTTCCACAAGCTGCTCTATGTATCCGCTGTCTATTATGGCGTCTATATCTATCGCTTCCAGTCTTTTGTTCAGTTCCTCCAGTACACTCTCGTCGGCTAAATCCTCAATATATAAAACACATACGTCGGTTTGAGACCTTCTTCCGATTTGGTATCCCTTTATTTTAAACTTATGATCCCTAATCCTTCTTCGGATCAGGGCCGTATTGACCCTGAGGGTTTCCACAAATCCCTCTCTGGGACCCCTGATAACGTTTTCTGTCTCGGGTTCGGCAACGCCCCTCATTTCCCAACCCTTTGTACCGACAATAATTATTTTGTCATAGTTATCTAAAATAACTGCTGTGTCCCCAATCAATATATCTAAAACAGCCTGCTCAATTGTCCCTACTTCCTTCATTTCGGCAGTACTTAATGTCTTGTCTTTTACAGCATCGCCTATCCGCTTTTTAAAAATTCCTATATCAGGTGGCGCTATTCTGCTGTTTATCATTAAATTTTTAAGTATGTGATTATCCAATACATTTTCGTCCGTCATGCCGTCTATGGATATTACAACTGCCC
>CAZVFS010000078.1:0-1836 GCA_964626575.1 uncultured Alkaliphilus sp. | reverse complement strand
CATAGGTTTCTATTTTTTCAATCGTCAGTTGTTTTAAAAGAAACTGTATAGTGATGAATATACCCAATGCTCTGGTCATTTTCAACGGATTCTTTCTATTATTTATGAGACATCTGATCTGATTTTCTATGGCCCTAATTTTGCACGGGTTGATCATAATCAAATTACCGCCGGTAAATGCCCCATCCTTTAGAACAACATAAGTGCGTCTGGCATCGGGATACTTGGCCATATATACCGATTTTTCTATAATAGGATAACATAAATCAACCCCAAAATTTAATGCATTATTTATAAAATATCTTATCGCATCCGGGGTAATTAAGGGTATATCACAAGTTGCTATTATAACATTTTCCTCACCGCTAAAATAGGATATGCTCCTTATCAAATTATCCAACATATCGTTCCCCTGCTCAATTATTCTGTCCACACTGTCACCTATTATGGGGGTTAGAGCATTCTCATTACCTACAACTAATATATAATCGATCATTTCCGAATCTGTCAACGCATTTATAGTATATTCTATTAACGGTTCTTCCCTAAAATTAACTAAGGCTTTACCCCGTCCAAAGCATTCAATATCCTGGTTTCCTTCACCTGCCAATATAATCGCTTTCATCGGCTACCTCCATTATAAGTTTGAACCACATATACCTGTCTATAAAGTAAGGACAAATGCCTGTATGTTGCTTTAGCTCTCTTATAATTTTTGCATATACCAAAAACTGTCGGTCCGCTACCGGACATTTTTGAACCCAAACAATTATATTCAACCATCTTTCTTTTAATCTCGGTAATTATAGGATGCTTTGTTTCAGTTACAGATTCCAACACGTTTCCCATATTATCCAGCATATCATATATATTACCTCTTTCAACAGCATCAACCAGTGCTGCCGTACCAGGTCTGTCGGTTATTTTAGATAAATCCAGTTGTCTGTATATTTCACCTGTCGATATAGAAATAGGCGGTTTGGCTAATACTATCCAAATGTTCCGAATAGCCGGTTTTATAGCAGTTAATTTCTCCCCTTTTCCTTTTGCCAGGGCAGTGCCCCCTAAAATACAAAATGGAACATCTGCTCCGATGTCTTCACCTATATTCATGAGTTCATCTTTAGAAAGCCCTAAATCCCACAACCTATTGAGTCCTTCCAACACAGCAGCTGCATCAGAGCTACCTCCCGCAAGTCCGGCCGACACCGGAATTTTTTTATCTATATAAATATCAACACCTTTAGAAACGCCCATTGCCTCACGAAGCTTGTCTGCTGCTTTATATGCAATGTTTGAGGTATTTGCAGGTATATATTCGCAGTTGGTAGCAATTTTAATTTTGTT
The DNA here is from genome assembly GCA_964626575.1 of uncultured Alkaliphilus sp. Lineage (GTDB taxonomy): Bacteria > Bacillota > Clostridia > Peptostreptococcales > Natronincolaceae > JAAZJW01. The sequence goes on along the minus strand of CAZVFS010000078.1, from coordinate 489 downwards.
ATCATCTCTTTTGCTGATGTATATATTATCATATAGATTGATTTGTTGCATAACCATTTCTACTTCATAATAACCATCATCTCTCTTCTCTAAAACATCCAGGGACAAATTAATTTTGGCCCTAGCTTTTAAGTATATCTGTTTCATTGTTTCTCCTTTTGGGTTCAGTGCGTTGTTTATTATATTATATATTATATATTATATATGTCTAATTTCAATATTTAATTAAAAATGGATTTTTGCCCTGTCTGTTCTGTCCATAATGGTTAGAATGCAACATTTTAAATGCTTCGTTTTTCTGCAATTATTTTATCCGACAGCTTACAATTCCAACACTCCCACTTTTGTAAGCAGGAGATGGGAATTGCATAGCTTCTGGATAATACGACTTTGCGTTCAGGGGAAGTTAAAGCTCCCTCTGAACTGAGTCTTAATTTATATAGTCTAAAAAAGGGGCTATCTAAAGATAGCCCCTTTTCTAAAATTTAA
>CAZVFS010000077.1:3328-6896 GCA_964626575.1 uncultured Alkaliphilus sp. | reverse complement strand
GAGACCAGACATACCCTGAATCCCTCTTTTTCTAAATTCAATAGCCACCGTTTTATTTTTCCGGTAACATATTTGATGTCCCAGGATACCAAGGTGTTATCTATATCTATTATCAATCCCTTAATATCATTTTTTTTAAGTTTTTCTAAGTCTAATTTAAAAACCGATTCTATATGCAGATCCGGGGTCAATAATCTTAACATCTGTTTTCTCCCTCAACTATTAACTATTAACTTTTAACTATCAACTATTAACTATTAACTGCCTTGCCTGTAGCCTATCTCCGAAAAGACATCTTCATATTCCGGCATATGCCCGTATAACCGTACGAATAACAACTTATAGTTAGGACAATTTGCTTCTTCAGTGACTTCTTTTAGTATTTCAGCTACCGCTTGTGTATTCGTTTCAAATATATCATTAATTTTAGCAAATTCTTTTTCAAAGTCACGTCTTTTCTTATTATTATCCCATATTTCTCTATATCCCCCTGCATATTTTCGTATAACCCTTTTTATCTGTGAAAGTTGGTCCTCGGTTATGTTTAATTTAATCCTTTCCTCCATCGGATACATCTCCTTTGGTTTAGTTACATAGTGGTGTTAATTGTTTTTTTATATTGTACCATAACAGGATTATGTTTGTCGGAATTATTAATTTTTAATCGCCATCATTTATGATAAGATTTGATATGATATATCATATAAATAATTAAGGACCATACGGTCCTTAATTATTTGTATCAAACGCCCTGTTCAATTTTTTTATAGCCCTTTTTTCAATCCTGGATACATATGATCTTGAAATTCCGAGCATCTTGGCTATTTCACGCTGGGTTTTAACAGCGCCGTTATAAATCCCGTACCTGAGCTCTATTACAGTTCTCTCCCTTGCCTTTAACACATTTGCTATTTTGTGATATAGTCTTTTTATCTGTATTTTTAATTCTACTTGGTTTATCACCTCGTCCGGGTCGGTTCCCAATATATCTATCAATGAAATTTCATTACCTTCTTTGTCAACACCTATTGTATCTTGTAATGATACTTCCGTTCTTATCTTCTTATTTGACCTGATAGTCATCAAAATCTCATTCTCTATACACCTGGCCGCATATGTCGCCAATCTGGTCCCCTTTTCTCTGTCAAATGTAGATATCCCCTTTATCAAACCTATGGTGCCTATCGATATCAAATCATCCATATCCCGCCAAGCATTAGAATATTTTTTTACAATATGAGCTACTAAACGCAGGTTTCTTTCAACCAATATATTTCTGGCCTCTTCGTCACCCTGTTCGTATCTTTCCAAATATATCGCTTCTTCTTCAGGTGTCAATGGTTGCGGAAAGGATGTGCTGCCTGAAACATATGCCACTAAAAACAGTATCGGTTTTAATGAAATGGGAAACAAATTAAAAAGTACCGCCCACATGTAAAATCTCCTCCCCTTTTCCGGAAGTCGAAAATCAGTGTGCCGGGGTACTGGATTTTTTAAAGGTTCCGGCACTCCGATTTCCGATCTCCAGCCTCCGGTAAGCAGACAGGCCGTCTGCCCATATTAAATAGTAGGTCATTCTAAATAATATGATTGAGATGTTACATATGTGCATGTACCTGCATAATTGTTCTATTTATTTTACTTAAACCCCTTATTTATCATTCCTTTTACTATATTCGCAAATATGGGGACAGCCACCCCCCCGCCGGATTCCCCTTTTTGTATAAAAACAGTGATTGCATATTTGGGTTCATTTGACGGGTAATAGCCTGTAAACCATGCATGAACCACTTTTTCCCCTTTTTCTGCAGATTCTGCAGAACCGGTTTTTCCGGCGGTAATACCGGACATTTCTTTTGCCTGCCGCCCTGTCCCTTCTGTCATTACTTTTTCCATCCACAGCCTTATTTGTTTAGCTGTTTGGGAATCCACTACCTGTTTTTCTTCTTTTGTATCTGCCGTTCTTAGGGTAACGTAATTGCTGTCGACAATATCTTTGGCTATATATAAAGGTTTTTTTAATCCATTGTTTGCTACCAGTTGGGTCAACTGATTGACCTGCAGCGGTGTCACCGAAATTTCGCCTTGGCCTATGGCTATATTCCCAAAAGCGGGTCCTAGTAAACTATCGCCCTTGGGAAGATTACCCGAATCCTCTTCCAGCAGTCCAATATCTACGATCTTGTTAAAGCCCAAACTTTCCGCCATATTTATGATGTTTTCCGCACCGAGTTTTTCTGCAAGCTGAATAAATGCACAGTTGCATGATTCCGCAAATGCCCTGTCCATCGTTATCTCTCCGTGCCCACCCTTTTCATAGGACGAACATTTGACCTCCTGATCCCCTACGAGTTCATAGCCGTTACAATGAAAAACTTCGTCCGCATACGAGGGATCCTGCCTTAAGGCTTCCAATGCCACGACTATTTTAAATACGGATCCCGGAGGAAAAGCCATCTGAATAGCTTTGTTGTATAATTCGTCTCCTTTGCTTTCCAGGTGCTCCGATATGTTGTTGGGATTAAAGTTCGGCCTGCTGACTGATGCCAGTATCTCCCCTGTCCGTATATCGGAAACTATGATGGCGCCTTCTCTGTTTTCCTTGTCTATTACATCTTCAATTATCTTTTGAATGTTATAGTCAACAGTCAATCTCAGGTTCTGATTTTTTTTGATACTGTTGACCACCGTATAACCTTCCCCGGGTAGAATTTTTTTTCTGCCATCCAAGATAGCTGTCAATGAATTGCTTGAATTTCCCGTTAAAATTCCGTTCAGTGCACCCTCAATCCCCGCCATTCCTTTAAGGTCTACCTGATTTACATAACCGATTGCATGGCTTAAAAGCCCGTTTTCATTGTAACGCAACGCCTTATCAACAATAAACAGCCCTTTGGTATTTATAATATTTTTATCATCCCAATCCAGTTCCTTTATCAGGGGAATTTCTAAAACCGATTTGGAATTTTTGATTTTATTGAACAATTCATCATAAGATTTCCCCGTAATCTCTTGTAACAAGAAAATGTTGTTTTCATTTATGGTAAAATCCTGGGGAAAAACAGCAACTATTTTTCGTCGGGTACGGTCGGTCAAGCGAATAAAGTTCCTGTCATATATTATTCCTCTTCCGCTGCTGACAGGTATATTGATTTGCCTTCGCTTCATCGCTTCCGCGCTATAAAAATCGTGCTCGGCTACCTGTATATAGAACAGCCGGACAACCAAGACCGACAAAATAAAAAAAGATATGTTTCTTATAAATAACAGTCTTTTTTTGATGGTTGTCTTGCTGTTTTTTTTTCTGCGGTTCAATTCCGACATAAAAAAACCCCCTATGTTTTTTAGTATTATAACCACAAACCACGGGGACAGGACCTTTGGTCAAAAAAGACTGACCACAGGCTCTGTCCCCATGGTTTGTTTTTTGGTATTATAACCAAAATTATGGGGGGTATACTAGGCAAACCACGGGAACAGAAAAAACCACGGGGACAGGACCTTCGGTCAAAAAAGACTGACCGCAGGCTCTGTCCCCATGGTTTTCAGGCTCTGTCCCCATGGTTTT
>CAZVFS010000077.1:0-3228 GCA_964626575.1 uncultured Alkaliphilus sp. | reverse complement strand
CAGGCTCTGTCCCCATGGTTTTTATTTTTTTATTAAGATATAATTTTCCATAACAGGCGCTTCCATTTTAATCTTTATAATTTGCTGTGGATGGGGGGCTACCTCAATGGGATTCATATCCTCATCCCACATTTCGGCGACAGTCATAGTTATTTCTTCTTTGGGTCCGATGATTTCGATATCATCCCCCAAGAAAAACCGGTTGCGCTGTTCTACAGTCGCTATATTGGTTGATGCATCATAACTTTTAACGAGACCTATAAAACTGTAATCCTTTATATGCGATCTGCTGTCATAGTTGTGGTCGGTATGACCCGGTTTATCCAAATAAAATCCTGTGGTAAAACCCCTGTAACCCGCTTTTTTTAGTTGATCCGTCCATTCGGGATTGGACCGCCAATTTTGGGGATTCTCATAATAATGGTCTATTGCCGCCCTGTATGCCTTAACAACCATTGCTACATAACAGGTTGTTTTCATCCGGCCTTCTATCTTCAGGCTCGTAATCCCGGATTCAATCATCTCCGGGATATGCTCTATCATGCATAAATCCTTCGAATTCATAAAATATGTTCCCTTTTCATCTTCGATTACCTGTATATATTCTCCGGGGCGCTTTTCTTCAACTAGGTTATATTTCCATCTGCAAGGCTGAGCACATTCGCCCCTGTTGGCATCACGGCCTATCATATAGTTACTCAACAGGCACCTGCCCGAATAAGACATACACATAGCGCCATGCACAAATGCTTCCAATTCAACTTTATCCGGCACATTGTCCCTTATCTCCTTAATTTCTTTGAGACTGAGTTCACGTGCCAATATGACCCTTTTCGCTCCCAGGTCGCCCCAGAATTTTACGGTCATATAATTTGTGTTGTTTGCCTGTGTACTTATGTGAATTTCCATATTCGGAACGGCTTCTTTTGCCATTGAGAATGTGCCCGGGTCGGAAACGATTATAGCGTCTACCCCTATTTCACAAACAGCCTTTAAATATTCAGGGAAATTTTCGAGGTCTTCATTGTGAGGAATAATATTGGCCGTAACATATACCTTTACTCCTTTTTCATGTGCATACCGCACACCTTCCTGTAAATCCTCCAAACTGAAATTTTTCGCCGCAGCCCGCAATCCGAATATTTGTCCGCCTACATACACGGCATCGGCACCGTACATAATCGCTATTTTTAATCTTTCCAAATCACCTGCAGGAGCCAACAGCTCCACCTTTTTCATTCGATTTCCTCCTGTTTCTTATAACTGATAGCTAATCCGTCGCCTATCGGTATGATACAGGTATCCAACTGCGGATGATTGCATATATATTGCAGATAATCCCGCATCCTGTTTACAATGGTCCTTTGCCTGCGGACTACCAATTTATCCGTAGCAACCATACCTTTGTATAAAATATTATCCGATATAAGTATCCCACCCGAATTAAGCAGATTAATGCTTTCATTCAGAAGGTATTTATAGTGTCCCTTGGCTCCGTCTAAAAAAATCAGGTCATACTTGTCCTTTAGTTGCCTTAAAACCATAGCGGCATCACCTTCCATCAGGCGAATGTTTTCAGTTTTGCCTGCCTTTTCTATGTTTTCCTTGGCTAGGGGAATCATTTTTTTATTTCTGTCGATTGTGGTTACGTGCCCGTCTTTTCCCATAGCTTCACTGAATAGCAAAGTTGAGTATGCGATAGCTGTTCCTATCTCCAATACCCTTTTTGCTCCTATCGCCTTTGTGATCACCTGCAATAAAACCCCGACCTCTTTATGAACTATGGGTACATGATTTTCGTCGGCATAGATTTCTATTTCTCTTAAAAGTCCTTTGTTTGCCGGTAAAACACCTCTTATATATTCCTCTATGAACGGCAAATTTATATTATTCAAACTGAGCAGTCCCTTCCTCATGGACCGGAACTTTATAAAGATATTGGTCCCCGGTGAAACAATGAACGCTTCACCGGAACCAAATGATCGTTATAGATTGTTCCTAAACCTCCATTATAATCGGTAGTATCATAGGTCTGCGCTTTGTCTTTTGATATAAAAATTCCCTTAGGCTATCTCTAATAGAACCCTTCAGTGGCGACCATTCCCTAATATTCTGCTGTTCACAGTCATCTAAAACACACCGCACAATTTCCCTGGCTTCTTCCATCAAAGCCTCGGATTCTCTTACATATACAAATCCTCTCGAAATAATATCCGGCCCTGCTACAACTTTTCCATCCTCTTTAGTAATAGTAACAACTACTATCATCAGTCCGTCCTCCGCCAAATGTTTACGGTCTCTGAGAACTATATTTCCTACATCTCCAACGCCTAATCCGTCTACCAATACCCTTCCTGCCTGTACGTTGCCTGAAATCTTACCATAATCTTCTCCAAACTCAAAAACTGTGCCATTTTGCCCGATAAATATATTTTCCTTCGGCATGCCCAGGCTTTGAGCTAACTTGCTATGCTGAGTTAAATGTCTGAATTCGCCATGAACCGGTATAAAATATTTAGGCTTTGCCAATATGTGCATCAGTTTTAATTCTTCCTGACATGCATGCCCCGAAACATGGACCTCAGCCAGGCTTTCATAAATAACCTCGGCTCCTTTTTCAAATAGCTGGTTGATAACACGTGTAACAGATTTTTCATTACCCGGAATCGGACTGGCTGAAAAAACAACCAGGTCCCCGTCTTGAATATCCAATTTTTTATGTTCCGAACTGGCCATCCTGGACAATGCGGCCATGGACTCGCCTTGACTTCCGGTGGTTAAAATCAGGATTTCATGGTCCTCGTATCTATCCATCTCGTTTACGTCAATAACCAAATCTTTTTTTATGTCCAAAGCCCCTAATTCACTGGCAACAGTTGTCACATTTATCATACTTCTTCCGGATACTACTACTTTTCTGTCATATTTATATGCCGCATTTAATACCTGCTGTATCCTGTGTACATTAGAGGCAAATGTGGCGACAATAACACGCTGTTTAGTATTCCTGAGAATGCTTTCAAATGTTTCGCCCACACTGCTTTCGGACATTGTTGACCCGGGTCTTTCTACATTTGTGCTGTCCGCCATCATCACCAAAACGCCTTCTCGGCCTAACTCCGCTATCCGGTGCAAATCGGTCAACTGACCGTCGATAGGTGTAAAGTCTATTTTAAAGTCTCCCGTATGAAAAATTATACCTAGCGATGTGTGTATAGCTATGGCACA
>CAZVFS010000076.1:0-7366 GCA_964626575.1 uncultured Alkaliphilus sp. | reverse complement strand
CGGCAACTATTGTTTACTATTGAACTATTCCCAATAATCATATACAATATAATATTATACTATATATGATTATTATCGGGAACTATATTGTAGTAAAATAGGGAATAAATATAATGAGGAAGAAATAAATTGGGGAGGTTTTTTGATGCCGGGTAAACTAATTAATAATTTGGGTACTATTATAATCGACGATCATGTGCTAACATCTATTGCGGGCATGTCTACTATGGAATGTTATGGCGTGGTAGGCATGGCGGCTAGAACCGCGGCAGGGGGACTCGTGGAGTTATTTAAAAAGGAACAATTGGGAAGGGGTGTAAAGGTACATATTGAGGACAACGAAATAACAATTGACGTATTTGTAATTGTAGAATTCGGCACCCGTATATCCGTAGTTGCGAATAACATTATAGAAAAGGTAAAATATAATACAGAACATTTGACAGGGATGAACGTTAAAAAGGTTAATATCAATGTCCAAGGTGTCAGGGTTCAGAAGTAATTAAGGAGGTAACAATAGTTGGAAATTGAATATATTGATGGGCCATTATTAAAGAAGATGATACTATCAGGTGCAGAATCCCTAGAAAAAAATAAAGATATAGTCAACTCCTTAAATGTATTTCCTGTTCCCGACGGAGATACCGGAACAAACATGTCATTAACTATGCAATCTGCGGTCAGAGAGATAAAGGCCGCAAAAATCGATACACTGGAAAGTGTCTCCTGTGCTGCTGCTAATGGTTCTCTAATGGGTGCCAGGGGTAATTCCGGGGTAATTTTATCCCAGCTTTTCAGAGGATTTGTGAAGGGAGTCAAAAACAAGGACAAAATCAATACAAAAGGTTTAGCCAAGGCCCTCATGATTGCTTCCGATGTTGCATATAAAGCAGTTATGAAACCGGTAGAAGGTACTATTTTAACGGTTGCGAGAGAGAGTGCAGAGGCGGCGCTAGTAATTGCAAATACCGAAAATAACATAATAACTTTCATGGAAAAAGTTATTGTAGAAGCCGAAAAATCCCTTAGCAGGACACCGGAGATGCTCAGGGTGTTAAAGGATGCCGGGGTTGTTGATTCCGGCGGCAAGGGATTAATCTATATATATTTAGGTGCATTGGCCGGTATTACCGGGGATGCACACGTGTTTGAAGAGGACAGTGGTACAGATCACGGTTATGTCCACCGTATAGAAGAGATTGACAGTGAGATAGAATTCGGATATTGTACGGAATTTATAATTCATTCTAATAATATGGATACCGACAAATTTAAATCAGCCATAGGGGAATACGGAGACTCAATGTTGGTTGTCGGTAACGATAGCGTTGTAAAGGTGCATATACATACCGACCATCCGGGAAAGATACTGGAACATGCATTAAAAACGGGGCAGTTGAGCGACATAAAAATAGATAATATGAGGTTGCAGCATAGACATGAATTGTTCGAACAAAATGAAGAAAAAACCGATGTTGAGGGACAGATAGACAAGTACGGTTTTATTGTGGTTACAATGGGAGAAGGATTGATCAGAATATTTAAGGATTTTGCTTTTGTCCATGTGATCGAGGGTGGCCAAACCATGAACCCGAGTACGGAAGATTTTATAAACGCTATTGAAAGTGTAAATGCCGAGACAATAATTATTTTACCCAATAATAGCAATGTTATCATGGCGGCCGGTCAAGCCGGGGACATTTCAGATAAAGATATTATTGTGATCCCTACAAAATCTATTCCACAAGGCTTGACAGCTCTGTTGTCGTTTGACCTTGAGGCTACTCCTGAGGCCAATGAAAAAACAATGATGGAATCCATCGAAACAGTTAAAACAGGCCAGGTCACCTATGCTATAAGGGATACTGATTATAATTCTTTGGAAATTCATGAAGGGGACATTATAGGAATTGACGATGATGAAATAAAATCTGTGGGGAAAGACATCAAACAGGTGTGTATGGACCTTGTGGAAGAGATGGTAACGGACGAGAGCGAAATAATAACTATTTTTTACGGGTCCGACATAACCAAGGAAGAAGCCGATGAAATGTTGGAAGAATTAACCGATAAGTATGAAGATATAGATGTCGAGCTGTATTATGGGGGACAACCATTGTATTATTACATATTTTCCATTGAGTAGGGAAGCATCGAGAGGTGCTTCCCTTTGGGTTGCTCGGCAGGTTTTAATTTATTCTACCAGTTTTCGGGTTCTTCTGCTATAATAAAAACAAAAGAATATTTGGAGTGTTAATAGATGAGCAAGTTAAAACGAGACATCCAGTACATTAAGGGAGTAGGACCCAGAAAATCCTACCTTTTAAAGCGTCTCGATATTAATACCGTTGAAGATATGATATGGCATATGCCGAGGGGATATGACGACAGGAGAAATATAAAAAAAATCATCGATTTGGAATTGGGCGAAAAGGCAACCTTTTATGGAAAGATATCCGGGGAGATCAGTATATCGAGACCCAGAAAAAATTTAGCACTGACTAAATTTAACGTTAAAGACGAGACCGGAAGCATCGAAATTGTATTTTTTAATAAGGCATATTTAAAAAGAGCGCTGATTCCGGGCCAGAGAGTGATGATAAATGGTGAAATTAAGAGAGGTTTTAGGGGGTTACAGGTAACTAGCCCCATCATAGAGAAGATGGATATACAGGGTGATAATAGACAGCGAATAATCCCGATATACCCGTCAACCGACGGTCTGAGTCAGAGGGAACTCATTTCAATACAAAAAAAAGCACTTCAGATAGCTGATGATTCTTTAATAGAATATTTACCGGAAGAGATCATACAAAACCACAGACTTTGCGGTATTAAATTTGCCTTGAATAATGTACATTTCCCAATTTCCGTACAGGCATTAAAAATAGCCAAATATAGATTAGTGTTTGAGGAATTTTTTCTTTTGCAGTTGGGGCTGTTTAGTATAAAGGGAAAAGTGCTACAGGACAGAAAAGGGATAGTTCTTAAAAATAGTGATAAAATAGATGAATTTGTTAGAAAACTACCGTTTATATTGACCGAAGCCCAAAAAAATGTTTTTAGGGAGATATCCTCGGACTTGGAAAAGGATATACCGATGAACAGGTTGGTACAAGGCGATGTGGGTTCCGGCAAGACAATCGTGGCCATAATGTCCTTGCTAAAAGCAGTGATAAACGGCTATCAAGGCGGGTTTATGGCTCCGACGGAAATATTGGCAGAACAACATTATTTCTCCATAAGAGAATTGCTCGAGCCTTTTGGGGTTAGGGTGAGGCTTTTGGTGGGGAGCCTGTCCGGGAATGAAAAAAACAAAACATTAAAAGAAATAGAACTTGGGGAAGTAGATATAGTGGTAGGCACACATGCGCTCATTCAAGAGGGTGTGAATTTTTGTAACTTGGCTTTGGTAATTACGGACGAACAGCACAGGTTTGGAGTGAGGCAAAGAGCCATACTTGCCGACAAAGGGAAAAATCCCCATGTTTTGGTTATGACGGCGACTCCAATTCCCAGAACTTTAGCGCTGATTTTGTATGGCGATTTGGATATATCAACCATAGATCGGTTACCGCCGGGTAGAAGGACTATAAAAACTTACAGCCGTACCCTTGTCCGGCGAAACGGTATTTACGATTTTGTGAAGAAACAATTGGACGAAGGGAGACAAGCCTATGTAGTCTGTCCGCTTATAGAGGAATCGGAGTATATAGATACCCAGTCGGCCATAGAAATTGCCGACGAACTTTCCATGGATCTACTAAGGGGTTATAATGTAGCGCTTCTTCACGGGAAAATGCCAACCAAAGAAAAGGAAAAAATAATGGGCAGTTTCAAGGAAGGAAACATAGATGTTTTAGTTTCGACCACTGTTATAGAAGTAGGTATAGATGTTCCTAATGCGACTATTATGGTAGTGGAGGGTGCGGAACGTTTCGGATTGACCCAACTCCACCAGTTAAGAGGAAGGGTGGGGAGAGGAAGTCATCAATCATACTGTATTTTAATAAATAGCAGTGAGTCGGAAATTTCTAAACGACGCATGGATATAATGCAAAACACTACAGACGGATTTATTATATCCAAAAAAGATTTGCAACTCAGGGGGCCCGGAGAGTTTTTTGGAACCAAGCAACATGGTTTGCCGGAGCTCAAGGTAGCTAATCTGTTTAAACATATATCCGTACTGAAAACAGTACAAAAAGAAATAGAAAAAATGATGACGGTAGATCCAAGTTTAAATTTGGACAACTATCCGCTGCTCAAGGAAAAATTGGAGCAAAAATTTTGCTTCGAGGAAGGATATTCGTCTCTCAGCTAAGGACAACCAATTTGTCATTGCTATGAAAGGCAGGGAGGACAGGGCCGTCTACCCTACAAAAAAACAATGTTTTCGTTTATTGTGGTGTGGATACATATGCAAATTCTGAGACGCACAGAATGCGGTCAGACATTGCAAATTGGGTTGGGCCATAAATTTCGACCCGTGAAGGATCTGATGAAAAATATTTTGTTTATGAATAAAGTATGTGCTAAAATAGTTGTAGATTTAAATTGGGTTGTTATGTCGGCAATAAAGGGGCGGACATTCAATAAATGTTAGCGTAAAACAGGTTTGAATTGAAAGGGATCAGTCTATATGAGGGTTATTTCAGGAAAAGCAAGGGGTCACACCTTGAAGGCACTCAAGGGTTTAAGTATGAGGCCTACCGCCGACAGGGTGAAGGAATCAGTATTCAACATTATTCGGACAAGGTTATGCGGCGGCATTGTAATAGACTTGTTTGCAGGGAGTGGCGGTTTAGGTATAGAAGCCCTATCAAGAGATGCCGACAAGGCCTATTTTATAGATAACAACAAAAACAGTGTTCGGTTGATTGAAAGGAATCTTAAAAAAACCGGTTTGATTAATAATTCTGAAATAATTCACATGGATGTATTAAATGGTATAGTAAGGCTGGGGAAACATAAAGTAAAGGCCGATATTATATTTTTAGACCCGCCATATTCAAAGGGGTTTATAAAACCCGTCCTGGAAGCAATTTTTACTTACAATATACTGCAACCGGACGGTATAATAGTTGCCGAACATGATATAAGAGACGAAATTCCGGATAATGTATATGAATTAAAAAAATACAGAACCAATAGATATGGAGACGTAGCAATTTCTTTTTATCGGTTAGGGGGAAAAACAGATGAAGGTAGTAATCTATCCCGGAAGCTTTGATCCAATTACCAACGGGCATCTGGATGTGATTGAGAGGGCTTCTAAAATGTGCGAGCATTTAATTGTATCTATAATATATAATCCGAACAAAACCCCTCTGTTTACCTTGGAGGAAAGGTTCGGACAGGTTAAAGGTGCCGTAGAGGGCTATTCCAATGTGACGGTGGAGACCTTTACGGGACTATTGGTGGAATATGCACAACAAAAGCAGGCAGTAGGTATTGTTAAAGGGTTGAGGGCTATATCGGATTTTGAATATGAATTTCAAATGGCATTGATGAATCGAAAACTATGCCCCGGCATTGAGACAATATTTTTAATGACCAGCAACGAATATTCCTTTCTGAGTTCCAGCATAGTTAAGGAAGTTGCTAGTTTCGGCGGGTGTATAAAAGGGCTGGTACCTGAAAATGTTCGTAAGGAGATAATAAATAAATTTTCAAATTAAGTTGGTCGGGTTAAATGGCCATATAGTAAGGGGGACAATATAATGAATGTATTAAAACTTCTTGAGGAACTGGAGGATATAGTCGAAAATTGTTCATCTATACCCTTTGTACAAAAAGTACTGGTTGACAAGGGAGAAATATTGGAAATTGTTAAGGAGATCAGAATCAATCTTCCGGATGAAATTAAGCAAGCTCAATGGATCAAGGAAGAAAGGCAGCGTATATTGGCGGAGGCCCAGCAAGAAGCAGACACAATTTCAGAGGAGGCAAATAAACATATTTTGTCAATGATTGAAGAGAACGAAATTACTAAATTAGCCAACGAACAGGCAGAGAAAATAATTACACAGGCACAAACTAATGCTAAGGAAATGCGGTTGGGTGCAAAGGACTACGTAGACGGTTTACTGGAATCCGTTGAATTGGATTTGGCGGATTTAATCAATGCTATTAAGGAAAATAGAAATGAACTGGAAGGTATGAAATAATTATTATTTTATTTTTTTTTACTGACTATATAATTGTAAATCTTTAGTAGAGACCCCATCACCAGGGATAGGAAAAGCAAACCTATTAGAACAGCTATAAACAATTCAACCGATAGTTTACAGTTATATAAAAATCTTTTATAGGGATCCGTTAATTGATATGTACTATATGCAGGATACGATATGGGAAAATAATTGCTGAAGATAGGAAAAAGCATATATGATATCAATGATGATAGTAATCCGTGTAAAATTTTCGAAATTACATATATACGTGATTTTATACCTGTATCCTCTAAAATACTTGCAACCTGTGCATGTACGGAAAACCCGCTCCATCCTATTATAAAACTGATAATGGCAATTTTAGCAGATAAATCAATACCCATGCTATCCGCAATAAATTTTGTTCCCGTAGTTATTTCAAAGAGTCCGGCAATCAGGGAGTGAACAATTGTTGGAGATATTTTTAAAGGAAACAATGCAAATATAATAGAGGTGATCAGGTCTATTATTTTTAAAAGTTTTAACATATGGATAACAACTGCGAATAAAGTTATAAAGCCCCCTACCATCAATATGGTATTTAACGAATTTTTGATGGCATTGCCCAGAATAGTTCCTATAGACGGACCCCGGTCGTTTTTTGTTTCTATTTTGGAGAAAGCCCTCTTAATTAGGTTTTCTTTTTGCTTGACAGGTTTGTTATCTTGAAATGATTTTTTATAAAAACTGAATATTATACCGACTATAATGGCACCTAAATAATGGGAAAAAGCTATAAGGGCACCCAGTTCCGGCGACTTAAGCATTCCTACGGATACCGAACCGATCATAAATAGGGGCCCGGAGGTGCTGCAAAATGATATAAGTCTCTGGGCCTCAATTTTGGTTAAAATTTTGTCTGATTTAAATTTAGAGACAATTTTAGCCCCAACAGGGTATCCCGATGTAACGCTCATAACAAAAGCAAAAGAGCCCTCCCCGGGGACATTAAAAACAGGCCTCATTATCGGCTCCAATATTGTACCTATAAATTTGACAATACCGAGGTTGATCAATAATTCCGAGCCGATAAAAAACGGCAGCAGCGCCGGAATTACCAACGTTGCCCATATAACAAGCCCGTTATAGGCCGCCTTTACGGATTCCGCCGGATATATCATAATTGTAACTACTAACAGAAGCACGGTCAG
>CAZVFS010000075.1:4751-7449 GCA_964626575.1 uncultured Alkaliphilus sp. | reverse complement strand
TAATAGATGAATTGGAAAGCAAGATTGGGAGAAAGGTTTTAGGAAACAAACCCGCCTCGGGTACCGTAATATTGGATGAGCTTGGAGGGGAACATATGAAGACAGGGCATCCTATTGTTTATACCTCCGCCGATAGCGTATTACAGATTGCTGCCCACGAAGACATTATCCCACCGGATGAGCTATATTCAATGTGCAGAGTTGCCAGGGAAATTATGATGGGGGACAATATGGTAGGCAGAATTATCGCGAGGCCGTTTATAGGCAGTCCAGGGGATTTTATCAGGACCTCCAACAGGAGGGATTATTCATTGGACCCTTTTGGACAAACAGTGTTGGATATTGCCAAACAGGAAGGTTTGGACGTGATTGCAATAGGGAAGATAGGAGATATATTTAACGGCAGGGGCATCACACACTCTGTGCGTACAAAGGACAATATGGACGGAATCGACAAAACAATTGAATATATACGCAAAAATAACGAGGGTATCATTTTTACAAACTTAGTGGAATTTGATTCCCTCTATGGCCATAGAAGAGATCCGGAGGGGTATAAGAGAGCCTTGGAGGAAATGGACAGACGAATTCCCGAAATATTAGGTGCTATGAAAGACGGCGATATTATAATTTTTACCGCAGACCATGGAAATGACCCGACTTTCAAAGGGACAGACCATACAAGAGAATATATTCCGATTGTGATTTATGGAAAAAGGGTTAAGGGAAACGTGAATATCGGAACTAGAAAATCCTTTGCCGACATAGCTGCAACAATTTCGGATATTTTTGAAATACCGTCAACAGGTAAGGGGGAAAGTTTTAAGAAATTAATTATAGGGGTGCCGTCATGAAGGGGTATTTTAAAAAGATTTCGGAAGCAAAATATTATTTAGAAAACAATATAAAAGTCATGCCGACAATGGCTTTGATTCTCGGGTCAGGTTTAGGGGTTTTAGCGGACGAGATAGAGGATCCCGTCGTTCTTGACTATGAACATATACCTAGTTTTCCCATATCTACGGTGGAAGGACATGCGGGGCAATTGATTGTCGGAAAATTTATGGGAAAGCAGGTTATGGCGCTAAAGGGAAGGCTGCATTACTATGAAGGCTATACAATGAGCGAGGTTACATTTCCGGTAAGGGTAATGACTGCCCTGGGTATCGGGCAGATAATTGTCACCAGTGCGGTGGGTGGTATAAACAAAAGTTTTGTTCCCGGTGACTTGATGATAATAAGGGACCATATAAATTTTGGTTTTAACAATCCCTTGATTGGGGATAACTGCAGCAGTTTGGGAGTAAGATTTCCCGATATGTCCGGCGCGTATAGCGAAAATCTGATAATTTTGGCCGAAAAAGCAGCAAAGGAAAATGACATTGACGTCAAAAAAGGCGTATATGCATTTTTAACAGGTCCTACCTATGAAACACCTGCTGAAATAAAAATGATCGGTATTTTGGGCGCCGATGCCGTGGGTATGTCTACAGTGCCTGAGGTGATGGCTGCAATTCACGGAGGAGCGGAGGTTTTAGGAATATCCTGTATTACGAACATGGCCGCCGGGATTTCGGACAAGCCTTTAAATCATGACGAGGTTATTGAGGTAGCGAAAAGTGTGGAGAAAAAATTCTCCGCGTATATCAAGGAGATAATAAAAAATATTTAGGGGGGAAAATTTTGAAAGATTTACTTGCAAAACTTGAAGAGACAAGAAAATATTTATTAGATAATATAAAAGAAACACCTAAAATAGGTTTAATTCTAGGCTCAGGGCTTGGAACATTAGCGGACGAGATAGAAAATGCTATTGTTATAGATTATAAAGACATTCCCAATTTCCCGATTTCGACCGTGGAAGGCCATGCCGGGCAACTGGTGACGGGAAAGTTAATGGATAAACAAGTTATCGCGATGAAGGGCAGATTTCATTATTATGAAGGATACTCCATGGAAGAGGTGACTTTTCCGGTCAGGGTAATGAAGGCCATAGGGGTAGAATTGTTACTTGTGACAAATGCTTGCGGGGGTCTCAACCCAAATCTGTATCCGGGAGCGCTTGTGGTTATAAATGATCATATCAATATGACCGGAAACAATCCCTTAATCGGTCCAAATTATCCGGAACTGGGACCGAGATTTCCGGATATGTCGGACGCTTATGATAAGGACTTAATTCGATTGGTTCACGGAGTTGGGGAGAAAATTGGAATTGAAACTCATGAAGGTGTATATGTATCTATCAGTGGGCCTGCCTATTCATCAAAAGCCGAATCGAAGATGTTCCAACTGATAGGAGCGGATACAATAGGCATGTCTACGGTTCCGGAAGTTATAGTTGCCAAACACAGCGGGCTGAAGGTTATAGGGATATCCTGCGTAACCGATATGGCTATTTTTGAAGGCTCCGAAACTATAAGCCATGAACAGGTGATGGAAATTGCCGATAAAACCAGGCCTAGGTTTATCAGTTTGGTTAAATCGGTTATAGGTGAGGTATCTTTGTAATGAGAATGTACGACATAATTCTGAAAAAAAGGAACGGCGGTACTTTATCCAGGGAAGAGATAAATTATTTTATAAAAGGATATACCGATAAGACAATTCCGGATTATCAGGCGGCGGCTTTGCTGATGGCCATATATTTTCAGAAGATGAATGAAGAAGAGACTGTTTATTTAACCGAGGCCATGAC
>CAZVFS010000075.1:1294-4651 GCA_964626575.1 uncultured Alkaliphilus sp. | reverse complement strand
GTTGACCTGGCGCCTGCCGATAA
Organism: uncultured Alkaliphilus sp.; assembly: GCA_964626575.1. Lineage (GTDB taxonomy): Bacteria > Bacillota > Clostridia > Peptostreptococcales > Natronincolaceae > JAAZJW01. Next base: position 4,628 of record CAZVFS010000075.1, on the reverse strand, counting down.
AGCAATATATGCGTTAAGGGATGTAACTGCCACGGTGGATAATATTTCCTTGATAGCGAGCAGCATAATGTGTAAAAAATTTGCATCCGGAGCGGATTCGATCGTACTTGATGTAAAAACGGGCAGCGGCGCATTCATGAAAAATATAGAGGATGCATTTGAACTGGCCCGAGAGATGGTCAAAATAGGAAACGGTATGGGCCGTGACACCGTCGCATTGATAACAAATATGGACGAGCCTCTTGGATATGCCGTCGGCAACAGTTTGGAGGTCAAGGAGGCAATAGAAACCTTAAAAGGCGGCGGGCCGGAGGATTTTAAGGAACTATGCATAACCTTAGGTTCTTATATGCTTTTGTTAGCCGGGAATGTTGGGACAGCAGAAGAAGGAAGGCAAAAAATAAAAAATGTTATTTCCACAGGCAAAGCGCTGGAGATGTTTAAGGTTCTTGTCAGAGAACAAGGCGGGGACGTAAACTGCATAGAAAATACGGATTTATTGCCACAAGCCGAGGGCATATATGAACTGAAATCCGATAAAATGGGTTACATAAACAAAATAGAAGCAGAGGAGGTTGGATTGGCCTCGCTGGTATTGGGAGCGGGCAGAGAAACCGGGGACAGCGTCATAGACCATTCTGTCGGAATTATACTGAATAAAAAAATTGGGGAATATGTCCGAATAAATGATATACTTGCATACGTTCATTATAATGATTATGAAAGGCGGGAGAGCGCTATCAAAAGGCTAAAATCCGCATATTTAATTGAAAAGACAGCTAAACCGAAACAACCGTTAATACTTGGAATAGTGGATCAAAAAGGAATGAAGGGGTTATAAAATGCCTCTTTATTCCTTTTTTAATTTAGTCCGTTTCTTGTCGTATAACAAAATACTTAGCTGGAAAACCTAATACTAAATATGTAATAGGGAGGATATTCATGAAGAAAAATTTAAACATACTTTTGTATATACTTATAATTATCTCTTTGCTTTTACCTATTTCAAATACCTATGCAGAGACGGAAACACAGCCCTTTGACATAGATGCTAAATCCGCATTGTTGATGGATGCCGGAACGGGAACAATTTTATATGAAAAAAACATACATGAACAGTTGGCCCCGGCTAGCATAACAAAAATTATGACGATGCTTTTAGTGATGGAGGCCATTGAGGACGGCAAAATCACTCTCGACGACCAGGCAGTTGTCAGTGAAGAAGCATCAAGAATGGGAGGAACGCAGCTTTATTTGGAGCCCGGAGAGGTAAAGACGGTAGAGGAATTGATGAAAGGCGTGGCTATACGTTCGGCCAATGATGCTACTGTAGCGTTAGGTGAACATATAGCAGGTACAAATGAGTTATTTGTACAACAGATGAATGATCGTGCCAAGGAATTGGGTATGAAGAACACAAACTTTGTTAACACAAACGGTCTGGACGCAGAGGGGCATGTTACAAGTGCCTATGACGTGGCTCTTATGTCCAGGGAATTATTGGAACATGAAGAGGTCCATAGATGGCTTACAACGTGGATGGATACCGTGGTAGTCGGGAAAAAGAAATCGGAACAGTCTCTAGTCAACACAAACAGGCTCATTAAAACTTACAAGGGAGCCAATGGTATAAAAACCGGATACACGAGTACATCAAAGCATTGTCTTTCGGCGTCCGCAACCAGGGAGAACAGCACATTTATAGCGGTAATAATGGCCGCACCTTCCTCTTCGGTTCGTTTTAGCGGGGCGGCGAAATTACTGGATTATGGTTTTGCCAATTTCAGTACGGTTAAAATCGCTCAGGAAGATGATGTTATAGGGAATGTTAAACTAAACAAAGGCAAGAAAATTCAATTGGAAGCGGTTGCAAAAGACGACCTGAATATATTGGTTAAGAAAGGTAAAGAGGGCAGTGTCAAGACAGAAGTGATACTCCCGCCATCTGTTAATGCTCCTATATCAAAGGGTAGCAAAGTGGGTGAAATTGTAGCTACCTTAGACGGTAAGGAGGTTGGGGAAATGGACATTGTATCAAAAGAAGATATACCAAAGGCCTCAATATTTGATATGCTGAGAAGGATGTTCGGTAGAATAATGGGTGGATAAGGCAATATATCTATTTTGGCTCCTAATTTTCGATATCGGTTGGAACTTAGAACGAATTTTTAATCCTTATGTGTAAATTTTAAAATATTGGAAAAAATGTCAATATAATATAGACAAAGGCGTAAGGGTGAAAATTTGAAATGTTGATTTTTATAATCGTAACATTGGGGGCCTTGCTGTTCGGGATATTACATTCAAATCTGAAGATTAGGTTCAGCATTACCAAGCATGATAAAGATGATAGCGTGGTTGTCAGCTTGACTAGTTTTTATGGTATATTTAACCATACAAGGAGGATTTCCGCTACAGATTTAATCAAGAGGAATAAAACTGTTCCTACATTAGATGTTGGCATCGGGATAACAGATAAAGAAAACAAACCGGTTGATCATGGAAACTCTCCCCGCAATATATTTGATACGGAAAAAATAATAGATGAATATAGGGAAATTTATGCCAGATACGAACACTATATAAGGGAAAAGTTGGTTTTTGATAATATATATTGGTATACCAAAGTCGGCACAAACGATGCGGCGCAAACAGCTATTTTAGTAGGGGTGATATGGGCTATAAAAACATCTGTTATCTCCTTTATAGCAAGGGGATATAATTTCCCTGACGTATCGATGAATGTAGTTCCGGATTATAATGTTAATATCTTTGAAACGTCTATTAATGGTATATTTAGCATTAAATTAGGCTATATTATTAATGCGAATATAAAGGCGATATTAGCGCAAATAAAAGGATGGTGTGAAAAATGAATGAGCATCCAATAGAATCACTAATGAAAACTACAATGGAAACCATTAAACAAATGGTGGATGTTAATACTATTGTCGGTGATGCGGTTGAGACAATAGACGGCACAACAATAATTCCCATTTCCAGGGTATCATTTGGATTTGCATCAGGTGGCGGGGATTTTGAAAATACAAAAAAGAGTAATAAAGAGGATCAAAATGGGGAATCCGGTAAGGAACAATTGCCGTTTGCCGGTGGCGCAGGTGCGGGGATATCCATACAACCGGTGGCATTTATGGTAGTGGGCAGCGGACAGATGAAATTGATGTCTGTAGATCAACATGCTAACTTAATCGACACAATTATAGGTTCGACACCTAAGGTTATCGACAGCTTACAATCGGCCTTCAGTAAAAATAATAAGAGCAATAAGGGCAACGAAGAAAATAAAACTATCAGTTTTGAATAGAGGACAGAG
>CAZVFS010000075.1:0-1194 GCA_964626575.1 uncultured Alkaliphilus sp. | reverse complement strand
CGTTTCAAAATAATTGTCAAACAGAGAACCGTCCCCTGTTTGTGCTGTTTGTGTTTTCGAGGTGAGACCTATGCATAAAAAAAGAATGTACATTATATTGATTTGTATTATTGGTATAATGTCAACCGTATCCTATGGGGAGGAAAACAATACACAACCAGAGATAAGCGGACAGTCCGTCATTGTTATGGATGCGGGGCTGGGACGAATTATGTATGAAAAGGATATACATAAAAAACTTCCTATGGCCAGTACCACAAAAATTATGACAGCACTGCTGGCAATTGAAAATATTCCATTGGATAAAAAGATAAAAATAAACCCTGAGGCCCAGGGTATAGAGGGATCTTCTATATATTTAACGGCGAACGAAAGAATTAAAGCAAGGGACTTAATATATGGGCTTATGTTAAGATCGGGTAATGATTCCGCTGCGGCAATCGCATATGAAGTGTCAGGATCTATTGAAGATTTTGCGAGGCTGATGAACGAGAGGGCAAAAGAGATAGGGGCAAAAAATACAAATTTCACAAATCCGCACGGTCTACATGACGAAGGTCATTATACAACGGCCTATGATCTGGCACTTATCACGAGGGAGGCTCTTAAAAATCCCGTATTTAAAGAGGTAGCAAAGACAAAATTTTGGATAGCCGATAGAGAGGGTTATAAGTACTTTTCAAATAAGAATGCAATCTTGGATATATGTGAGGGCGGTGACGGGGTAAAAATCGGGTATACGATGAAGGCGGGCAGATGTCTGGTAGCATCTGCGACCCGAGGTAATATGCAATTAATTGCCGTAACTTTAAATGATTATAATTGGTTCGACACCGCTGCAAGGCTGTTAGACGAGAGTTTCAATTTATATAAACCTCATATACTGTTTAGTAAAGGGCAAACGGTTACTAAAACCAGGGTACTGGGTGGGAAGAGTAAGGAAATCTACTTAAATTCGTTTAAAGGTTGCGTTGTTCCGTTGGCTGAAGGGGAAAAGGGAAAACTTCTAACAGTTATTGACATACCTAAGACTTTACGGGCCCCAATAGAAAAAGGGCAGAGTGTGGGTAAAATGACTACATATCTAAACGGAAAGATACTCAATACAACATATCTTGTTGCCGACAAATCCGTTGAAAAACAGAGCTTTAAGGGGAAAATCAGGGAATTTTTCGGCATCGCGGGATAGATTCA
>CAZVFS010000074.1:0-7452 GCA_964626575.1 uncultured Alkaliphilus sp. | reverse complement strand
AAAACGAAATCATTGTACATTACGTCAAATCTTTCAACCCCATGCCCTTCCGCAACAAATTCCTCCTCCGAAGCCTTGGCATGGACCAATAGCACATCCGCATCTCCGTCCTTACCCATCTGTAGAGCTTGGCCGGTTCCCACGGCAACTACTTTGACATCATATCCGGTGTCCTTTGTAAATTCCGGTAAAATAAAACCTAAAAGCCCGCTGTCATCTGTACTTGTTGTAGTAGAAAGCAGTATCTCACCCTTGGCTTGTTGTCCTGAATTATCATCACCTGCAGGCGGTGTTTCCGACGGTTTGCCGCAGGCAACCATAAAAACAGATAACAACAATAAAACAATTACAGACAATTTACTGAACCTGTTTCTCATATATTTCATCTCTCCTTAAACACATTTTTATAACACAATATGATATGAGCACCAAAGTTATCTGCATTAAGAATGTGTGTAGCATATAATAGCATGCAAATTCTTGACGGCATGTAATCTATACTGCCCGGACTAATTATAATATACCCCTTTAAAAACTATTTAATTCTTAACTTTGTCTTTAACCTCTCTTTTAATTTTCCCAGGGCTACGGCACGATGGCTGATTTTGTTTTTTTCTTTCTCTCCTATTTCTGCAAAGGTTCTGTCGTATTTTTCCACTATAAACAAAGAATCATATCCAAATCCACCTTTTCCTCTCGGTTCGAAACCGATTATGCCCGGGCACTCACCCCTTAAAGTAATGGTATCCCCATTCGGGAATACAGCCGCTATACAACAGACAAACCGTGCTGTTCTGTTATGCAACGGAACATCTTCGAGTAATTTAAGCAACTTTTTATTATTTTCATCATCTGTTGCATTTTCACCAGCAAATCTAGCCGAATGTATCCCGGGCTGATTGTTCAATATATCGACCTCCAGACCCGAATCGTCTGCGATTGCTAATTTCTCCGTCTTTTCCATAACAGCCCTTGCCTTGATAAGAGCATTTTCTTCAAATGTACTGCCGTCCTCTATTACCTCCAACCCTTCTAATCCGGCATCCTTTATCGATAAAATCCCCAAATTAAAGCCTTTTAAAATTGCCCCTATCTCTTCTAATTTATGTTTGTTTTCCGTTGCAATTACGGCTTGTCCAAGATTTTTGTTTTCCTTGTTATCCTCCAAAATTATCTTCCTCTCATTAGAAATCAAAAGCCGGTATGCCGGTACACCGGACCCCATTGGAATTTTATGTCCCTCTGACAGATCTCCGGCACTCCGCCCTTGGATTCTAACATGGGTAATATTTGACTGCGATACTGTCCGTCCCAGATGATAAGTCGGTCCTTCAACCCCTGATCAATGTATGTTCGAATATACCGGCAAATTTAAACTCACATCGGGATTCAATTCTATTTCTTTACCGTTAGACAAAATGCGAACCTGGGAAATTGAAGGTTCTATTTCCCTCAGGGTGAAACCCAGTTCATATATCATTGATTGTTGATGTGCCTTGTTGCCGGGCATATTTTTAATTTCTTCACTAAAATCTATATACGCGACCCCGTCTTTTACATATACGTTGTTCAATACCACACCTGCGGGCAGTTCACTGTAGAGTCCGGTATCTTCCGGCACCCCTTCAACCAGCGACGCTAGAACACTTTTTATATCGGCTTTTAATGCGTTGGTCCCTTTTGTTATCGGAACAAAAAATGAATCCATTCCGTTGGTTGTGCCTTTATAATATACTATAACAGGTATTTCCTCGCCCTGTAATTGTATAGTTAAATTTATGTTTTCCCTCTGCAATGGGTCCTTAACCTTTGTTCCGTGGGGGAATTTTTTTATCTTTTTCCCGTCCACCAGTAATTGAACCTTATCTATCGTGTCAAATTCCGTTAACGTATATACAAGGGACTGAATGATGGCTTTTTCATCAATTTCGGTCTCATAAGATAACAGGTTTTCATTAAAATTTACTTTGGCCAGTCCCTCATTTATAGACATGCCGATTACTTCCGTTCCGGCAGGCAAAACCGGCAACAACCCAACCAATGCTAGATCCTCTCTAAGACCCGGTTCATCTATCAACAAATTTATAGCAGCTCTTCCGATTCCCTCTGCCTGGGGTATTCTCCGCATGACAGGAATGATGAATCCCTTATTATCCCTGTAATAGAGAACCATTTCCCTCAATTCGTCATCCTCCAACACCCCCGTGTCTATTATCAGGCTGACGTCTTTATCCTTACCCTTCCTGGAAATTCCGCACCCGGTCAATAAAATTAATAAAAATACTATAGATAAAATGACAAGCCTTCTCAAAAAATTCATACACACCATCCTCCAATCATATAATTCCTTTATACCTTGTCAAAAGGGTTCTATATAAATTATATTATGGAGAACTGTTCACTATTCATTATTTCTTTATACTTGAAAAATATCCCCCGCGGATGGCCCTCGCGTCGGTTACGGTAACAAAGGCATTTTTATCATGATTGTCTATAACGTTATATAATTTGGACAATTTTTTTCTCTGAAGGGTTACATTCAGAAGATGCCTTGTACCCTCTTTCCCGCAGCCTTCCACCACAGTTACCCCGAAACCGTTACCCCTCAATTTTTCAACTAACTCCGTAACCTTGTATTCCAGTATTACCTGCACGATGATACTACCCAGTGCCATTTTTTCTTCCAAAAAAATACCCACGTAGTTACCGGTAGCAAAACCGAGTGCATATGCAAGGATATTGAGCGGATTACTCATTGCACTCAGTACCTTGCCTACGGCCAGTATGTAGATGGTTGCCTCCACAAATCCAATACATGCGGCAATTACACGTTTTCCCCGCACTACCATGATCATACGAAAAGTTGCCAAACTTACATCAGCTAACCTTGCAAAAAAAATTAGCAGATAGCCCAAAATAGCCTCCATGCCTTCCCTCCTAGAAATCTGTTTTAAATAATTATAGTATAGATTTATATATATTAACAGGGCAGACACATGGGTCTGCCCCTACTATCTAAAAGCTGGGTATGAGTTTAACAGTATGCCGGGCCTTTTATAACTCCGGCACTCCGGCCTCCGATTTCCGGCCTCTGATAGGCAGACTCACTGGCCTGCCCTACATTCTTCAATGGACCTACTCTTTTTACCTTGTAGTTTCAAGATATTCTATAATGGCCCTGAATGTCAATTCTGCAACCTCTTCTCTATATTTATTTGTCGCAAGTTTTGCTTCATCCGATGAATTTGATAAAAATCCTGTTTCAACCAAAACTGCCGGCATAATCGTATGTTCAAGAACAAAATAGTTTGCAGGTTTTGCACCCCTATCCACCATTTTCAGATTATTTACTAATGTGGACTGAATTACTTGAGCAAGCTCCTTACCTTCTATATCTCTGGAAGAATAAAAAGTTTCGATTCCACTGATGGAATTACTTGTAAACGAATTTACATGAACACTGACAAACAAATCCGCTTTTAATACATTTGCAATCTCCACACGATCCTGCAAACTCAGTTTAAAATCATTACTTAAATCATCCGTACGAGTCATATAGGTTCTGAAACCTGCCTCCGTCAATAACTGATTCAATTTCAACGATATCTCCAATGCCACTTCTGATTCCCTTATACCGCGAATGGGAGAAATGGTGCCGGGATCCGAACCGCCATGCCCGGGATCTACAATAATGAGCATTTCCCTATATTTAGCATCTTTGTTATTGAGTTCTAATACCAAATCCTGTCCAAATTCAGGTGAAAGCAGTTTGCACTCCACAGATTCCTGCAATCTTAATTGAACGTTATAATTATTTCCATCTTCACTTATGTTAATTGTCCTTATAATATGATCATTGACATCAAGACTCATTGGTTCTAAATCTATATCTGTTTTGGGGACAGTTATGTCAATTATACCTGGTGTTGATTGGCTCTCTATATCATACTTGGTAACCACTAACCCCTTAAGTACAAACTTTGAGGTTGTCCATCCTGTCTCCTCATACCATATCTCTTTAAAGGGTTCCCCCTCCATATGCACTTCTAATCTATTGCCTTTTACTTCTACATGGACTTCATCATGTCCTATATCTTCATATAGGTCTATTACCACTCTTGCAACCTTTTCACCGGACATTTTATCTTCCAATGTGTGCTGGCAAGTTCTGATCGATTTCACAATTTTACTGTCCACATTTATTGTTCTATCTTTAAATTTATTATGCAACACCGCACCCTTGATATCCACCGCTATACGCCCCGGGTTATTTAAACTGATTATGTCATAATCATCGACCATATCACCCTCTATCACAACAACTTCCTTGAGATTTATGGTCTCCTTTTTTATGTTATATATGTAATTTACAAAATCTATTATAAATTCTCCGGTTTTATCATCGAAGGTTACTTCATAATCAATCAGATTCCCCAGTTCTACTACAACCCTGGTTATAAATAAATCATCGGGTTTTTCCCTGGTTGGTCCTTGAAATTGCGATACCCTAACCCTCTTCACAGATTTGCTGTCGGTTTCAATATCTAAGGTTCCGTTCGCCTCAAGCCGGTTTTTATCCCTTAAATTAAACCTGGTATTATCTAAATCGATTACCAGTCTCTCGGGTTCTCCCAACTTAAACTTGTTATAATCCGTCTGTCCCGATGTTCTAATGCGGATCTGCGGCGCAGGGCCATCCATTTTTACCTTGATATCCGTAACCTCTATAATATCGGTGTCCCTTCGCGGGATACCCGGCCCAGAATTAGGCTGCCTATCTGATTCATCCCCCAACTGCTCGGGCCTTGGTTGTTTTTCCGGTTTTCCTCCAAGCCCCTTGGGTGTTTCTAACGAGGCGGTTACACTTACTTGATCCCAATCTACATCAATCCCGAATTCCTCCGCAAAAAAGCGGATAGGTACCATGGTCCTGCCGTTATTCCCAATTGCCAGTAATTTTGCAGGTATATTATCCGGAAGCCTTTTTTTGACACCATTTATTATAGCGTCAGGGCTGTCGATTTTCAAAATAATCTCTTTTTCCGTTGTCTTAATTTTTACCTCCCGATTAGCCTCATCCCATTCAATGTTTGCATTTAGTTTATCCCCTAAATGTTCTATAATCATTCTCAACGGCACTAAGGTTCTTCCATTGCCATCTAACGGATAAATTATAGGAGGCACATCTTCGGACTTTACCGTTTTGCCATCTATCTTAAGATTTACCACCTGATAATTTCTTCCTTTGCCATTTTCCTTTAATAAAACCTTGTTTAAAGGCTCATCTGCAAAAGCAACTGTAAAGGAAGCAATAAAAATTATCAGTATCAATATACTTGAAATTAATCTCTTCATTAGTTGGTCGTCCCCCTTTTTTTGGTATAGCCGTTTTTCAACCTCGGGTCGGCGCACTATGCAACTTTACAACATAAATTTGTCATATTGTGCTTATTACGTCTAATTATCCCATCACTGTAATTATACTATTGTCTAAAATCCCATGTCAACGAATCCGGGAATTTGTAATTAATATGTAATATATCGATATTTTTGGCGAACAAAATATAAGGGCAGATACATGTATCTGCCCTCGTTTTTTTATTTATACAAATCCGGTGCTCATAAAACCTTATACAATTCGTCCGCATCCGGGGGTAATAATTTCTGTCTTTCTCCATTCTTTATAATCACACGTTCTTTGTCTGTTATTTTCCCAACTTCGGTTAATTCTATGCCCTTCTCATCAAAGGCTTCTGTCAATAGGTTTTTTTTATCTTCGGAAACCGACATTATCATAACACCACTTGAGATTAATTTCATGGGGTTGATAGAAAGCGCCCGGCATATTTCGACGGTTTCCCGTCTTATATTTATATTATCCTCGTATACTTCTATGCCCATACCCGATGCCTCGGCTAACTCCCATAAGGCGCCCAAAATGCCTCCCTCGGTAACGTCATGCATACTGTTAACCCCTATACTGCCTGCCAGTACGCCCTCCTTGACCACACTTATATCCCCGATGAAACCCTGTGCGGTTTTGATTGTATTGTAATCGATTTTGTCCTTTAACTGATTTTCCAAGTCCCTGGCTATTATGGATGCTCCCTCCAGTCCTGCATGTTTGGTCATAAAAACAGCATCCCCAACCTTAGCGCCCCTGGTGAGAACCAACTTATCCTTAAGCTGTTTTCCCATTGCTGTTGCGCTGATTATCATCCTGTTAACGCTGTCGGTGATTTCCGTGTGCCCTCCGATTATTTCCACGTTAATGGAAGCAGCAGCCCTATTCGCTTCCATCATGACATAATTCAAATCTTCTTTGGTTGTACCCGGCGGTGCCATGGCGGTCAACATTATCCCCAAGGGTTCCACACCACCGGATGCTATGTCATTACAGGAAATATGTACTGCCAAACTGCCGATATCCTTGATAGCTCCGGTGATTGGGTCCGTACTCATTACACAGACATATTCACCAAAATCTATTACGGCACAGTCTTCCCCTATATTCGGCCTGACCAATATCTCAGGCCGTCTATGCTTTATATTAGAAAAAATTATTTCTTTAAGTACTTCTATGGGTACCTTTCCTATTTCCACATTGCTACCTCCTGACTCGCCGGGCTGTGTGAAAAAGTGCGTTTCTTACTTTTTTGTCATCCTATACATAGCGAAGGTTCTGTATCCCAAGCCAACTGAGACCCTTCGCCGACACTCAGAGTGACAACTGCCACACAGTCTGTCGTTTCCCTGCATACATAAAAACATTATACCATAGAATATTCTATCTTTTTTTACAAAATATTTCTTTCCATTCATCAAATTCCATTACTCTATGATCCGAAACTATATATAGTACCTCTATATCCTCAGATCTAATATCATGAAATATCAATACCTCCGCATCATAGCCATCTTGTAAATCCATCCTTTTTTTCAGGTTTTCTTCAAAACTCAATGAAGTCCGCCAGTATTCCTCTACCGATTTTTTACCCTCTGTTTTCATGTATTCCCCGGCTCCTTTAAGGGGATCCACCTCCTGCAAAATAAAAGGTTCATATATCTGGTTAGCCCTGTTTTCATTGGCAACCCAACACTTAGACGGATTTACCCTTAATGCCGTTACCACACTATGTGAAGAGAAATTCGGTTCTTTGCGATAATTTTTTGTTGCAAATATTGCCCTTTTTCTTTTTACCCAGGAAGGAATATACGCAGGTTTTAGGCTGTCTATAAAGCAATGAAAGGTATAATATTTGTATTCGTAGGTTACTTTGTCGTCGTATTTGATCCCGTCCGATAATATTTTCCCCAGATCGTTGACAGGCGCAATATGGTAAACCCTGCCGGTTTTAAAATAGTCCTCAAAAAACATCATTTTTCTCCCTCTTAACAATAATTACATAACATTTTAAGATTTATTCTACACAAAATATATACCAGGAGGTG
>CAZVFS010000073.1:5175-7478 GCA_964626575.1 uncultured Alkaliphilus sp. | reverse complement strand
TATTTAAATCCCAAACCCCCATCTTTTACAGGTGCCGTAACCCGTGGCCGGCTGGTACTGTCTTCCGCTATGATTTTAGTATACGGAAAATATTGCAACAGCACCACATTCAACCTTTTTAAAAAATCTACAGCCTGTATATTTTCATAGCCCCCCTGTTCGTTTCTTATGTCCCTTCCCGCATGGTTCAGATAGAGCATATAGGCGATGGCATCTATTCTAAGTCCATCTATATGATAATACTCATGCCAATATACCGCATTCGAGATTAAAAAACTTATCACTTCCGGTTTGCTATAGTCAAAATTCAATGTCCCCCAAACATTGTTTTCCGCTAAAGTCTTATTTGAAGATTCAAAGCATTCTGTCCCGTCAAATCTGATCAGGCCATGATCATCTTTGCAAAAGTGGAAAGGAACCCAATCCAATATCACTCCGATTCCGTTCTTATGAAACTGATTTACCAGATACATAAAGTCTTTAGGCGTTCCGAACCTGCTGGTCGGTACAAAATACCCTGTCTGCTGATATCCCCAAGAGCCGTCATAAGGATGTTCCATGATAGGCATGATCTCGACATGGGTAAACCCCATGGTTTTTACATACCTGACTAGTTCCTTGGCCAGATCCGTATATGAATATTCCGAATTGTCCGGCCTCCTTTTCCAAGAAGATAAATTTACTTCATATATAGACATTGGTCTATCATAACCGAAGGCCTTCTGCCTATTTTTTACCCAAGATTCGTCTCCCCACTCGAAACCTCTTAAATCATAATATTTTGATGCCGTTTTAGGTCTTGTTTCCGAATGAAATGCATAAGGGTCTGCTTTAATCCTGACTTCTCCGTTATAAGAAATTATTCTATATTTGTACGAATCAAATTGTTTTATATCTTGTACACAGATATTCCATAATCCTGACTCCCCAACCCTTTTAAGCGGGAGATCGGTCTCATGCCAATTATTGAAGTCGCCCATAAGATATACTTCTTTGGCCCTGGGCGCCCATACTATAAACCGCACCGCTCCTTTATTGTCTAGCGAAAGACATGGGGACAGGTTCCGCGCCCCATCTTGTTGGGAGGACGCGGGGACGGATGGAACAAGAAGTTCGCCCTCGCATCCCCTCTCTCCGTTATCTATGTTGACAGGATGAGCCCCTAGAAATTCATAGCTTTTGTAGGATGTTCCCTCGTGAAATAAATAGGAATCTATTTCCCCGTTTTTCCAGTAAAAGTATGTACATTTCATAATGTTGCCTCCTCACATAATATGTATACCCAAATTATACAAGTTTAAAATGAAAATACGAAAAAATGATAAAAAAATGTCATTCAAGGAAGCAACCGGAAAACATATTGGGCACAAAAAAACACAGGGAACAGCTTAAAATTGCTGAAAAAGTCCTATTTCTATAAAGTTTACCGAAGGGTGTCATTCTGAGCGAATCGAAGAATCTCGCATTTTTAATACATAAAAGATTCTTCATTCCACTTCGTTGCGTTCAGAATGACACGGTTCGGGACTTTTTCAGTCTCGGACTGTCCCTCTGTATCTACAGGCTTCGCGTCCTGTTTATGCCTTTTCTATATTCCAAATCTCCCTAGCATATTGCTCTATAGTTCTATCGGAACTGAATTTCCCGGCATTGGACAGGTTCATCCAACATTTTTTAGCCCATCCCATTCTGTCCTTAAAAGCATCATTTATGTCTTGCTGTGCATCTCTGTAACTTTCAAAATCTTTCAGCACACAAAAAACATCAGGCCTGTGCCAATTTGTTCCGTTTAAAAGAGAATCATAGATTTCCCTGTACACACCCGTACCGGCATCACTAAATGTTCCGTCTACCAGGGTATCCACGACCCTTTTCAGGCCAACCACAGTTTCATATTCATATCGGGGATCATAATTCAGACCGAGTTTTTCAATATCTTCAACCCTGAGCCCAAATATGAAGTTGTTCTCTGCCCCTGCTTTTTTTACTATCTCTATATTTGCCCCGTCATAAGTCCCTATGGTTGGGGCACCGTTTAACATGAATTTCATATTACCGGTTCCGGATGCCTCTTTTCCTGCTGTCGGAATTTGCTCCGAAACATCTGCCGCAGGAAACAGCCTTTCGGCGTAAGATACATTATAATTTTCCACGAACACTATTTTGATTTTTTCGCGGACCTCCGGATCACTGTTTATCAATTGTTTTATATCATTTATATATTTTATAATTCCTTTTGCCCTCACATACCCCGGCGCCGACTTTGCCCCGAATATAAATGTTCTCGGCGTTATGTCCAATTG
>CAZVFS010000073.1:0-5075 GCA_964626575.1 uncultured Alkaliphilus sp. | reverse complement strand
GTTATCCAGTTTTCGGAACCCAGCAGCTCCGTAATAAAATTCGATAATTCAGGATTGGATTTTAACAGCCACCTTCTCTGGGTTATACCGTTGGTTTTATTGTTAAATTTCTGTGGATTCAATCTATACCAGTTATTCAATTCCCTATATTTTAAGATATCACTGTGCAGCCGCGATACCCCGTTTACAGATTTTGAACCGTAGATAGCAAGCCAAGCCATTTTGATATGATCGTGATTGATGATTTTATAATAATCCAATTCACATCCCGGCAACTCCTTGGGCTTCAACTCTTCCATGAGCTGAAAATCAATTCTTTCTACGATTCTGTATACCGAAGGTATCAAAGTCTTGTAAAACCCCACAAACCATTGCTCTAGGGCCTCCGCCAACAAGGTATGATTTGTATATGCAAACACATTGGTAACTATATTCCATGCTTTATCCCAATCCATGCCCTCTACCTCAGTCAAAATCCTCATCATCTCAGGTATGGCAACGGCAGGATGAGTGTCGTTTAACTGGATTGCATGGAACTGCGCAAAATTATCGAGGGTATCATATTTTGCCTTATGCTTTCTTATTAAATCTTGCAAGGAAGCCGAAACAAAAAAATATTGCTGTTTTAATCTGAGTTCCTTACCCTCCCTGTAAGCATCGTTCGGATATAATACCTTAGTTATATTTTCCGCCTTATTCTTTTCTTCAACAGAAAGATTATAATTTTGGCTATCAAATGCCATGAAATTAAATTTTTCAAAAGGCTCCGACTTCCATAATCTCAAAGTGTTTATGGTATTTTGTCCGTATCCGATAACAGGTGTGTCGTACGGGACCGCCAAAACATCCCCATCCGCAAAACTCACCCTGACACTTTCGGACTGTTTTCTTATAGACCACGGATCCGGATATTCCAACCAGTCATCCCCTACCTCCACCTGAAAACCGTCTCTAAATAATTGTTTAAATAGCCCGAATTCATATCTGATTCCGTACCCTGTTAGCGGATAATTTAATGTGGAAGCCGAATCTAAGAAGCAAGCCCCCAATCTTCCCAGCCCGCCGTTACCTAAACCTGCGTCCTCTTCCTGTTCTTCTATACAACTATAACAGATACCCAAGTCCCTTAAAATGGATTCAACCTCGGGTTTGCATTTCATATTTATTAAATTATTGGTGAGGGACCTGCCCATCAGATATTCAGCGGAAAGATAATATGCTTTCTTTTTTCCGTCAAACTTCTTTTCAGAATCGATCCATTTGGGGATAATATCCTCCATAATAGCCTTTGACACAATTATATACTTCTCTTTATCATTACAACCCGATAGACTTTTTCCAAAGGTTGATAACGAAATTCTTTCCATAGCGCTGACCATATTTTTCAAGACTAACACCTCCTGTATATATAAGCCAATTTCCCTATCCTCTTTGCCAGTTCATCCGTCAGGTCGGATTTATTCATCCTCCAGGTCCAGTTTCCGTTGACGCTGGATGGTTTGTTCATTCTGGCACTATCATCCAGACCTAAAAAATCCTGCATGGGTGCGATTGCCAGATAGGCTGTTGAACTCCAGGCACCCCTGATAAATCCCCAATTAAAACCTTCTTCTTCATTTAACCTCAGATACTCTTTTGCAAAGTCGAAGTCCTTTGCCGGCATTTCCTTTATAAAACCCAAAACAGTAGAATTGTCGTGTGTACCTGTATAGACGACACAATTTTTATCATAGTTGTGAGGCAGGTAACGGCCATCTGCCTCAGGGTCGAAAGCATATTGGAGGACTTTCATACCGGGAAAACCGGTTTCCGCCATGAGTTGTTCTACTTCCTCGGTTATAAATCCTAAGTCCTCCGCTATAATATCCAGGTCCCCTAATTCCTCTTTTATCTTGTTGAACAGTTTAATCCCCGGGCCTTTCACCCATACTCCACAAGTTGCATCCCTCGCGCCGTGTTTTATTTCACAGTAAGCCTCAAATCCCCTGAAATGATCTATCCTCAAAACATCATAGAGTTCAAAAGACATTTTTATTCTCTGTATCCACCAGCCATACTCCTGCTGTTCCATAACATCCCAATCATACACGGGATTTCCCCAAAGTTGGCCTTCGCATGAACATATATCCGGCGGAACACCTGCAACCGCAATAGGGCAATAAAAATCATCCAAATTAAACAAATGCGGATTTGCCCAAACGTCCGAACTATCTTCCGAAACATACATAGATAAATCTCCTATAATATATATACCTTTTTTGTTTGCATAATACTTCAGTTTTTCCCACTGATTAAAAAAGAAATATTGCGTGAATACCCAGAAATAGATTTCATCCTTATTGAGGCATTCAAAATCGGAAACTGCATCTGAATTTGAATCTTTATAATGTTCGTCCCATTTCAACCACGAAATTCCGTTATTTTTAGTTTTTATACTCATAAAGAGCGAAAAATCCCTTAACCAATGATGGTTTTTGTTATAAAACAGCTCTAATTGCCCCCATATATCTGTTTTGGCCGCTTCGTATGCCATTCTCAGGATCTGTATTTTGTTTTTATATAATAATTCATAATCAACCCTGTTGGGTTCTCTGCTCAATTCAAATTCCAGCACCCTGCTTTCGGTGATATAACCCGATTGTATTAGATCATCCAAGTCTATAAAATACGGGTTGCCCGCAAATGCGGAAAAGCATTGATATGGCGAATCTCCGAAGCCGGTTACCCCTAGGGGCAATACCTGCCAATATGTCTGCTTTGCTTTTGCCAAAAAATCTACAAAATTATATGCCTCTTTCCCAAGGTCGCCTATTCCATAGTCACCCGGTAAAGAGGATATGTGTAGCAATATGCCACTAGCCCTTTTCTTCATTATTTTGTCCCCCTATTTAATGTCTCATATTAGGTTTTATAAAACCTTGTACCTTGGAACATCTATATATTACAGTCTCATTACGGTTTGAAATTTTGATAGTTCTAAGGTTCTTTTCAAACAAAAAACCTAAAATTCGCAAACTCACCAACACTCAGTTTACAACTATCGCAAATACCTTTGATTTGAGCAAAGCATTGATGGGTTAGTAAGCTTTTTTCCTAAAGGCTGAGTGTTGGTTCAAACATGCGCAATTTTTTAACGGTTTTTTGTCTTCAAATCACCAAGAACTATTACAAAATTTCAAAAGTAATTCACTTTGTAATATATAGATATTTGTAACAACTAAGCCATAAGCAATTTGAGCATATTTTTTTTATAGGCTTCAACCCCCGGCTGGTCAAAAGGATTAACACCCAGCAGATACCCGCTCATGCCGCAAGCCTTTTCAAAAAAGTATACCAGATATCCGAAATAATAAGGCGATATTTCCGGAATGTTGACAACGAGGTTGGGCACGCCACCGTCTGTATGGGCAGCAATAGTGCCCTTCATAGCACTTTTATTTACAAAGTCCAGGGTTTTTCCGCTGATATAATTCAGTCCGTCTAAATCATCCTTATCCCTAGGGATTAAGATTTCCTCCCTGGGCTTTTCTACATTTAATATAGTTTCAAACATATTCCTCCTGCCGTCCTGCATATACTGGCCCATAGAATGCAGATCCGTTGTAAAATTCAGGGATGCGGGGAATATCCCTTTTTCTTCCTTGCCCTCGGATTCCCCAAAGAGTTGTTTAAACCATTCCCCGAAATAAAATAGATTCGGTTCATAGCTTACAATGATTTCAGTTGTTTTTCCCATAGAATATAATATGTTTCTGATCACAGCATATTGACAAGAAGGGTTGCCGTCAATATCGTCACCCGACAAATGTTCCGCCGCTGTTTTGGCACCCCGCATGACTTCTGCTATATCTATTCCGGCCACTGCCATGGGGAGCAGCCCAACGGGAGTCAATACGGAGTATCTTCCCCCAATATCATCCGGCACTACAAAAGTTTCATATCCTTCCTTATCCGCCAGCTCCTTTAATGCACCGCTTTTTTTGTCGGTCGTTGCATATATCCTTTTGCCCATCCCTCTCTTGCCGTACTTTTCTCTCATGTATTCCCTCAATATCCTGAATGCGAGCGCCGTCTCCGTGGTTGTTCCCGATTTCGATATGACGTTTATACAGATGTCCTGGCCCTCAATAATATCCAACAATTCTTTTAAATAGGTGGAGCTGATGTTATGGCCTGCAAAATATATCTTGGGTCCGTTTCGCTTTTCCCTCGGCAACTCATTATAAAAATTATGGTTGAGCATCTCTATGGCCGCCCTCGCTCCGAGGTAAGAGCCTCCTATGCCCAATATTATAAAAACATCGCAATTGTTTCTTATTTCCTCTGCGGTGAGCCTGATCTTTTCAAACTCTTCCATATCATACATATCGGGCAAATCTACCCATCCTGAGAATTCACAGCCCTTACCCGTTCCATCATGAAGCATTCCATGACATAAACACACTTTTTCCTGCAGGGCGATTATTTTTTGTTCTTCTATAAAATCGAGTACTCCCGAATAATCGAAAGTTATTCTATCCATACCCCTCACTCCTCTGATTGAACCTCCTTAATTTTCTCCTCCATCCAATCCACGACACAAGGGGACAGTCCCTATGTGTCCTATGTGTCCTATAGTTGAATCCCTTTAATTTTTCCTTCTATCCAACCCATGGTTGTGGTTAAAAATTCCCTGCTCTCATCCATTGTATCGCCCCTGAAACCGCCATATATTTTGAGCTTTGGCTCGGTTCCCGAGGGCCTTAAGCATACCCAACATTCATCTTCCAATATAAATTTAATTACATTCGATTTTGGTAATTTTATTTCTTCTATGCCTCCATTGTTATACAGATAGGTCCTTCTTTGTAATTCATAGTCTTCTATATATAAAACTCTTTTATCTCCTACAGCCTTAAGGGTATTCATCCTGAAATATTCCATAATATTTTGCATCTTTTCCAGGCCGTCTTTACCTTCTAATGTAATGGATTTTAAATCTTCCAAAAAGTACCCATATTTGTCGTATAACTCCATCAAAGCATCATATAAATTCATTCCCATTGAATGATAATATGCAGCCATTTCACATATCA
>CAZVFS010000072.1:1583-7665 GCA_964626575.1 uncultured Alkaliphilus sp. | reverse complement strand
ATGAAAATAGGTAAAATATCTGTTAAAATTAATTTTCATTAATAATAATATAAACAAAAATAACATATTTATAGCAGATATATATAATAAAACATTGGAAATAAGTTTTTTCCAATGTCTATCTTCTTTTATAAAAAATAAAGCCATTATTATAAACAACATAAAACTGACATTGCGTAAAACTTTACCCCTGACAAACAATTCCTTAACATCGGCCATATGTAATTTTTCTCTGTCCCCAAATACTTCCCCTTCTTTTCCTTCGATAATGGCTCTGGTATCTAATTCTTTTCTGTCATCTCTTAAGTATTTTAGAACATCTCCAATTATACATTCGAGATTTTCACTGTCCATGCCCGTCATTTCGGCGATGCTATATTTAACAAATGACTTCTTGTAATGGTTTAAATTAAAAGCCACAACATCTAAAGAAGTGAGTAATAACGCTATAGATAATAGGGTCCCCCAAATTATATAACTCAATTTTTTGAACATTTTCAATTCTGTCAGACCCTTTTTGATAATATTTTATGCTATCCTCGTGCTTTCTTTTTCCATAGGACACATATAAATCCCCCGTTTTCGCTGTACGAAAGTTTCTTTTCAAATTCCGTGGTTATATTGTTTTCCTCCGCGTCGGGCGGAATAAACAGACACTCCCCGCTATTTATTATTTCCTTACTATTCAATGATTTCAGGTCGCTCATAGATTTAAAATCCGCATATTCAAATATACTGTTCCCCTTTAGTGACCTCGAAATGTAGAATTCCCCCCATTTACTTTCCCTATTGATTGTGCCGATCAATAGGCGTTCATTTCGTTTCAAAATCCTGTACATCTCATCATATGCTTTTTGCGGCTCTTTAATAAATTCAAATGCTGCCATTGAAAAAATCCCGTCAAAACTTTCGTCAGGGAAATTTATGTTGTACACATCCATGTTGTAAAATTCAATATCCAAATTCCTCTCTTTGGCCTTTTCTCTTGCCTTTTTCAGCATCTCTTTCGATATGTCTATACCAATAACCTTACAGCCCTTTTCTGCTAATTTGATACTAAAATTACCTGTGCCGCAACCTACATCCAATATTTTCATTCCTGAAGCAGGTTTGAAAAGGGAGAATGCAAGTTCGGTTTCCACTCTGTCCACAAACTTTCCTAATTTTGACCCATACCACCGATCATAATCACCCGCTTTTCTATCAAACACGGCCATAAATCTGCCCCCCATCCTAAAAAAACACAGCAGAGATGGTTCCCCCGCCGTCAGACTACGCAATAAATACCTCAAACTATGTAAAAAAGCATTTTTATTTCCTATCCTATACCATGCCCTCAAATTCCGCTTCCGAAATAATCCTTAAATCGGTTTCCACACCGGATTTTATAATTTCCTCAGCCTTGTCGAGTTTAGAGCCTGCCGACTCACCTACCAAAAGATAGTCCGTATTTTTGCTGACGCTGTCGGTTACCTTGGCCCCCAGTTTTTCAAGAAATTCTTTAATTTCCCTACGTCCATAATTCTCCAGGGTCCCTGTCACAACAACAATTTTACCCGAAAAAGGGCTTTCCTGCTTTTCATCTTCCTCATGCCCCGGATTTATCCCCTCGCTCAACAATCTATCAATGCTTTTTTTGATCTCTTTATCCTTAAAAAAATCTACTATGCCCTGTGCTATTATTTCTCCTATGTCCGGGATAGTTATGAGTTCCTCAAATTTAGCTTCCCTGACGGTCTCAAAGGATTTATAATGTTTTGCCAGATCCATTGCCGTTTTTCTACCTACATTGGGAATTCCTAACGCAAATATAAATGAACTCAGCCTGCGATTTTTGCTATTTTCAATGGCCTCCAGAAGATTTTCGGTTTTTTTGTCACCAAATCTGGGCAATTTAATTAAATCTTCATACTTGATTTCATACAAGTCTGCTATATTCCTGAGATCCAACTCCTCAAAAAGCTGCTCTGCGGTTTTTTCATTAAAGCCTACTATATCCATAGCATCCCGACTAGCATAATGTACCATCCTCGATACAAGTTGCGGCTTACAAGATAGGGAATTGGGACAAAACATATTAGCCCCTTCTTCTATCAATTCACTATGACATGCAGGACAATGTGTAGGCTTTTCAACATCTCTTATATCTTCCATATTCTCCGCATCCCACGTGTTTTCTGCGTCTTCGCATTCATATGTAACAGCGCCTATTATTTCTGGTATCACATCGTGGGATCTTCTGAGCCAAACATTACAGCCTATTTTTACATTTTTTCGTTGAATGTCATCCCAATTATTTAATGTGGCTCTTCTGACAGTAGCGCCGGCAATATCTACCGGTCCTAAAATTGCCAAGGGTGTTAACTTCCCTGTTCTGCCCACCTGCCAGACTACATCTTTTAACCTTGTTGTGACTTCTTCCGCCTCAAATTTAAAGGCTATTGCCCACCTTGGGAATTTCTGAGTATGCCCTAACAATTTCCTGGCTTCTATATTGTTAATTTTGATTACCAGCCCATCGACTAGAAAATCAAGCTCTTTTAGCCCCTTTTCCTCAATCCCCGCTATTTCATCAATTACATCGTTGATATTGTCAAAAACCTTTATATAATCACTGACCGGAAACCTGTTTTCCCTCAGGAAACCTATCATCTCCATATGGGTATCAAACTCTATTCCCTCATAATAACCTACGCTATAGAAAAATGCGCTGAGCTTCCGCTTTGCGGTCACTTTCGGGTCCAGATTTCTGAGTGCGCCCGCTGCCGCATTTCTGGCATTTTTTAAAGGTTCCTCTGCTATCTCATTATATTTCTCAAGTACGGATAACCCCATCAAACCTTCTCCTTGCACCTCTATCTTGCCTTTGAAAGGTATTGTAAGGGGTATAGACTTGATTGTTTTTATCTGTTCCAGAATAGATTCCCCAACCACACCGTTACCCCTGGTAGCAGCCTGCACTAAATGCCCGTTGTCATATGTGAGGTTTAATGTCAGCCCGTCAAATTTATATTCTAAAACATATTCTATGGGCAGTTTGCTTTTCCCTAATAATCTTTTTACTCTATTGTCCCAGGAAACCAATTCCGAAGGGGTCTTCGATTTATCCAGGCTCCATAACGGCGCTAAATGTACATGGGTTGTAAATCCTTTGAGTACTTCCCCCCCTACCCTGATTGTGGGGGAGTCCGGAAGCACGGTATTAGTCTGTTCTTCCAGGGCGGACAATCTATCATAAAGTTCATCATACTCCTTGTCACTGACCACAGGTTCATCCAAAACATAATATTTATAAGCATATTCATTTAACCGGTCTACCAGCTTTCTCATTTCCTCCAATGGTACTATCCCCTCCTTTTAAAAACCGAGATCCCTCACAGGTCAAGGCCATTCTGTCCATCTCGGGATGACATTTGAGCAATTGCTAAACTATTGTTAAACTATCGTTTAACCATTGTTATTCACAATCTCCAACTTGACGAAATCCGATGAAATCTTCTTTATACCTGCATTTGGAAAAGCTATGGTGAGAATTTCTCCTACAACAGATACCACTGTCCCAACACCAAATTTAGGATGTTTAATTTTAGTACCGGCTTTTATTTCATCCGGATCAAAAACCTGCTCCGGTTTTTTCTTTCTGTGCATCATAGCTCCGGTAAATAACGGGGAGGTTTGCATTTTCTTTACTTCCTTTTTTCTGTTATAGGGTTTACCTATATCAATAAGTTTTTCCGGAATTTCTTCCACAAACCTGGAAATATCATTCCTATTGGTCCTTCCATATAATGTCCTCTGCACGGCATGACTTATATAAAGTTTTTCTTTGGCCCTGGTAATTCCCACATAACATAATCTTCTCTCTTCTTCTTCGTTATTTTCCTGAATCGACATATACGAAGGAAATATACCTTCTTCCATTCCGGATATAAACACCACCGGAAATTCCAACCCTTTGGCACTATGGAGTGTCATTAAAGACACCATATCCATGCATTCATCTGCCTCATCCATAGTAGTTTCAAGGGATGTTCTGGCTAAAAAACCTTCCAACGTTTTTTCTTCCGCATTTTCATCAAAATCCTTCGTCAAAGATAAAAATTCTTTTAAATTCTCAATCCTGCCTTCCGCCTCTATTTTATCTTCTGTAAGTAATGTGTCTATATATCCGCTTTCTTCGTATATTTTCTCTACTATGTCGGTAACTGTCATCCCATTTCGTTTTTCCCTCAAGGACATTATAAGATCCGTAAATTTATTTGTCTGTATCTCTACCCTGGATTGGCCCTGTATTTTATCTACATTTAAGAGAGCAGTGAAGAAACTTTCATCATTTGCGCCTGCATATCTCTCAAATCGCTCCATGCTTTTAGCCCCTATTCCCCTTTTAGGAACATTTATAACCCGTTTAGCACTCACATCATCCGCCGGGTTCTCAATTGTCCGTAAATAGGCCAGGATATCTTTGATCTCCTTTCGATCATAAAAACGAGTACCGCTGTAAATTCTATAAGGTATTCCGTTTTTCATCAGCATTTCTTCTATTACACGTGACTGGGCATTTGTACGGTACAGGACCGCAAACTGAAAATAGGGTTTGTTTTCTTCATAGTTAAGCTTTTCTATAGTAGATGCTATGAAACCGGCCTCGTCATATTCATTGTTTCCCCGATAGTACTGTATTATTTCCCCATTTTGATTATCGGTCCAGAGTTTTTTAATTTTTCTGCCTATATTATTTGCTACCACCATATTGGCGGCATCCAGAATACTCTTAGTCGAACGATAGTTTTGTTCCAACTTGATAACCCGGGTGTCCGGAAAGTCCTTTTCAAATCCCAAAATATTTCTTATGTCTGCACCTCTCCAACCATAGATAGATTGATCATCATCCCCTACAACACAAAGATTGCCATGGTCCCTGGCTAATAAACTAACTAGGGTGTATTGTGCCATGTTGGTGTCCTGGAATTCATCCACCAGTATATACTCAAATTTGTTTTGATAATATCGTAAAACCGTAGGATTAGTCTGAAAGAGCCGGACAGTTTCCATAATCAGATCGTCAAAATCCAAAGCATTGTTTCTCTTCAGCTTGTCTTGATATATTTTATACAGTTTTGAAATTCTCTTGTTTCTGAAATCGTCCCCAAATTCGGATTCATAGTCGTCCGGACCGATCAACTGATCTTTTGCCTTGCCTATTGCCCCCAAAACAGCCCTGGGTTGAAACCTTTCTTCGTTTAAATCCAGCTCCTTCAAACACTCTTTTATTACAACTTGTTGATCCATAGTGTCATAAATAACAAAATTTTTTTCGAAACCGAGTTTATCTATTTCCATACGCAAAATACGTACACAAGCAGAGTGAAAAGTACTTACCCATAAACCCCTATAATAATCACCTAGTAGGTTTTCAACCCTCTCCTTCATTTCCTTTGCGGCTTTGTTTGTAAACGTAATTGCTAAAATATTATAAGGTGATACCCCTTTTTCCTCTACTAAATAGGCAAATCTATGTGTAAGTACCCTGGTCTTTCCGGAACCGGCCCCGGCTAATACTAAAACAGGACCTTTCGTAGTGAGTACGGCTTCTTTTTGCATAGGGTTTAGGTTATCGTATTTAAACTGTTCATCATATACCATATTTTGTTTTAAATTGTTTTTATTATTCATAATTATTTCACCATTCTATGTACTCTGTAAAGCAATGGGATGGTTCTTTTTGTTTCACAACCCTTTCCCAATTATTTCTTTTCCTACAATAGTATATCATATTTCTGTGGCCTAACCTATATTATTTGCGGGCGGTCAAAGACCGCCCCTACACACGTGCAAGGAGATACCGTAGGGGCGACCTGTGGTCGTCCGCATTATAATTCATGCTTTCTCGAATGACTAAAATGGAGTATAATATATATTGAACAATAGTTGAACAATGGTTAAACAATGGTTAAACAATAGTTGAACAATGGTTAAACTATCGTTGAACAATCGTTGAACTATTGTTCCTAGGGAAGGATGAAGATATGCTTAAAATAATGACCAGGGCAGATAAAATATTGATTCTCTTTATTTTGGT
>CAZVFS010000072.1:0-1483 GCA_964626575.1 uncultured Alkaliphilus sp. | reverse complement strand
ATATGCTTAAAATAATGACCAGGGCAGATAAAATATTGATTCTCTTTATTTTGGTGAGCAGTATTACCGGTATTTTTGCAATACCTAAATTACTGTCAAACGCAAATTCGGCAAAACAAGTAGTGGTAAGTGTTGCCGGAGAAGAGATTGCCCGCTTTGCATTGATAAATACTCCTGAATCGGAATTTAAAGAAGTCCCGTTTAAGGTTAATGAAAAGGAATATACCGCTCGATTTGAAATGAAAAATGGAAAAGTAATGCTCCACAGATTGCCGGAGGATATAGTGCCTTTGGGCATCCATAGGGATATGGGGTGGATAAGTGAATCATACCAAATGATAGTTGCCCTCCCCGTAAAGATGCATGTTACTGTTGAGAGTGATACATCCCCTGAGGATGGGGCACCTGATATTATAATATATTAAATAAAGTAGGACACAGGGGGACTGTCCCCTTGTGTCCATATATTAATTATGACTGTTCTACTACATTTAATCTATTTTCAGCTCTTCTTAAAGCAGCTTTTGCCCTATCTATATCAACATGGTCTTCCTTAGACTCGATCAGCTTTTCTGCCCTTTTCTTGGCAGCCTCCGCTCTTTGGACGTCTATCTCTTCCGGCCATTCAACCGAATCCATAACAATCCTGGTATATTCAGGGTCTACTTTAATAAAACCGTCGGAAGCAGCGGCTACTTTAGACTGGTCGTTTCTTTTTATTATAATTTTTCCAACAACTAATTGAACCACAATAGGAATATGCCTAGCCAAAATTCCCATTTCACCCTCTGTAGTCGTGACTACCAGCGATTCAGCCTCATCATCATAAAATGTTCTGTTCGGCGTAATAATTTGAAGACGAAATGTTGGTGCCATATAATCACCTACTCTCCTGTAGCCTTTTCTGCTACTTCATCGGTTGTTTCCGATGCGGTCTCCGGTTTGGCCTTTTCTATTACTTCATCAATTGTTCCCGCAAATAAAAATGCAGCCTCCGGAAGATTATCATGCTTGCCTTCTAATATCTCCTTAAAACCTCTTATGGTTTCCTTCAAAGGTACATATTTGCCTGCTGAACCTGTGAATTGCTCAGCAACAAAGAAAGGTTGAGATAGAAAACGTTCTATTTTTCTCGCCCTGGCAACTATTACTTTATCCTCTTCGGTTAATTCGTCCATACCGAGTATAGCAATAATATCCTGTAGGTCTTTGTATCTTTGAAGTACCTGCTGCACTCCCCTAGCCACATCATAATGCTCTTGTCCCACAATATCCGGATCCAGTGCTCTTGAGTTTGAATCCAACGGATCCACAGCAGGATAAATTCCAAGTTCAACTATTCTACGCGACAAAACTACGTTTGCATCCAAGTGAGCAAAGGTAGTCGCAGGTGCGGGGTCTGTCAAGTCGTCCGCGGGTACATATATGGCCTGTATAGAAGTAATGGAGCCTCTTTTTGTTGAGGTAATACGCTCTTGCAAGC
>CAZVFS010000071.1:0-8142 GCA_964626575.1 uncultured Alkaliphilus sp. | reverse complement strand
CGGTTACAGAATCAGTACGATAAGAACCAATAACACCATTAAAAGCATATCCCCGGATAGGGAAGGCGCCATTATATTATTGTCAATATATGGGCTGTCGGGGCTACTTTCGAGTAGTTCTTTTTTAATAGCATCAATAATCTTCTCAATGTTCAAAAGACCTGTTCCCTGTTTATTGGGGTTCAGACCAAGGTCGGTAGCGTTGGATGTAATGATTTCTTTTATCTGTAGGGGCGTCATTTGAGGATCTTTTTCGTATAATAAAGCGGCACATCCTGCTACGACAGGGGCAGCCATAGAGGTACCCGATAATTTTTTGTATTCAAGTGTTCTGTTTGCTAAGGAATTGATTCCAACCCCTGGGGCTACAATGTCCGGTTTTTTTAGTCCATCCTGTGTAGGGCC
Organism: uncultured Alkaliphilus sp.; assembly: GCA_964626575.1. GTDB lineage: Bacteria > Bacillota > Clostridia > Peptostreptococcales > Natronincolaceae > JAAZJW01. Next base: position 7,737 of record CAZVFS010000071.1, on the reverse strand, counting down.
GACACTGGAAAAATCTGCAATGGCAATGTCCCCGGAATGAACGGTTTTACGGTCATCACAGGCACCTACGGTAATTACGTTAGGACTTATGGCAGGCGATGCTATTGTAGAAGGGTTGGGGCCGCTGTTTCCGGCAGCCACCGTTACTGTGATGTTAAAGGTGACAGCGGCATCTACGGCCTGACAGAGGAGGTCATCTTTATATTCGCCTTTCGCTTTTGTCCCAAGGGATAGGGTGATAATTTTAATATTATATTTATCCCTGTTGTTAATAACCCATTGAATACCTGCGATTACATCTGAAATATTTCCGCTGCCGTCATCCCTTAAAATCTTTACACTTACGATGTTGGCATCGGGCGCAATTCCCATATATTTTCCTTTGGAGGAAAACCCGTTACCTGCAGCTATTCCCGCTACATGAGTGCCGTGACCGTCACCATCATAGGATTGCTCTTTTTGTTCAATGAAATCTTTAAACCCGATGATCCTGTTATAGGGGGTTGTCAGGTCCTCATGGGGGAAAACGCCCGTATCCAAAACGGCAATAGAAACATTTTTGCCTGTTAACCCGTATTCATTGGCAAAATCAGAACCTACTGTAATAGGGGTTATATCCATTAATTTATGTACATGATCGTCCAGATAAATTTTTTCAGTTATATCCTTCATTGCCATACTTTTAACACCGATGGTGGGCATGTAGGCGGCAACTGCGTTTATCAAAGGGAGTATATACTTTACCCTTCCTCCCATCTCCAGCACATGTTTTTCTAAATCGTCACACAGACAGTCTTTTCCGCAGATAATGACCGGAATTTCTTCTTCGTCAGCATTAGAAAGACGCTCTATAATCGAGTCTTCTATGATGTTTTTATATTTAAGCATAGCTTCATCCCCTTTTTTTTCCTATATTTATAAATTATGCAGGAAGACCTAAGGGGTGATAAAAACAATTAAAATTGATCCGATTATTTGCCGCAGCTTTTTTCCCATTTCCGATTTGGGTTCGGTCGTCTTCCGCAGTCCCGCCCCTCACCCCCCACTCTCACTTCCCATTTGGTATATATTCCTAGGCTGTCGTTTATGGTAGATTTTTGAATGATATGTTATAATAAAAGTTAGAAGTTGGGAGTTGGGGATTATGAACAACCCGGCTTGGTTGGCTTCAAACGCTTGATCTTTGATATAATATAATATATTATTTCGGGCATCTTGGTATCTAGTAAAGGGGAACTTTATGGTAATACAAAAAACAAACAAGGCATATGCATTTAAAATTATGCCGGTATTTTTACTTTTTATATGGCTGGTATCATTTTATAGTATGGGCAGTTATGGAATGTCGAAAGGGCTAAGGCCTTTGATTAGAAACATGGAAAATAAAATTGTCCTATATAAAACACGCAATTTTAAAGAAACGGAGACAGATACTTTTATTTTCAGATATGAAGATATAGATGGACAGACCTTGGAGTTAATTAAGGATACGGCTGAAAACAAATATAAAGAAATTAAAGATGTCTTTCAATATGAATTTAAAGATAAAATATTGGTAGTTGTGTATAACAACGCAGAACTGATGATGAAAACAACTATGCTGAGAAAGGGGGATCCACCTATGGGCGTCTATTATGGGAATAGCGTCCATATTCTAAATCCCGAACTTTGGGTAAAAAAGACAGAGGAACTGGAGTATGCGTTTTGCAACAGGGGTCCGATGCTCCATGAGTTAGCGCATCTTTTTACAGATCATATCGGAAACGGAAATTTCCCAATGTGGTTTACCGAGGGTGTAAGCCTGTATTTTGAATATATGATTGACGATTATGAGTGGGGAGGGGAGGTTGTTTTTACAGGTGCAAATACCTATACAATAGAGGAACTAAACAGTAATTTTTATAGTCTGAATCAGTATAAGGCATATACACAGTCATTCAGACTGGTTAAAAACATGGTGGAAAACTACGGATTAGATAAACTTATAGATACTATAACCCTTTTAGGGGAAGGGCATAACCTGGATGAATTTATATATTTATTTGAGAAAGTTTAGCTGAATTTTCTCAAATATTCTATTTTATTGGGAAATGCAAAGGAAAAAGTAAATAAAGGTAGAATTATTTAACAGTATACAAATTAATTAATTTAATGGGGTGATGTTTCATCATGACAAAATATATTTTGATAGTTGAAGATGAAAAGCCTATAGCTGAAATAGTTAAATTTAACCTAGAAAAGGAAGGTTATAAAACCTCTGTAGCCTATGACGGTGAAGAGGGATTACATAAAGCAATTGCTCTTAATCCGGATTTAATTCTGTTGGATGTGATGCTCCCTAAACTGGACGGGTTTCAGGTCTGCAGGGAGATCAGGAAAACTTCAACAGTTCCGATTTTAATGTTAACTGCTAAGGAGGAAGAGGTCGACAAGGTATTAGGTTTTGAAATGGGTGCTGATGATTATATTACGAAACCTTTTGGTATGCGGGAACTACTTGCAAGGGTAAAAGCAAATTTGAGAAGAGTTGACGTCAATACCGGCGATAAAGCAAAAGGAATGCTCTCCATAGACGAAATAACTATAGATTTTGCAAAGTATGAAGTGACAAAACGTGGCGATATTATAGATCTCACCTTCAGAGAATATGAATTGTTTAAATTTTTAGCAGTTCAGGCAGGACAGGTGTTTACCAGGGAGCAACTCTTGGAGCAAGTATGGGGTTATGAGTACTATGGGGATATAAGAACGGTTGACGTAACCGTAAGAAGATTGAGGGAGAAGGTAGAGGACGATTCGGGGGCCCCTGAATATATTATGACTAGACGAGGAGTAGGATACTATTTCAGGGGGGCTTGATTATGTTCAAGAGTATCAGGTGGAAATTTATTGTTATTTATTTCTTGTTAGTATTTATGGCAATGATCATTATTGGAGTATTTTTAATGCAACAGTTTGAACGATATCATTTGGGGGTTGTCAGTAATAACCTGTCAAACCTGGCTAATACGGTTATTACATCCCTGGAAACCATTGATTGGCAAAACAGCCCCAATGAGGTCGAAAATAATATCAGAAATTATGAACAGATGGGGACAGGAATCACGGTAATTAAAAACGATGCAAATTTCACCATCATTTTCAGTACCAGCGAGTCCTATATGGGTGAAAATGGTGAGGCAAATGCCTCTCACTTTTTGGAATCAGACCTGATTTTAACTGCTTTTAACGGTGAGGTGAAAGAAAAGGATATTGTCCAACGGGATAATAAACTCAACAGTTCTAAACATATGGTTTTTCCGATCCGCGACAGCAATAATCGTGTCGCAGGGGCGGTCTATCTGAAAAGTAATCTGGAAGACATATACAAGACGTTGCAAGAATCGCAGGCAATTATATTAAAGGCCACATTTCTAGCCCTTTTTATAACCATCATATTAGGCTATTTTATAGCTAAAAGCGTTACAGGTCCTATCAATGACGTAACGATCAAGGCGGAAAGAATGGCACAAGGTGATTTTGAACAAGTTGTTGAAATAAGGTCAGATGATGAAATAGGGCAACTAGCGGGCATGTTTAATTATTTGACTGCAAAACTAAAAGCTGTTTTGCAGGAGATGGGCAGCGAAAAGAAGAAGATGGACACGATTATTGAATACATGGCGGATGGGCTTATTGCTTCTACAAAGGAAGGACAGATTATACATATAAATTCCAAAGCTATAGAAATGCTTGGAATAGATGAAGAAGTTTGTGCTACAAAAGATTTTAACCAATTGTTTACTACGGGCAACGGTCAATTTAAAATAGAAAATTTTCTGGAAATAGAAAAAGATTGGGGCGGTAATAAAATAATTAGTATAAATAACGGACCGATACTGCAGGCAAGCTATGCGCCTTTTATGGATCAGAGCGGGAGTATTGAGGGTATTATTATATTGCTCCAAGATGTCACAAAGCATCAAAAACTGGAAAACATGAGGAAGGAGTTTGTGGCTAATGTATCCCATGAACTGAAGACCCCGCTGACGACAATTAGGAGCTATACTGAAACATTGCTCGATGGGGCTATAGACGATAGAGATTTATCCATAAATTTTTTGCAGGTGGTAGGCAGTGAAACTGAAAGAATGGCCAGATTAGTGAGGGACCTATTGCAGTTATCCGATTTGGATTTTCAACAATCCAAATGGAGTAAAAAGGCTGTTGATTTGAAAGAAATTATTGAGGAAACCATATCAAAACTAGATGTTTCTGTGAAAAACAAGGAACAACAGGTGTATTTTAAGCCGAAAAATTTAGAAGAAAATGCTGCTATAATTTATGCGGATAAGGATCGCATAGGCCAAGTTATTTTAAATCTGCTCAGCAACAGTATCAAATATACACCTGAAGGCGGGAGCATAAACATAGACATCAATACACGTGAAGATACACTCATATTAGAAATAGAAGATAACGGTATCGGAATTCCCAAGGAGGATTTGACAAGGATTTTTGAAAGATTTTACAGGGTTGATAAAGCGAGAGCCCGTGAATTAGGTGGTACAGGCCTCGGACTTTCAATTGCTAAGGAGATAATAGAGGCTCACGAGGGTACTATTGAAATATTCAGTGAAGAAGGTGTGGGCACCAAGACGGTTATTAATTTACCTATTTTTGTGGAAGATGGAGATAATGTGTAATTCAATTTTAACTTTTTTGTAATATAACTGTAATATAAAAAATGTATAATAAAATATGAATTTATTTAGCCGTTTTTTGGGGGGATTGATATGGTGAAAAGATTGATCGTTGGGGTGTTTATATTCCTTGCATTGGGCATGTTTAACACAACATGCTATGCAGATAATACCGTAAACAGGTCCTCAGATGAAATCAGAAGGGTTGAAACCGGAAGGTATTTTTTTGAAATATTAGAACCGGAAAGAAATATTATTACTACTGATAAAAATGCACTATTATCTTTTAGGGCCTCTAAAAATACTGATATATGTATAGAGGTTTATCATAACAGCAGTATAGAAAGAGATAAAGAAAAATACATATTGCTTTATGACCCTATCGATATAAATGTTGGTGCATTACAGAGGGGCTGGGCATCGGTAGATCTGAAATTAGGATTAAATAAAATTCAGTTTATGATAAAATATAAAAACGGGTCAGAGGACAGCATAGAGAGAATTATAAATGTAATGGATGCAAAGGAGATTAAACAATTACTACAAGATGTAGTTAATAGACCTACTCTGAGCATATGGAAAAGATAAAAGGGCTTGGAGTGATAAAATATGAACAGGGAAAGGTCAAAAACTCTAATTCTTTCAGTTTTGGTGATTATGAGTATTATATTAATCCAACAGCTGTGGTTTCCTTCCCCTGTCAATATATTTAGAACAGGGGCCGGGGCAAATAAAGATAATCATATGACAGTAATAGAAGGACGCAAAAATGTTATTTCTCCGAAAACAATTGTTGTAAGTTTTGGGGCGGGGGATAGGAAAAAAAATTATTATACAATATTATCTTCAAATATAGATTCCACATGGAATCAGTGCAAAACCGTACTTAAGGATTATTTCTCGGGGGAACCTGAAATAACCTTGGTTGGATATGATACATATGTTCAAGCCAATATTTCAAAATCCATAGAGTTGGAATTTGGGGATAATATGGCTGCTGTTCTAGTCTCTTCTATCTTTAATTCCCCAGACAATAAAATCGCCAAAAGTATAAAAGGAATAAAAAAAATATTGATACCTGCCTTTAATCGGGGGGTTATATATATTATGGGGGATAGTAAAGATGATATATATGAAATCAGGCGCTATGATTATGGAGAAAATACTGCCCTGATCGACTTCATAGATAAATTGGAAGATACGGAATTTATCAAATATCATCCTGTATCCTCTCTTTTTGATGAAATAAACGAAAATTATACTATTATACCTATTAATTATACCCTAACCGCAAAACAAATTTTTGTAGAAAGTGAAATCGATGTTAAAGATGAAACGGCGCTCAGAGAACGGGCAAAAAGTTTTTTCGGTGAGAATTTTGACTTTGTAAAAACAATTAAAGAAACCAGCGGTGCGGTAGTTTATATCTATGGATACGGAGAAAAAAGTGTCCGTATAAACAGTGAGGGTGTCTTGGAATATAACGAGGAGATTGGTAATATATCCAGCACAAATGTCCTGGCTTCCCTTGATGCGGCCATAGATTTTGTTTGTGAGAATGGCGGATTTCCCGAAGGTACATATTTAAAACATGTCGAGACTGTTACAGACGGACAAAATAAAGGATACAGGTTTTCATTCGGATATCGTATGGAAGGATTTCCTGTAGAATTTAACAGAAACAAAACAGAACATCCTCTGAAAGTAGAAGTTTATGGCAATAAGGTAAAAACATATTACAGTTTAGTTCGCAGGGCTATGAAGATGCAAGGGGTAGATTCTGAACAGAAGATTTTGTACTTTCCCGGCATAATTGAAAAGAATATCAGACATCTGGAACTACAGTATTCTGACAATAAAGGCAAACCCGAAGGGAAAACGCATGATGAGGAAAAAATCCTACAAATATTGAAAGACATAAAAGAAGTGAGGCTAGTATATTTTGATACTGTAGAAAGACAAAGAATCCAACTTCTAAAGCCCGGTTGGATGGTGAAAATTAAAAATAATATCTATTATTTTGACGGCTATACGGGAGAACTCATCGACGGATTTATGTTAAATTAGTGGATGGTGAAAGGCTTATGGATTGGTCTAAAGCAAAAAATTTGTTAATCGTTGCTTTTATCCTTACAAATATTTTTTTAATTTATAATATACTGGGAGAAACGTTTAAACAAGATGGGACTCAAGTTGTAAACAATAAATATTCAGGCAATGTAGAACAGTATTTAAATGACAACGGTATAAATCTGGATACTTCTATTCCGGAAGAAATAGTTTCATTACCGATGCTGGTGGTAAAATATAAGAATTTTGATTCTGACAAAACAGCTAAAATGTTTCTAGGTAAAGACTATAATAAAAATACGGAAACCCACGGTTCTGACAGTCTGAAGAGAGAAATTTTTGAAAGGAACAACAAGGAGCTGATAATAGAAGGTAATAAAAGGTTGATATATAGAAATAAAAACATCAAGGATGAAGGACAAAGTTATACCTTGAATGAAAAAACCGTCATAAAAATGGGCGGTGATTTTTTAAAACAATATAAACTAATAAAGGATGGTATTGAACTGGACCAAATTTACTACGGAATAGAAGAACATATAAGTGACAGACCTGTGTATAAATTGGTCTATAACCAAACATATAAAAATAAATTCCTGGGGGAAAGCTATATCTACGTATACATAAATCATAATGGGGTGGTTGCTGCAGAGGCGATGCTGTTAGAATATGAAAAAACGCAGCAACAGCGAAAAAAAATTATCCCCGCGACAGAAGCGCTTATGAGGGCTATGAATACAATTCTGCAGGAAAATGAAAGGCCTATATTTATAAAAGAGATTGAAGTAGGTTATTACTTTGGTCCCACCAGCTATACGGAATCTGATTGGAAAGGGATCGATTCCGGAACAGCCCTTCCCTCATGGAGGATAACAATACATAACGGAAAAACGTATTTTGTAGAGGCATATAAAAATTAAAAAACTATGGAAAACCACGGGGACGGTTCGTCCTAGCCAGTCTTTGTTGGCCAGAGGAACCGTCC
>CAZVFS010000070.1:6112-8210 GCA_964626575.1 uncultured Alkaliphilus sp. | reverse complement strand
TATGCGCCTGGACAAATATCTAAAAAATTCAAGAATCATAAAAAGAAGAACCGTAGCAAAAGAAGCCTGTGAAGGCGGCAGAGTATCTATCAACGGTAAAGTTGCCAAAGCCGGCACTGATGTCGAGATCGGTGATATAATAGAAATTCGATTTGGAGATAGAATCTTAAAAGCGGAAGTTACCGCTCTGGCGGAGCATGCAACAAAGGACTCGGCAAAGGAGATGTTTATTGTCATCGAATAGTTGGACAATTGGATAGTTGGTCAGGGAATCGGCGCACCGATTACCGATTACCGGAACGTAGGGGCGATTTCAATCGCCTGATTATTTGCTCCGTGGTTTTCATCATCGAATATTATTCAACAACAGTTCAATGACAGTTAAATCTATGTATATAAATATCCTCACTTTAACATACTAATAACAATCATTTAATGATTGTTAAACCAAGCGATTGTTCAAGGGAGGATTTGTATGCGAAAATACAGAAAAATAAATCTAATTTTAATAATTGTTTTACTTATAATTTCATTGACCGCCTGCAAGACAGCTAAACGTCCGTTAGATAAAGAACCCCCGAAAGAGGTAGAGAAAAATGTAAAAAAGCCTCCTATTCCCGAATCCATCAGCCAGGGGGAAGGAAAGGAACCTAAACTCAAAGTTTTTCTCACCGACAGCGGAAGGACAGACGAGATGAAATTTGAGGATTATGTTGTTGGGGTACTGGCCGGGGAAATGAGCAATGATTTTCCAAAGGAAGCTTTGGCGGCTCAAGCCATATTGGCTAGGACCTTTGTTATGGACTTCATTACGGAAAAGGGACACTCTCGGCATGGGGAAGCGCATATTTCAACAGATATAGAAGAAGCCCAGGCTTGGAATGCCAAAGAAGTCAATGATAGAATTGTAGATGCCGTTGCAAGTACCAGAGGACAGGTGCTGTTATGTGACGGTCATTATATTAAATCATGGTTTCATTCCCATGCGGGGGGGCAAACTGCTACGGCCAAGGAAGGCTTAGGCTTTGAGAAAAAAGAACCACCTTATATTCATGTAGTGGAATCCCCGGATTGTCCGGAGGCTCCAAAAGAAGATGCAAATTGGACAGCTACCTTTAGCAAAGAGGAAATAAAAGAAGCCATGCAAAAAGTAGGGAAAAAACCTGAAGATTTTGAAGATATTGAAATAGCGAAAGAAGGCCCTTCGGGTAGGGCCACAGAGCTAAAAATAGGGGACCAAGAGGTGCCCGCACCTGCCTTCAGGGTAGCACTGGACAGTACTAGAATGAAATCTACAATGCTGGAATCCATAGATGTTGAGGGTGACAAGGTGACCATGAAGGGCAAAGGTTTCGGCCATGGGGTAGGAATGAGCCAATGGGGAGCAAATCAGATGGCCAAAGAAGGCAAAAAAGCAGAAGATATTATCAAACATTATTTTAAAAATGTTGAGATAGTCAAATTATGGGATTAGGTCAATTTCCGCAGTTTCGAAAAGGTGGGTCGCGGGGACAGGTACCTTGACCCATATGATTGGCTTGCTCTATTGACTCAGTGGCTAATAATGGGTCAAGGTACCTGTCCCCGCGACCCACTCCTTGGTTTTTCCCCCGGTTTTCCGTCTTTTTGACCCAGTGTTTTTTTAGTTCTAACAACCCCCTTTTCTACATAATTAATAGTAATATTAATTAATGTTGGGAAGGGTGAGCACCTTGGAAGAAAAGAAGACAAGTGGATATCGCAACCATAGCATAATGTTAGAAAATAGAGAGAAACTTAACATTTCAGGTGTTGAACATGTTATCAGTTTTAACAGTGAAACGGTGATACTGGAAACCGTGGCAGGGGTTTTAACGGTTAAAGGCGGGGAACTGGATGTAAATAAACTCAATATAGAGGATGGTAATATATCAATCAGTGGGATTATATATTCCCTTAATTATAGTGATAAACACGGTATGGGGGGAAAGGGATCGGGATTTTTAGGAAAAATGTTCAAGTAGTGGGTCGGGGGGACAGGTACCTTGACCCATATGATTGGCCTGCCCTATTGATGCAGTAGCTAATAATGGGTCAAGGTACCTGTCCCCGTGACCCA
>CAZVFS010000070.1:2978-6012 GCA_964626575.1 uncultured Alkaliphilus sp. | reverse complement strand
ACAGCCGCTGTGCCGCTCATAAAAAACCATAGCAATTGTGCATGGTTTTTTGTTGTGGGATAAAAACGAAGGAGTATTTAAATTTATTTGTCACCTGACAAGTTACAACGGCATAATATATTAGGAGGGCAGGGCTGTGTATAGTCCAAATTTGTCACTATATCAATCAATGAGGTGATTAATTTGAATATATATTCAATATCTCAGGAAACTCATATATTGCTCATCACCATCTGCGGGGGGATACTGATAGGATTCATGTATGATTTATATCGTATATTCAGGGGACTTTTTAAGCCTAAGAAAATAGCAACTATGCTGCAGGACTTAGTATTTTGGGTATTTATTTTTATAGTTGCTTTTTATGTGCTTGTATTCAGCAATGAAGGGGCGATCCGCTATTACAATTTTCTTGGCTTTGCGTTAGGAGCGGGTTTCTATGGATTTTCACTGAGTGCTTTAGTGATAAAAGGAATGTTATTTTTGCTCTGGTCTATAAAAAATTTTATCTATGATACATATAAATTGATGAGATATCCTTTTAGCGTTACATTATGTCTAATTTCTGTGCCTTATAATTGTTGCAAAAAGCAGATGAAACCTTTATACTATAAGGCGAGAAGAATAGGCAGTTTGCCTAAAAACATTATCAGGGATACCGGTAAGGCAATCGGAATATACTTTAAGAAAAAATAGGGGTGCGTTTGCATGAAAAAACCTAAGAGGAGAAATTATAGCAAACTAATAATAAAAATAACACTCATCCTATCCGTGTTTTATGTTCTGTTCACTTTTTATGACCAATATAGAGAAATGAGGTACCTGAAAACTCGCGAAAAAACCCTGTTGGAGGATATAGACAAAATAGAAAAGGATATTCAGTCATTAAAAGATCAGATTGAGAATAGTAATACAGATGAGCATATAGAAAAAATCGCACGGGAGCATTTAAAAATGGTAAAGGAAGACGAACTGATTTTCATCGATTTGGGAGACAACCACCCCTAGAGAAATCAGGGGGATTGGTCCTATGGGCAGTCTTTTTTGATCGGGGGACCTGTCCCCGTGGTTTCTCTCGGATGGCAGAGAATCCATACCCTGAAGTCATCTCATGAGAATTTTTATGACAAAAATCTATACATAGTAATTATCTTATGATATAATGGCATTCAAATATACACATATTTCGAAGGAGGATTTTAGATTTATGCCGGTACAGGTAGGAACAATAGTAGAAGGTACGGTTTCAGGAATTACGAACTTTGGGGCCTTTATTGATCTGGAGAAAGGGAAAACAGGGCTGGTTCATATTTCCGAAGTAGCGGACGAATACGTAAAAAACATTCATGATTATTTAAAAAACAAGCAAAAAGTGAGAGTAAAGGTGTTATCTGTTGAATCTAACGGCAAAATCAGTTTATCTATCAGACAAGCGGCCTTGCCAAAGAAAAAGAGTGTGAAACCCGCGGAGGTGGAATGGAATAATCCTGCAGAAAGGCAATCCGAAATGTCTTTCGAGGACCAAATAAGCCAGTTTTTAAAGGACAGTGAAGAAAAGATGGCGGAGATTAAATTGAGAAACAAAGAAAATAGGCGAGGTAACGGCTATGGCAACAGAAGATAAAATATGACAAATCCGGCTAGGGGAAACCCTGGCTTTTTTAGAGGCGGGAGATAAAAAGCATTTTTGCCATTCTAGGACGGACAGAATGGCAGTCGAACATTGCAAATTTGTTCACTCCCCTTGGTCGTGCAAATTTGATGTTCGTTGCCTTTTTGTCCAACAAGCGAAGCGAGTTGCTGACAAAACGGACAGCCGGCTGCATTTGGCCTACCAACGATTTGCCTTGCAAACCGGGTTAGGCCATAAAGCTCGGCCCGCGAAGAATCCTAATTTTTATGTGGAAATGATCTTTGGCCGCCTGAAGGAGGAATTTCATAAATGAAAAAATACGCCGTAATAGACATAGGCACAAATTCAATGAGGTTACTATTAGCTACAATTGAAAAAAATCATAGGGACTGTACCTCCGGACAGTCTTTTTTGACCGGGACACAGCAGGAACGGCTCTCGCGTCGTGGGACACAGCGGGGACGGTCCTTCTTGTGTTGTGTCTTTCCAACAACACAAAAGAACTGTCCCCCTGTGTCCTTTATGGAACGCAAAAAATACATAAATACAACGCGCATAGGGGCTTCTATTGATAAAGATAAAGTAATAAATAAAGAAGGCATAGAAAAAAATGTAGAAGCCTTCTGTGACTTTGTGCGAAAAGCAAGAGAATACGAGGCGGAAAAAATATTGGCAATAGCGACCAGCGCAGTTAGAGAAGCAAAAAACAGAGATGAATTCATACAGGCAATTTACCAAAAAACAGGGATTGATATAAAAATAATAAGCGGCGAAGAAGAAGCAGAACTGGGTTATAAAGGTGTAATAATGGGTTTAAAATGTTATTCTGAGGTGGATAGAATAAGTTTGACTCGCGAAGAATCCTATTGTCATTCCGAAACGGACAGTAAGGACAACCTCCGGTTACCCGCAGCGGAGAATTCATTCTCCGCAGACATTATATCCCACCCCTGTGCTCCCGTTATAGTGATAGACATAGGCGGAGGCAGCACAGAGTTGATATTGGGAACAGAAAACGGCAATATCATAAAAACCATAAGCCTGGACATAGGGGCGGTGCGAATGACAGAAAAATTTATCACCACGGATCCTGTTGATAGGGGGGATTATGAGAAAATGGAAACAGCCATATATGAAACAATAGAAAATCATGGGGACCGGTCCCACGCTCCCCCTGCATCCTTTACAGCAGTTGGCATAGGCGGAACAATAACCACACTGGCGGCCCTACATCAAAAATTAGACCCCTACGACCCGGAAAAAATACATAATTATAAATTAACATCGGAAGACATAAATAATTTAAAAGAAAAATTATTACCATTAACAGTACAACAAATAAAACAACTAAAGGGCATCCATCCTAAAAGAGCGGATATAATTATAGCCGGGATTACAATA
>CAZVFS010000070.1:0-2878 GCA_964626575.1 uncultured Alkaliphilus sp. | reverse complement strand
TGGGAAATGGGGACAGGTCCCTCTTCCCACATTCCCCAAATGAGGAAATGTGGGAAGAGGGACCTGTCCCCATTTCCCAGCCCGTAGCGGAGAATTCATTCTCCGCTCAAAATACTTCTCCCCATATATAAACATCCCTCGTCAAATAAATAGCATGATAAAACCAAAAACCATACATATGGTATATGATGCATGTCCCACACACTACATATTTGAACTAATTTGTCAAAACTATTACTATAAATGTCAAAAACTTTTTACGGCTTGTCCACCAATATTGACAAAATCCCTAGAAAAGATTTGATATGATTCTCATAGACGATCGTTAAATAGTGGTCAAACGGGAAAATCATGGGGACTGGTCCTATGGTCAGTCTGTTTTGACCGGGGGACCTGTCCCCGTGGTTTTCCCCATGATTTCGAGACTGCGAAAAAAGGAGTGTTAATATGGACAAGCCGACAATATTGCCATATCAAAGAGACTATGTAGAATTAGAAAGCATGCAATCGGTTGATCGAAACAGAGCAAGCCCTTTGCAAAGAATAAACATAAGGATCATTTTACTGCATCTGGTGGCTTTCTTATTGGGCAGGGCATCAATATTACAAGGACTTACACCGTTCGGAATAGCCTTTTTTACGGCTCTCAGCCAAAAAGACCGCAAATTTGGAATTTTAGGTGTGACTACGTTTCTGGGAATAGTCACCGCACAGGGACTTTCCAGCAGCATACCTTACGGATTTGCAATAGCGATAATATTTTGTCTATTCCAATACGTACTGGATCTGAGGAATATAAAAATTTTTAAGACCTCATTGATAGGGGCTACCGCCTATTTATTCACCACAGCATTATTTTTATCATTCGGCGGCTTCTATCTCTACGATTGGATAATAGTTGGTTTCGAGAGTGTGGTAATATTTGTTGCGGTATATGTTTCACATTATGCTATTCCGGTAGCATTGCAAGACGTAAACAGAAAGATACTTTCAGCAGAAGAAATAATATGCATAGCAATAATTACGGCGTTAACATTGTCGGGGATTAACGAAGTATACATCTGGGGACTTTCCCTCAAAAATACCTTGGGAATATTGATAACAATTTTATTTGCTTACAATGGCGGAGCGGGTATTGGCGCATCGGTGGGCATAACTCTGGGGTTAATAACGAGTATGTCTACAGGCAGCACACCTGTCATAATAGGAATATTCGGATTTTCAGGGCTATTGGCGGGTGTGTTTAAGGACATCGGCAAGGTAGGCAGCGCTTTTGGATTTTTGGCGGGAAACGCAATATTGACATTTTATATCAACGGATATTACGAAATATTTATTCAGTTTAAAGAATGTATAGCTGCCTTTGTATTGTTTTTAACTTTACCCAAAACCCTGATCGCCGGAATTGGGCAATTTTGCAATACCCGAATAACTGTTTCAAATTCCGGCAAAACCTATAGTCATAGAATGAAACAGCTCACATATCAAAAACTAAAAGGGTATGCTACTACCTTTGAGGAACTTTCGGCTACATTTGAAAAAACATCGGAAAAGCATGAATTTTATGATAAGGAGGATCTGTCCAAACTGATTGAAAGAGTAGTAAACAAGGTTTGTTATAGCTGCGGCATGAAAAGAAGTTGCTGGGATAAAAACTTTAATACTACCTATCAAGGAATACTGGATATGTTCATACATATAGAAGAAAAGGGGGCTTTAAGGCACGACGATCTTCCTAAGACCATGAAAAAGAGATGCATCAGGCCCAAGGTGATGATGGAATATGTAGCCAATTTTTATGAGTTCAACCATTTAGATAAAATGTGGGAACAAAGATTGATGGAAAGCAGAGGACTGGCAGGCGAACAACTGAAGGGAGTAGCTAAAATTTTGGCAGAGTTGGCTCTGGAAGTAAATAAAGGATCAGAGTTTGATACAGAACTGGAAGATGCTGTTTATGTTGCCTTGGATAAAGCAGGACTGTCGGTTAAGGATGTAATGGTGACTAACAGTTCAGAAGGTAATTTAGAAGTGATTGTTGATAAAGGATTTTATTTTGCTGAAGATATGTGTAAGGAAAAATTTATCTCTGTAATATCCGAAGCGTTAGGCACAAAATTGATTTCGAAAACCTGCAACTATGATTTAGCGGAATACGAGGAGGAATGCGGTCTTGTTTTGGTCGAAGCCGACAAATATGCAGTCTTAACGCAATTTGCAGTGGCAACCAAGGAAGAAAGCGAATTATCGGGTGATAGTTACGCGTTTACGCATTTGAAAAACGGACAATACATGGTGGCTCTCAGTGACGGGATGGGTACAGGGGATAAAGCACACCTACAGTCCAGTGTTACCGTAGATATGTTGGAAAAAATGATGGAAGCGGGTTTCCATAGAGATATGGCAATCAAAACCATAAATTCAATATTAATGCTGAGATCATCTGACGAGATGTTTGCCAGTTTGGATATGGTGTTGATTGACTTACATAAGGGAACGGCGGATTTTATTAAAATAGGAAGTGCCCCGGGCTTTATAAAACGTCAAGACGGAAGGATAGAGGAAGTCGCGACTCCTACCTTACCTATAGGAATATTGACGGATATACAAGTAACGGGGAACGTTCAAAAATTGGAAGATGGAGACTTAATTATTACCGTGTCCGACGGAATAATAGATTCCAACAAAGAAGAAGGAGAAAAGTGGCTCGTAGAGTATTTGGAAAATAATAAATCTTTGAATCCCAGGGAGGTGGCGGATGGCATACTCCATACCGCACTCAAATTTACACAGAACATCCCTGGGGACGATATGACAGTACTGGTCACAAAAATTTGGGAAATGAGAGGCGAGAAATAATGTAGCGGAGAATTTATTC
>CAZVFS010000069.1:0-8277 GCA_964626575.1 uncultured Alkaliphilus sp. | reverse complement strand
CAGGTAAACTTTGTATAGATAACGAGGTGACCTTAATGAATGAAAGAAGCTTAAGAGTTTTAGAATATTCCAAAATAATAAATATGCTTGAGGGAAAGTGCACCTCTTCTTTAGGCAAGGAAAAGGTAAGAGGCTTACAACCAATTTCGCAATTAGATATTATAAAACAACTGCAGCAGGAAACCAGCGAAGCGCAAAGCATATTAATTAAATTTGGCAATGTGCCTCTAGGTGGAATCAATGATGTTTCACAATATATCAGAAGGACGGAAATCGGTTCATATCTGGATCCCGCCCAGTTGTTACAACTAAAGGAAACATTAGCGGTAGCCAGAAGATTGAAAAATTTCTTAAAAGAGAAAGAAGACAGTAGGGACACATATGCCATAATTCGGGGATTAATTCAGGGGCTTGTTTCCTTAAAAGAGATAGAAGACAAAATAGATTTATGTATAGTTAACGAAACAGAAATATCCGATAATGCGAGTATGGAACTAAAACGTATACGCAGGCAGATAGCTTCCAAAAATGAGTCTATCAGAAACAAACTGAACAGTATAATAACCTCAATGGATAATCAAAAATATTTGCAAGATGCTATAATTACCATAAGACAAGATCGACACGTGGTACCGGTAAAACAAGAATACAGGGCCGGTATACCGGGTGTGGTACATGACAGATCATCCAGCGGGGCTACCTTGTTTATAGAACCCATGGCTGTTGTGGAACTCAATAATGAAGCCAGGGAATTAAAAATCAAAGAGCGAATTGAAATAGAGAGGATCTTGATGGAGATTTCCGCAATGGTAGCCGAAAGGGCCGAAGATATAAAATCCAATCAAATTATTTTGAAGGAATTAGATTTTATTTTTGCAAAAGGAAGGCTTTCTTTGGAGATGAAAGCCGTAGAGCCGGAATTGAACACAGATGGGAAAATAATGATGAAAGAAGCCAGGCATCCCCTGTTAAAAGCTGACGAGGTGGTACCAAACACCATTTGGATTGGGGATGACTTTCATATATTGATAATTACCGGACCTAATACGGGCGGGAAAACTGTTACGTTAAAAACCCTGGGTCTATTGGCATTGATGGCGCAAAGCGGACTGCATGTCCCGACGGCATATGGTACAAAAATGGCTGTATTTGACGGGGTTTTTGCGGACATCGGAGACGAACAGAGCATAGAGCAGAGCCTCAGCACCTTTTCGTCTCATATGACCAATATAGTTACTATTGTTAACAGCGTAACCCCTAAATCCCTAGTACTCCTCGACGAGTTAGGTGCGGGCACTGATCCTACAGAGGGCGCCGCCCTGGCCATGGCTATTTTAAATCACCTGAAGGAAATGGGCATAACAGTGGTTGCAACTACTCATTATAGTGAGTTAAAACAGTATGCGCTGTCAAACGCCGGTGTAAAAAACGCTGCCGTGGAATTTGATGTGGAGACATTGAGCCCAACCTACAAGTTGTTAATAGGTGTACCGGGCAGATCCAACGCATTCGAAATTTCGAAAAAGCTGGGTTTGCCGGACTTTTTGATTGGCAGATCAAGGGATTTGTTAACTAAAGAAACCATTCATTTTGAGGATTTGCTGCAAAACATTGAGAGAGACAGGTCTATTACGGAAAAAGAAAAACTGGAAGCCGCAAAACTCAGGATGGAAACTGAAAAATTAAAGGAAGAATATGAAAGAAAAAATGAAAAGCTGCAATTGCGGAGGGAAAGAATTGTCAGAGGAGCCAAAAAGGAAGCATATAAAATTATTAAACAAGCAAAATCAGACGCGGATGAAATCATAAACAACTTGAAATTGCTTAAGGCTGAATCGGAAGAAAAAGAGATGAACAGAAAAATTGAGGAAGCCCGCCGGAATATTTCTAAAAAAATGGACAAACTTTCGGAAGGTATGACAGAGAAATTAGTGGTCAGAGCAAACAAGAGACCACCTAAAAATCTAAAGGCGGGGGAGGCGATAAGGGTTTTGCCTCTTAATCAAACAGGTTATGTCATTTCGCCGGAAGACGAAAATGGTGAGGTTCAAATTCAGGTAGGCATTATGAAGGTAAATATGCACGTATCTAATTTAGAAAGAGCCGAGCCGGAAAAAGGAGCAAAGAAAACCGGCGCCAGCGAAATATTCAGGTCTAAAGCGCGAAATATAAATACGGAAATCGATGTAAGAGGGCAAAACCTCGAGGAGGCAATGTTGGAAGTCGACAAATATCTGGATGACAGTTATATTGCAGGCCTAACCCATGTAACAGTGATTCATGGTGTGGGCACCGGGATTTTGAGCGCGGGACTCAAACAGATGTTTAAAAAACACAAACATGTTAAAAAATATAGGGAAGGGGCCTATGGAGAAGGTGGGGCCGGTGTAACCATTGTATATCTCAAATAATGCAGTTTTTTGTGACCGCATTTTTTATTAAATACTCAGAATATAGACGAAGGAAACTTGAGGAGGGAACACGATGATTGATTTTAAAACAAGATTAAGCAAAATATTGAATAAAAGCATACCACAGCTTACAGAAGAGGAAATCACAACTATGATAGAAATACCACCGAATAGCGAAATGGGGGACTTTGCATTTCCCTGTTTTAAGCTGGCAAAGATTTTTAAAAAAGCCCCAAATATTATAGCCGACGATATAGCCGGGGGTTTAGATAGGGACGATTTTATAGATAAAATTGATATTGCCGGGGGTTATTTAAACTTTTTTATAGATAAAAAGTATTTCACGGAGACGGTGCTTGAGGAAGTGTTGCTCAGAAAAGAAACCTATGGCGGCAGTTTAATAGGCAATGGGAAAAATGTAGTTGTGGAATTCTCATCGCCGAACATAGCCAAGCCTTTTCATATAGGACATATTAGAACGACAGTAATAGGTAATTCATTATATAAAATATATAAATTTTTAGGCTATAATACCATTGCAATTAACCATTTGGGTGATTATGGCACACAGTTTGGAAAATTAATTGTAGCCTTTAAAAACTGGGGAGACGAAAAAGAGGTAAAAGCAAATCCAATAGCAACTTTGCTGGATTTATACGTCAGATTTCATAAGGAAGCAGAAGTTAGACCGGAATTAGAGGACGAAAGCAGGCAATGGTTTAAAAAGCTGGAAGACGGAGATGAGGAGGCTGTAAGGCTTTGGGAATGGTTCAGAGAGGTCAGCTTGGACGAATTTAACAGGGTCTACGATATGCTGGATATCACTTTTGATTCCTTTACAGGCGAAAGCTTCTATTCGGACAAAATGCCTGCAGTTATAGAGATGATGGAAGAGAAGGGTATCATAAAAAAGTCCGAAGGCGCGGACATAGTGGATTTGGAGCCCTTTGGAATGCCGTCTGTCCTAATCAGAAAGGGTGACGGTTCTACATTATATATTACCAGGGATCTTGCGGCTGCTATTTATCGAAAGGAAACTTATGATTTTTATAAAAATATATATGTCGTAGGCTCCCAACAAAACCTTCATTTTCAACAGATGAAAAAAATATTACAGTTGTTAGGTTTTGAATGGGAAAAAGATTGTATTCATGTACCCTTTGGGATGGTGAGTTTAGAGGATGGGACTATGTCTACCAGAGAGGGTAGGGTGGTGTTTCTGGAGGATGCACTGAACAAAGCCATAGAGAAAACAAAAGATATCATAGATGAAAAAAATCCGAATATTGAAAACATCGACAAGGTAGCTAAACAGGTAGGTATTGGGGCTGTTATATTTGAAGAATTATCTAACAATAGAATAAAAGATTATACTTTTACATGGGATAAAATTTTGAACTTTGAAGGGGAAACCGGGCCGTATGTACAGTACACACATGCGAGGGCTGCCAGTGTATTGAGAAAAGCAGAAACCGATATAGATAGCAATTTCAAACCGGAATTATTGATTGATGACATAACTTTGGAGATATCGAAAAAGATTCAACAATTTCCGGAGGTTGTCAAGGATGCACAAAGGAAAAATGAACCATCTATCATTACAAGGCATATTATTGATGTGGCACAGGCCTTCAATCGTTTTTATCATGAACATTCTATACTGGTAGAGGATGAAGAATTAAAAAAAGCAAGATTGGTCATGGTTTTTGCGGTTAAGCAAGTTTTAAGTATAGGATTAGGATTGTTAGGAATTCAAGCGCCGGGGAGAATGTAATTTAGAGCTTGTAGATATTCTAGGGGGTAATGGGCTTGGGAAGCAGCAAAAAAAACATTAATATGCTCTCATATATGGCATATGGGGATGCATTGGGATTTTTAGAGGAGAACAGCAATGGACATGGTTGTTTGCAACCCTTCAGCTGTCTGTATGATCGGGATTTAGAATTCGAGATGCAAAAAGGGCAATGGAGTTACATCACACAGCTAGCTTTGATTAATTGCAAATGTTTTATCGATAATAAGAAAGAAAACCGGGTTCTAATAGATTACATAAGAATGGCGGAAGAAATAAAACTATGGCAATATTATAGATGCGGTACTCCTGTAAATTATATGAATAAATTAGATTCGGGTAAGGACTACTATACAAGTGATTTTTATTGGAAAGATAAAAGGGGAGAGGCATTTTCCAGAATTATTCCGATAGTTTTGGTAAATAAAAACTTTGTCGCTGCGCAGGAAGAGGCGTATAAAAACATTGTTTATATAAATAGACACCCACAAGTAATATTAACAGGACTTTTGCTGCTTAGAACAATCTATTTGTTAATGAATAATGCAATGATCAAGAGGGAAGAACTGATTGACGAGTTAAAAGATTATTTGATAAACCTGCAACTTTTAAAATTAGAGCAGGGTTCCGGAGGGCAATTGCCGTCAAACTATAAAATTGAATTTGAACAGGAAAAGATCAACTATTTGATTGATCTGGACCGAATAAAAGCTGCCGGTCTTTATAGCGCTGATGCTTTCCACAGCAAAGATATATTTTTATTAGCACTTATCAATTTTTTTAAATTGCATAGGGGGGAATCCGTAGTTAAATACCGACAACAAGACCAAAAAGAAGTGTGCACTATCATGTACGCACTGTTAGCACTGGCGGGACAAACAGACAAGGTAAAAATTGATGAAATAAAAGATAATATTTTTATTAATAGTATGAATGAATATTTATTTAAACTGAGGGAATATAAGATTGGCAGGGAACCTTTTAAAAATGAAGACATGAGAATGGACCTGTTTACATTACAAAAAGGAACAACATTAAAACATCCTATATTAAATAATATTATAATTAAGGATAGGAGACAGTCGGAAAATCACATAGAATTGATAATTAAAAGTAAAACCGGCGAGTACAGGTTTTTAAAGAAAACATAACAAGACAAGGGAAGTTTCCCGTCCTGTTTTACGCTGCATTAACTATTATACCATTGTTTAATATGTTATAAATTATAAACAATCCGACAATTGATGATACATAGATTGAATTATACAGATCATTTATAGGACTTTCGCCCTTCTTTATATATCGCAAATGAAAATCATCAACCAAGGCTTTAATAGAAT
This sequence comes from uncultured Alkaliphilus sp., assembly GCA_964626575.1. Lineage (GTDB taxonomy): Bacteria > Bacillota > Clostridia > Peptostreptococcales > Natronincolaceae > JAAZJW01. The sequence continues at coordinate 2,734 of CAZVFS010000069.1, read as the reverse complement.
CAGGATTACCATTGCCTATATTAAAATAATCCTTTGATATGCCAATCTTGCTATCGAAAGATTTAAACAGTTGATGAAGCTGATGTTCATACTTTATGTGATCTATAAAGTTATTTTCATAGGTTAAACGATCATTATGCGGAATGCAGAAAAAATCAGAAATAAAATGTGTTACAACGCCTATACGCCTTGAAAGAAATCTAACAAATTCCTTGTTTAATTCAAAACTATAGTCAGATAATTTATTGATTTCGTCACAAATAAAGTCAAAGGATTGTGGCTTAAAATGGTCGAGTTTGGCCAAGCTATACGCAATGTCCGGTTTGATGCTACCATAGATTAAACTGCGTTTATTTAAATCGACATGGAGCGTATCCTTGATATTATCGTAAACATGTTCTGAAATAATTTTATGTGTTTGGGGAAGCATATAACATCACCGTTTACCATTCTAGTTTTCTATTTATAGCTAAAATATTTATTGAATTCGACAACAACTATAATAATAGCACATATATCCCAAAAAGTTAACGATTATATTTTTTAGCAAATATATATTATTTTTTAAAAAATAGAATGTGTGCTATAATTGTTAGATAAAATGACAACTATAAATTACAGGCTTTTATATATAATTAATTGTAAAATTGTGAAGGAAGACAAACTATGAAGGTGTTGTTAACAGCGCTGAATGCAAAATACATTCACACAAATTTGGCCGTGCGTTATTTAGAAAAATCAGTAATTGATATATTGCATGAAAATGTTAAAATTAAAGAATTTACTATCAATAATAACGTAGGCTATATCATACGGGAGATTTATGATTATAATCCCGATATTCTATGCTTTTCATGTTATATATGGAACATAGATATGATCAGTTATATAACTAATCATGTAAAAAAGGTTATGCCGGAAGTGATCATAATCTTGGGAGGACCCGAAGTATCCTTTGACACAAGGACTTTTATGAAGAAAAATGACGCGATTGACATTGTTGTTATCGGAGAGGGCGAAAAAACGTTTAGGGAACTCATACTTTCGCTGAAAACTAATGATGATTATTCGTTAATACAAGGTATAGCCTTCAGGGTAAAAGGGCAAATAAGGCTTACAGAACCGAGAAGTATCGCGCCCCCAATGGATAGCTTACCGTTTCCCTATGAGGGAGAGAGGTTGGAAGATAATAAAATCCTGTATTACGAAAGTTCCAGAGGCTGTCCGTTTAATTGCCAATATTGTCTGTCATCGACTATTCCAGGGGTTAGGTTTTTGTCCCTGGAACGCGTAAAAAAGGAAATAAAATATTTTATTGATCAAGGTGTAAAACAGGTAAAATTTGTGGACAGGACCTTTAATACCAAAAAGTCACATGCAATGGATATTATGAATTTTATTTTGGAAAATCATAAAGAGAAAATAAATTTTCATTTTGAAATTGTAGCGGATCTTTTGGATGATGAACTACTAGGATTTTTAAAGGCTGTGCCTGTAGGACTATTTCAGTTTGAAATAGGTGTTCAAACTACCAACGGGGAGACATTAAAGGAAATTGACAGACAGACGAATTTTGAAAAACTGAGTTCAGTAGTTAAAAGAATTTCACAGGGCAAAAACATACATCAGCACCTAGATCTAATAGTAGGGTTGCCGAAAGAAGACTATTTTTCATTCAGGAAATCTTTTGATGATGTATTCGAACTCAGACCGGAAAAACTTCAGGTTGGGTTTTTAAAATTACTTAGGGGTTCCGGGTTGCGAGACAGGTCCCCGGACTATGGATATGTTTATTCGGATGCTCCGCCATATGAAGTTATGGAAACAACATGGCTTTCGTTCGGTGATATACTTAGGCTAAAAGGAATAGAGGAAATGGTAGAGGTGTATTGGAATTCCGGTATATTTACTAATGGCATTGAATTTGTTATACAAAATTTTTATTCAAGCAGTTTCAGATGTTTCGAAGAACTATGGAAATATTGGAAAAATAACGGGTACCATCATGTATCACACAGTAAAAATAAATTGTATGAAATATTTATTGAATTTTACAATTTTAATAAATTTGGCAGCCCGGAAATATTCAAGGAAATTTTAAAATTAGATTTTTTGAAAGGCACAAAAACTTCCTTTTTGCCACCAATGTTAAACAGAATAAATGTGAGCGATTTTAAAGATAAATGCCATAGATTTTTGCAAAAGGATGAAAATATAAAAAGATATCTACCTTTATATGCAGATATGCCTGCAAAGCAAATTATAAAACAGGTTCATTTTGAATTATTTAATATAGATGTTACAGGACTTGATGCAACAGGATATAAAATTAATAAAATAGAGCAAGAACAAGTAGTTGTCTTATTTGACTATCTAATGGAAAGTAAGGCACTTGAAAGTTGTAAGTATTATAAAGTAAATCTTAATGGATAGGGGGCAAATTATAAATGGAAATACTCAAGGATATCTATTATACAAACCGTAGCATTTCAAAAAAAGCCCTAACGAGCATGATTAGAAATTGGCCCATAATTTTTACCGGGTTATTTTATTCTACGGCTACTATCATATTATCAATGAGTTTAGGGTTTTTTGGGATATTGGGAGGAATAGTCTCAATTGTTGTTACCAGTGCTTTAATTTCAAATTATTTATATCTTTTGAACACAATATTGAACAGGGGTTATTTTAATTTTCAAGATTTTAAGGATGGTTTCACGCCATACTTAAGCAA
>CAZVFS010000068.1:6551-8307 GCA_964626575.1 uncultured Alkaliphilus sp. | reverse complement strand
TTTTTCAATTAAAGCGTATAATGCCTTGGCAGAATTAAAATTATCCGGTATAATCTCCTCCACGGGGATTCTGACATCAAACTCACTGTCAATCTCGGCAACCAACGTTATAATATCAAAAGAATCCAAAACACCGTCGTCAATCAAAGTTTCACAAGTCTCAAAATCAACGTCCGAATGCATATCTTCCAAAATTGCTAATAAGGTGTCCATATTTATTTCCCCTTTTTTCTCGTGTTAACATTTTCTTTTAAAAATGCTCTATCTATTTTTGCATTTGCAGTCAAAGGCATTGTTTCTAATTTTTCTATATGGTTCGGAATCATATATCTTGGCAACATTTGCTTTAAATCTGCAGTGATTTGTTTTTTGTTTATATCTCCCACATAATACAGTATAATTTTCCCTTTATTGCCATCATAGACACAGCAAGTACTTTTAATACCTTCAAGCATGTTTACATTTATCTCAATTTCCCCGAGCTCAATTCGATGTCCCATATGTTTGATCTGATAATCCTTTCGAGAGACAAATACGAGCTCGCCCCTCTCGTTATATTTTCCGAGATCGCCTGTCCGGTAAATAAGCTCCGGGTATGAATCGTTCAATGGATTTTGCACAAATACCTTATTAGTTTCATCAAATGCCTTATAATAACCTAATGTAAGGGAGGTCCCTCTGATGCATATTTCCCCTAACTCCCCTCCGGCGGGTATATTGTTGTCATCATCCAGCAGTATAATTTCCGTATTTTTAAACGGCCTTCCAATAGGTAAAATTTCATCCTCATTAAAATGACGATTCACTTCAAAATAACAGCATACACCTGTCGCTTCCGTCGGTCCATATAAATTTATAAACCTGGCATTTGGCAATGCCTTTTTCCATATGTTAAATTGTTTGACAGGAAATAGTTCACTGGCAAAAGCAACGGTGTGCAAGTGTTTAGGAACTAGACCGTCAAACACCCTGAAGGAAGATATAATAGTTAAAGCCGAAACCACCCAGCATATGGTGTTAATTTTATGTTCATTCAAAAATTCAACCAATTTAAGTGGAAACATGAACAAGGTTTTTGGAATTATGTAGGTTGTCGCCCCGAATTTTAAGGTTGGGCATAATTCTTTCAGACATGCGTCAAAATACAATGGCGTTTGGTTGCCAAACACCGTGCTTTCATTAAATCCCAACACCTCCGACAGGGATTCAATGTAATCGATAACCGAGCGGTGACAGGCAACTACCCCCTTTGGAATACCGGTTGAACCGGATGTAAACACAACATAGATTGGGTCCGTATCGATGGCAGCGTCCCGGACATTTTGTATTATGTCCCCATCGATGCTCGTTTTTATAATGTCATCATAAAGATATACTTTTCCATTATAATCGAATGTTTCTACGATTTCTTTTGTAGTTTCGTCACAAATAATAGCCCTCGGTTTTAAATTTTTCAGTATCAATTCGATACGAAACCGAGGCATCTCCTCATCCACAGGCACATAAAAATTGCCCCCATATATAGCACCGAAAAACGCTACAATCGTCTTCGGGTGCCTCGCCATGAATACTACAACGGGCTGTTTATAATGTCCATGCCTATTTAAAAACGTGCCGATAGCCCTTCCTTGGTCATAGACCTCTTTAAAGGTAATACCTGTCTCTTCGTTTGCATAAGCAATTTTATTGGGAAGTCGCTTTACGGTATGTTCTAAATATTCCAATACATTGTTTTGCATAGCTGATCTCCTTGCTT
>CAZVFS010000068.1:2970-6451 GCA_964626575.1 uncultured Alkaliphilus sp. | reverse complement strand
GTGTTTCCGGCAGAATCGACAGCACTATATACAACTTCATAAGTGCCTATCCTTTTTGAATTCACACCACTGCTATCAATTCTTAAATCTACATTTTCATCCCTGTTGTCTGTGACGGTGACTCCCTGCCTGTAGGAAATTTTAGCACCCACATAAACGGTCTGATCCTGTACACCGATTATCTCCGGCGGCTCCGCATCTTTTTTTATATTGAGCAGCGCTTCCAACTGTGTTCTGTTTCCACTCGTATCTTCCAGTATGATTAAAATTTCCTGTCTTCCGATTTTATCAAAATCAGGTTCCTCTGCAAAATATATATCGACATCCGTAGCATCTATAACACTTTGTACAAATTCCCCGGCTTCTACTTTTTCATCGGCCCAAATCTCCAGGTCTGTTGTTTTCCCCGTGGGAGCAATCGTATCCTCCACCTCTACCCTCGAAGAATATACCTTTTTACCTATCTGTATTTTTACATCATAAACCCCAGGTGTACTCAAGTTATTTTTGGATAAATCTGCAACAAATATTCCACTGTTTTTCTTGCTTTTTATGAAATCGGAAACATTCAGCGCCTCTGCCCCCGCTTCTACCGTAACAACCTTTTTTACCTTACTACTAAACAAGTTTATTATGATTACCAGGGCCGGGACCAGTATTATAAGGGTACCAATTAGGATTTCTTTTTTGATTTTCCTACGTACAGGATTCATGTTGCAGTTCCTTTCTTTGATATGCTAAACCAGGCAGCCGTATAAATATATAAAATCCCAAATTTTCTAATAGTTTCGCCGTATTCTTTCATTAAATACTAATGTTTTGCAGAATGATTGTCAAGTTTGATAAACATTTATAATCATAGGTCCTGATAGATGTCTCCCATTTTCCATATACTTGAATTGCGCCGTTCTCCTACCGACACAATTTTTTTATCATAAATATATTTAAGAAACACAACACTCAACACCAAAGATATTATTTCAGCTATGGGAAATGACCACCATATGAGATTTATATTCTTAAATAAAGATAACACATAAGCAGCAGGTAGCAACACTATCAATTGTCTCGAAACAGCAGTGAGCAAACTCAACAGGGCATTACCGAAAGCCTGAAATATCGCGCTCGCTACAACACTGATACCCGCAAAAATATAACTTATACTGATAATGCGCAGTGCCGGAATCCCTATGGCCAGCATATCCTCCGACGCTTTAAAGAGTGCTAATATCCTACCGGGCAATATCTGTATCAAAATTAAACCGAGGATCATAATACAAAAAGCATATACAATGCCTAACCTGATAGTTCTGATGAGTCTCCCCTTGCTCCCTGCACCATAGTTAAAGGCGATAATGGGGACCATGCCATTGTTTAAACCAAAAACCGGCATAAATATAAAGCTCTGCAATTTAAAATATATCCCGAAAACAGCAATAGCCGTATAGGAAAACTTATTTAAAATATTATTCATTCCATAGGTTGTAACGGAAATAATAGACATCATAGCGATGGAAGGAATGCCCACGGAATAAATATCTTTGATAATTCTTAAATTTGGCCTAAAGCCTTTCATATTTATACTAATTTCCTTATTTGCTTTAAAATTAAAAACAACAACAAGGGTAGCTGCCGTTATTTGGCCGATAACCGTTGCTATCGCCGCTCCTGCTGTTCCCATTTCGGGCACTCCAAAATGTCCGAATATAAAGATAGGGTCAAGTATAATATTAACAATAGCACCTGCTCCCTGAGCAACCATGGTATAAAGGGTTTTCCCCGTGGACAATAATAATCGTTCAAACACAATATGAATAAATCTACAAATAGATCCTATGCAAATAATTCTCAAATAAGGAATACCGTATTCAATAATTTCCGCATCATCGATCTGAAATGTAAAATAAGATCTGGAAAATAAAAGACCAAACGCCAAAAATATAACATAACTGATCAATCCCAACAGTATACCATTGTTAGCCACACTATTGGCCTTTTCGATATTCCTCTCCCCAAGAGATCTGGAGAGAAATGCATTAATTCCTACACCTGTGCCTACGGCAATGGCAATTATGAGATTTTGCACAGGAAAAACCAGGGAAACTGCAGTTAGCGCATTTTCACTGATTTGAGCTACGAATATACTGTCTACTACATTGTAAAGTGCCTCTACCAACATAGATACCATGATGGGTAACGACATATTTATCAATAATTTTTTAATAGGCATAACACCCATCTTGTTTTCATTTGTCTGCAATGCTCTGTCTCCTTTGTGTCTAAAACCGAGTTTTTTATAATTAAACCCTGCCCTATTATATATTCAAGTACATTATGATAGTGGGCTCATACCCGCTACCCTCTTCTCTAAAGGCCTGAATATCACCTCTTTTGGCAGGTCTTTTCTAATTTTATAAATTTGGTTAAGCGCAATCTCCGCCCCGTAATCCATCCCCTGGCATCCTGCTAAAAGTATCAAATCACCTGATTTTGCCTCGGAGATAGCCTTTATTATTGCATCCGGTAATTCGTCATACAGATCTACTTCTATGTTGCCCTCATCCATAACTTTTTTAAATGCCTTGAGCTCTTCATCCGTCACTCTGTCCTTGGAGGTCACATGGGATATGCTTCTGGTTGCAATTATACTATTTAATCCGAGTTTGGGAGCCCAGTTTACAATTGTTTCGGCATTTTCTCTGTTTACCGTGGGCCCTCTCTCCCCCCTGATCGCATACACCAGGTGAAGGCTTTCATAATCCATGAATTTTAATGTCTCCAGGGTAACATTTATATTCCCGACATTGGCAAAATGATCATCTATAATTTTAATATCATCCTCGAATATAAATTCAAAACGTCTTTCTACACCTTCAAATGTTTTCAGTGCATCCTGTATTGTAAGAACCGGCACATCACATAAAAGTCCAATTATAATGGCCACCATAGAATTATATACGGAATGAAGCCCTGGGACCGCAAGTTCAACACCAAATTCCATCGGCACATATTCTTTGCCGTCAATTTTAAATCGTTTCAAAATCTCGACGGTAAACTTAGCCCTGCCGGTAGTTATGTCCAAATTCTTACAGATAATATGCCCGGATTTGTTATTTAGTCCGAATGTAACCACTTGTGCCTCTGTCTTGTCTACTAAAGATTCGGAATATGGACAATCTAAATTAAGTATGGCCACACTCTTTTCACCCGCCTCTTTTATGAGCTCTGATTTAAACTCAAAATATCTTTCAAAGGAACCGTGAAAATCGATATGTTCACGACTGATATTGTTGAGTGTAACTATATCATAATCAACTTTTTCCACACGGTATAATTCGAGGCCGGAAGATGAAACCTCCATTGTTACATGCGAAACATTCTTGTTCACCATTTCATTTAAATAATACTGCAAATCCAGAGACTCCGGTGTTGTAAGATCCGAAGGAATAAAACAATCATCTATTTTTATGGAGACTGTCCC
>CAZVFS010000068.1:0-2870 GCA_964626575.1 uncultured Alkaliphilus sp. | reverse complement strand
TCTTTTTCATTATAAACATCTCTAACTTCTATTGCTTTTAACAGTTGTTTTAACCTAATCACTGTTTAACCTCTTTTCTAGCTCAGGTAATGTATAGTCGAGATTCCCCGTTTATCTCGTTAATACTGCCCGTTTCGGAATGACAAATGGTAATAGTCAAAGAATCTGTTCCCACTGACCACAAACAACATCAATTCCTATGAATGACCTTATTGAAAACATTTCTGATTGTCATCTTAAAAAATTCAAATGCAGGTTTAGGGTCGCTTAGGCTCCATATCGCATATGCTTTTGGTCTAAGCAAAGATTTGGCAACCCCTCCAAAGGACAGTTGTCCGGTTTTAATATAGTCTTTTATAGCCAATATATCCTCATATGCATACCAAAACACGCGGTTTATATCTCTTGTGATAGCCTTAGGTTCCAGGGGTTGTCCTATCATTTCCATATAAGTTATATAAGGGATATTAAGCCCTACTTTATAAATTAAATTATTGAAATTTGTGATTCTCACATTTATTTCTATTAAATAGAACTGCCCGGTCTGTGCATCTTTTTTGAATTCTATTTCAGCAAACCCTTTATATTTAACACTTTCTAGGAATTTTGCCCCTATATCATAGAGTTCGGGAACATATTTCTGTCCGGTATATACGGAAGCCCCGAAATTTATGGGATACTGACGATATTTTTGAGCGGTCATCCAATGGGTTACCTTGGAATTTTGATTTAAGTATGTGTCAAAGGCATACATATGATCATCAAATCCCGGTATGATCCTTTGCACGATTACTTCCAAATCTGCATCGTGTGCCTTTTTTAAGGCTTCCTCTAATTCTTTCCTGTTATGAACCTTAAATATCTTTTTCCTGAACCTTGCTACAAAAGCCGATGAATCTGTGGGCTTTACAATACAAGGATACTTGATTATAGTTTCTATTTTCTCATAAAAATTATCTTCGTTTATTCTGACTGTTTCGGGTACGGTTACTCCTTTTTCCGTGGCAAGTTTATGCAAGGTTTCTTTATTCATCAACCTGGTATATAATCCCGCCTTAGTCTGAGGAATAAGATATAATTCTTTTAACTCATCCAGATATTCGTCTACAACTTCCACATAGGAGTCATGGCATGGTATAAGGACCGGGGGCAAGGCCTGTTTTTTGGCATACTCTTTTAAAAATTCGACAAACCCCTCTTTATCTTTTTTATAATGGGGAGCAATCGGTTTTTCGGAACAATATTTCGACTTTGCTCCGTATCTATCCTTGTTGGAATAGTCTATAGCTACGGTGTGTATCCCCTTAATGCCCAGGCATCTGATAGCGCTTAGACCTATATAATAGTTACTGCCTAAAATTACCGCCTTGTTTTTCATTCGACCAACTCCCATATATTTAGCGTAGACTAATTAAATAGTGCCACAATAACGACAATTTTGCAATGTAAAAATTTGATGTTGTGCGATTGTATAACCACGCGCTAAAAAAACATCTATACCATAATTAGTATAGATGTTTTTTCTAACTTAATTCAGAACATACAAAATGTTACAAGTGAAACGTCCCCTTAAACCAGACACGCGTCCCTTTGATACGTTTTAGTATCCTATCCTGCTATATACTATTTTTAGCAGTTCGTCCCTAATCTTTGCGGCTTCGGCTATAATGTTGTCACTTTCCGCCTTTTTCTCCGCAGCATAAGCCTCATCTTTTATGCTGTTTAAATTTATGTATACATTAAACAGGGCTCCTTCTATTCCTGCATAAGCCATCAGTGAACCTACCCCTACGTCTGTAATAGCCATTGCGTTTCCATGGTCCGCAAATACTTTCCCGATCTTAAGTATATTGAGACCTTGCCTGGCAGTTTCTAACGGAACTTCCAAAGCATTTGTTGTTGCCTGTGCCATAGCTCCTTTTTTCTCGGCTTTCTGTTCTTCCGTATCTTTTGGCATTCTGAGTGCTTCCATAAACGCATCAAATGCTGCCTTATCTTTATCAATGGAATCATATAAATCATTTTTTAATTTAACAAATCCGTCGTAACTATCTTGAAAGGCTTTCTTAGTTTCTTCGTCCAGAGATTCATAGGCTTTTTTACCAAATGTTAAATTACCAACCATAAGCATAAGAGATGCTCCCAGACTTCCCGCTAAAGCCGCCGCACTCCCTCCTACTAATGTCGAATCTTTGCTCTCCAATGAATCCATAAAACCCCTGATGGTCTCATCTACAAACATAAATTTTCCTCCCCTTGTAAATATTATTTTAAATCCTTTGTTTTCAGTATAACTCTATCATATTAACATAATTTAGTCTATATGTTCATTGTTAATATTTATACTAATGATAGTAATTGCCGTTTCTTGCCTAAAATATGCCCTATCTCTCAGTTGTTTCTTTCACTTGGTGCACCGTTAGCGGTGCACTGGGGACGGTTCCTGTTGCATTTTTGTGCAACAGGAACCGTCCCCATTACATATACATATATCAGTTGTTTCTTTCATTAAAACGCTCGATAGCAAGCGTTATCAATCTGTCTATTAAATCCTCATATTTAATTCCCGTAACCTCCATCATCTTGGGATACATACTTATTTTCGTGAAACCCGGCATGGTATTAACTTCGTTAATCAAAATACGATCAGTCCCGTCTTCTACAAAAAAGTCTACCCGCGCAAGCCCCGTACAGTCTAAAAGTTTATACACCTTAATGGCCATATCTCTCACCTTTTCAGTTATATCTTCCGGCAGATCGGCCGGCACCACAAATTGGGTAGTACCTGCTATATATTTATCATGATAGTCATAAAATTCTGCCGACGGTACTATTTCCGCCGGCAAGGATGCAATGGGGCTATCATTGCC
>CAZVFS010000067.1:0-8365 GCA_964626575.1 uncultured Alkaliphilus sp. | reverse complement strand
TTTTCATATGTAATGTTATTCAAACAGGCTTGCCCTTATGCTAAATATGAAAACCAGGGATAGTCCCCGGTGCATTTATTAAAATACCTTTAACAATTTAATCCCTCTTCCACTGTTTCAACTGTGCATTTTTTGCCACTGTTCTTAATGACACCAGGAATATTATCCCTTATCAACTTGTTATAAAAGCATGGGGACAGATACCGCGGTTCATTTACGTTTCTTTACTATTTTAATAATATCATCTCCATATTTTGAAACCTTCACATCTGCGAAGCCTGATACTGTCTTTAATTCATCCTTCGTAATCGGCATTTTCAAAATCAATTCTTTTAATTGTTTATTATTATATATAAAGTATGGTTTAATTCCTTCTTCACGGCTTTTATTAAGCCGGTAGGCCCTTAGCTCTTTAAAAATTCCCGTCTCTTCAACATCTTCATTGTCTGATATGATTGACTTTTTGCTTCGCCCTGGACTTTCAACTTTATTACTACCGGTTTGTTGCTTCAATCCATCTTCTCCGCTGTTCATATCTTTCTCGCTGTTTACTAGATATCTGTCAAATTTCGAGGTATAATCTTTATCTCTTTCTATATGTAAATCTAAAAATGATTGTGCCCATGCAAGTAGCTCCTCGTCAGAGTGTTCTGCTTCCTTGGATTTTTTATGGCATTCTCTAATATAATTTACTAGCTGATCCGCCCTGATTATTTGGTTTTTAATTTCTTTCTTTGCAAACTTAGCATTTAAAATTGTCTTGGAATTTGCCAAAACTACAATAGGTTTATAAAAATTATCAAAATATTTCCCCGCCAAAAATTTCCTAAGAATATTTGCTTTACTTTCTATCTTAACCTTTTTCATTAATTCTAGGTGGCGTTGGTTTTGTGTGATTGGAGAGTAAATCCCCTCTCTCTTTTTCTTCCCACCAAATTCCGTTGTTCTGATAAAATCTCCACTGCTATTGATCTCTATATCTCCTATTAGATTTTTACATTCAATGACAAAGCATAGTTTTCTTGTAAATACCAAATAATCTATTTGAGCATTCAGATCCCCATCTTCTAAATATATATCATGTAAAATATACATGGGCATATGACTATTCTTAAGTTCGAAAGCTATGTTATTTTCCCCTGCTATTCCATATTCAACGTATCTCATTTCTTGATTTAACTTTTTCTTAGCCTTATCATTTAGCTTTGATTCCAAGGCTTTTAGCCTTTCAAGTTGTTCAGCAGCATTGCTATTTTCTTTTAGAAATACAGGTTCTTTCATTTTGTCGAATAACCCCATTTATAAAGCCTCCTTTGCTTTGAAATTCAGACGGCATTCTACCTTTTCCCCATCTTACTGTTTCTTCTATTCTTCATGCTTACCTTAAGACAGCATTTAGGCCTTAATATCTCCCCGACCTTCATTTTTGTTTTTTCCTTATATATCAATATTTCAACCGATTTATCATTTTTAGGATCAGCATAAACAATATAATTTCTATATTTCATAACAAAAAATGTCTAGTACTCTTAATCTTATGATTAAAGCCAGGATTCTTAATTTCATTCCCTTATGCCGGGGGGTAAAAATTGCTCTGCAACCGTGTCTAAATCACTCTTATTGATTAGGTTTAATAACCCCCCAAGCGCATTTAAAACACCTTCAATAGAATCATTATTTTTCGCCTCTTCCCCTTTCGATACCCACATGTCAAATTCCTCAGTATTGCTACTTGACAGCCTAAAAATTTTAAGCATTTTCAAATAATCATACCAAAAATCAATATTATTTCTACAAATATTATCGTGCAGTTCTTTTACCTTTTGGCGATAAAGCTTCTCTCCTTTCCTGTCCTTTTCTCTTTGGCTTTCTTTCAATAATTTTTTTAGCTCCTCATAACAGGATTTATCCTTTTCACTGCCATATTTCTCAACATTAATCTCTATACGATTGGATTCATGGCCTTTGTCCTCTTTAACAACATTTTCTTCAGTTCGCAAAGTTTCTTTATATATATTATTAAAATCATTTTTCAAGCCTTTAATTTTGTCCATGAGTTTACATACCCCCTCCGTATCGATAGGGACCATACCAAGTAATTCATGATTTTCCAGATACAGAGCATGGGCTCTTGCTATTAAATCATCTATCTCAGGAAGCAACGCTCCAAAATCATCATCAAATTTACCCCTAGATACAGACAGCTGATTTATTATTTCTTGTATTCCGGATTTCATTTTGCCCATAGGTTTGCTTATATCCAAAGGTTCATAATTGTATAGTTTTGTATCGCTTTTAAATACATCTGAATATTCAATACAAAGGTCTATGGAAATACGCCTGGATATATCAATTGAAACATCAATTTCTATTTCAGTATTTGCCGGAATAGGATATATGATATCTTCACCCGAAATATAGATATTCCCTATCCACTCACATAGGCCAATATCTTCCGATTCACCCTCCCATAATTTTATTGTCAGATTTTCCTCAGTTCCCGGAATAAGCTCTCTCACAGTTCTAAATGTTTGAATTTTTCTTGCAGGTATAGGTGTATTTTTATAGAGCATTTTTGTGAGTTTGGTCCCTGTTTCATCGTCCAGCTCCAGCGACAATGAATGTGGTAGCAAAGGGGCCACCAATTTTACACTATCGGCCTTACTTAAAATTTTAAAACAGCCACCTTGGGGAATTATTTCTTCATTTTTAAAATTTCTTAATATTATTTGAAACTCATTTGTAACATTTTCTTTTAACTCCAAGTCAATTTCAAAAATCAATTCATTTATAAAATGCCAGTCACTGGACCATTTATCAATATCCCTTACCACCTTAATTCCCTTAATATCATTAGAATTTAAAACTTTACCCATAACATTGCAACTGCTACCCGATACCATGTTGTCATATTCAATTTGCACGCTTATTTCATCGGTGTTTTCCTCATTCCGAACATACAAACTTGAAGAATATATTGCTGCCCCCTTTGCAACTATTGTCATAGGGTTTTGGGTGGTATTTATCGTTGCAACAAAATGATTTTTTAATTCATTTCTTAACGATTGCAAGTATGTGCCACCGCCAACTAAGAGAATCTCCTTAATGTCTTCCTTTTCTATACCTGCATCATTGATTGCCTTGTTGGCCACATCTATACAGCTTTTTATAATCGGCATCGCTGCATCATTTAACGTATCACAATTAATTGATATTTGAATGTCCATTTCACTTCCTACGTCGTCCTTGCCTATTTCAAAAATATCCAATATGTATTCATCCCTGGTTAACAGCGTTTTTTTCGCTTCCTCAGCATATTTTAATAACCTCCTGGTAAACGGGATTTCATTTTTTCTTGAGTCGATTTTATATTTTTTTGCGAGTTCAGGTATAATAACATCATCAACAATTGCCCTGTCGATATCCTTGCTGCCTAAAAAATTATTGCCCTCATTGTTAATCACCCTCAAGTTCCTATTTATTACCAAAATTATCGCAACATCAAGTGTTCCGCCGCCAAAATCAAATACCATATAAATATTTCTCCCGGTGGCATCTACATTATATCCCATTGTAGCTGCAATCGGCTCTTGAAGTAAAACGATACCGGTAAAACCTGCAAGTTTTGCTGCTTCATAAGTAGCCTCACACTGTAGAGAATTAAAGGCGGTAGGAACCGTAACCACAACATTTTCAACTACCTCTCCATTAATCCTATATACTTCATCCTTTAATGTTTTTAACACCTCTGCCGACAGCTCTACCGGTGTAAGTTCCGCCCCACTTGTTTTAAACAATTGACTATGTTTGGTACCCATCAATCGCTTAAATTCAAATGCCGTATCATCAGGATTTGAAGCCGATTTATCAATGGCGCCCTTGCCAACAATAATCCTGCCATTCTTGTTTACATATACCGCAGAAGGTATTGTTTCCATACCATCAATATTTTTAAAAATCCTGGGTTCCTTGTCCTCAAATTTTGCAATACATGAATTTGTCGTCCCCAGATCAATAGCGTAATTAAAAAACTGTCTCATCAGTACTCCTCCCTACTATTAATCTTATCTAATTACTAGTAATTGCATTATTCAATAGATTTGTTTAAAATTTAAATTTATAGACAACACATCGTATAACTTTAGCTATCATAAGAACATAAACCTGCAACACTATTAATGATTTTATGTTCAGCATAGCAACCATGCGAATAATATATGCCAGCAACATTGTTTAACAACGTTGCCAATGGTTTTCTCACCCTTTTTCCTTTTTGAGTGTCCTTAGGAATAATAGCGAAAATTCCTCTTAATTTACCTTCTATCCCATACATTTTTCTTCTAATTTCATCAAGCGATGTTACCGAAAACCTGTTGGCGTTTGGTGATATCTTACTACAAACAACATCTTTAAAAAACTTATCAATCTCTTCATAAATATCTTCTGCTATATCATCAAGACAATCCTTTATACCTATTATTAGATCTTCTATAAATTGGGTCTCCAGTGATGAATAAGATAAAATATAAAACCAGTTCGTCACTGATCTAATATTCTTTTTGTCGATGGCACCTCTTAGCAATCTAGTTATTGGCCCCAGGAAATATGTAATAAAATTGTTTTTCATTTCCTCAACAGAAATCTTTCCTAACAACAATTGGGTCCTGCTGCGCAGAATATTGTCCCAATATTCACCCTTCGCCGAATACATCAAGGTTATAAGTCTGAGTATGTATAACCAATGATAAATGTAATTGCATAGGGGGTCATTCAACACTATATTTACAAATGTTACCACAAATTCGTCATATTCGAAATTGTTGATGTCATAATTGGACGAAAACACTCTTTTTTGTGAAGAATCAATGAATAGACTATCATTCAAATATGGTTTTTTGAACCATGCAAGTCCATAAGGTTTGTGTTGAATTTCATAAAGTGCTGTTTGTAAAGTCCCGAGGTCTCTATTAATCTCACCCAACACATCCATATCAAAATCTGTTCTTATTTCTATGTCTAAAGCTAATTTTTTTATAAGCTTGTCATATTTACAATCAACATCATAAATATTCATATCCGCGGGGATACCCAGTAACCTATATGGATTATCTGAAAAGACCTGTAATACCTTTACTCCATGATTTCTGTTATATATGTTTTCCCTTATTGTTTCTTTTTCAACATTTAGGAGCCAGTCACCCTTTGTAATAAGCATGGAATAATCGTCAAAAACATTCACTGTTTAATCACCTTCCTCCAACCTTATACAAAATATTATTTCTTATAAAATAAACCGACTTGTCCAATTAGTTATCATCAATGTCAATAATTGTGTTTATAGCCGGATTGTAACCTTCATATTATTCCGTATATTGTACTTAGTCCCTATACTTTGTATAGTTTAATTTGTCATGATAAGTATATTATAACAAATTATTCATACTTTGAACATAATTCCCATCCTTATAGGCAAAATACCTCTTTATTGGACATTATTTTCGTATAAAAAAACACCTTGCAAGCATTTCTGCTTGTAAGATGCACCTCTGGTTGTTAATCATCCAGTTCTTGTTAGTCTATTTTTATTAAGATATATTATAGTAGATTTAAAATTTATATCTTGTTAGCATTGTCAATCAACCACTGAAATTTTTTTCGCCAGCTAGCTTTCATTCCAATTTTGTTTTTCCATATTGCCTCCGGTCCCGTTGTCCTGCTTAGATCTATTTTATACAATCCATCTACATCCTTTATAACCTGGGCAGTTCTATTTTTTCCTGATTGATAACAATTATTAATGTTATCAGACTCTAATATTACTGCACAGAAATTTTCCATAGAACGCACTTTTAATACTACAGATAATTTATTTCCATAAAACTCCTCGTCTATTGATTTATATTTATTTATAATAATATACCGTTTGTTATTTACCTCGTTCAGATCTTCTGAGTATAGTAAAGATAAAACTTTTTCAGGCTTTAGAATATCATCCCCTTCTATTACACAAAAAATAATATTTGTATCTCCTGCAGGATAGATATATATATTCTCCCTTACCTTCCTAGCCTTCTTCAAAATTTCAGAGGTCCTACCAACAGGTAGCTCCAGGTGATGGTTTTTATTTACTGATTTTGCTTGATTTAGACTTGTATCTATACTTGGTTCCCCATCATCTAAACTTGTATCATATATATAAATGTTTCCAGGAATATTTAACCTATCATCGCCATCTTTTTCATTAATAGGTCTTAATTCTTTCCCCTGTCTATTAAAACCATATACATAATTCTTTGGATTTGAAACAGTCCCGTCTCCGCCCATTGTCACAAAATTATAAGAGGAGTTTTCTATGGCTCTCACCTTATTATATTTATACCACTTATCATATACCACATCTCCACCTGTAGAATTAATTAAAATATCTATACCTTGCAATCCATATAATCTACTAAATAAAGAATGATTGCAATCGTAGCATATGGTCATTCCTATCCTATAACCTTTATATACTATTGGTTCAAACACGGTATGTGCTAACCTATCATAACTGTTAGAATCAAAAGCTGAAGAATATGTCGCGGTATGTTTTACATAAAGGGCAACTTCTGTTTCATTCTCATCTGCAAAAGCATTAGCATAAAAGCTAAAAATTGTGTCATGTTTATCTATACTACTAATTATAATAGCCTTTTTTATTTTTTTACTTAAATCAAGGCCGGCTTCATATATTCTATAAACATCTCTTTCATTAAAGATATCTGACTTCTTTACCATGGTAATAAAGGGAAAGTAGGAAGACTCCGGTAGCACTAATATGTCAAACTCACTTTTTCTCGCTTTCCTTAAGGCCTTATAAAAATTTTTTCTGTTCTTTAATTCATCTGTTTGTAAATATAGTCCTATTTTAAGGCCATCCTTACTTATAATCCCAGTTTCACTTTTTATTTCTTTTGTCTTATCGGCATTGCTTGTTCCTAATAACTCCCTTAATTCAGCTTCCGCATTGTCCGACTCAAAATCCATTTGACCATGCATTATTCTAATTAACTTGTACCCATTTCTACTTGCCTCAATATCTCTAATGCTATCATAGTAAGCCCTTATTTCGTCTCTATTAAAGGGATGATTGTCTTTTGCTTGAATATCTTCACATGCCTTAATCCATAACTCCCTATTATAATCTAACTTGATATCTGTATATGATAGCAAAGATATTTTTCTGGCCTCGGTAAAATGTTGCCTCTCATCATACTCAACAATAATTTTTTTACTTTCACATACGAAATCACATCTTAAAACTATATTCTTTTTTGCAAAAGTTTTGTCTCCTCTATAATCTGATAATGCTTTATACAAGTCCTTATAACTTCCCTCTATTGAACTTGGGGATTTTAACCAGGGAAACGTCTTTTCACATACGAGGTCACCATTAAAAATTATATTAAGTAAAAGTTGAAGAGCATTTTTCTGTTCAATAACATCCTTTAAAGGAATGGCAGTCTTTACCGGTTTTGTTTCTACATCGGGATTTGGGCCCGCTTTGGCCGGTAAGTCTATTTTACCCTTCCCCTCCTTTAATTTTTTCTTTCCGCCGGTTTTGTTATCCTCCCTTTTCGTCTTTCCTGTATAATGCATTTCAAATCCTAGTCTTTCAAAAAATCTGACTGTTTCCATTCCTCCGCCATAGTCACTTTTCTTAATATCTTTACCATATGCAACTTTGTATGCCATTCCTCTTATATGTTTAGCAGGCAACTTCTGATTTTTATATATAAGAAAAGTAACTTTTGGCTCAGGATATTCCGGATTATCCATATTAAAAATATTTATCGCCTTTAGAACATCGTCCCTGGTTATATTCGTCCAATTAAATTTCGTCATCCTTACCCTCCTAAATTTCTATCATAAAATATTTTTTACCGTTATCGATGTCAGCGATTTATGTTGTGTAATATCTTCAACTATCCAATTAAAGTCTTCCTTAACAATGTTAAATATATCATTAGTGTTATTTCTGTCCGCCATAACCTCACCCCTTTAGACATTCAATAATTAAGCTAAGTTGTGTTTTTTTCCTAACTACTATACCAAATTAGGAGGGTTTTTGCCCTTTTATACACCTATTTATTCTTTTTATTCATTTATTCAATTTTATATATTCTTACACCGTTTTTCAGTGGTTTCGAAATGTCCCTTTACATTTTATAAATTAGATAGATTAGGTATGTTCCCTCTTATCACCCTTTTGCCGCCTAGTTGGTCTTCACAAAGTTATATGTTTTATTACCTTTCCAAAATAGCCTAAAAAGTCCATGCTTCGATATTTCTTTTAAAATTTCTTCGTCTTTCATATGATGATCGC
>CAZVFS010000066.1:0-8486 GCA_964626575.1 uncultured Alkaliphilus sp. | reverse complement strand
GGAAACAAAATAATATCCCGTGAAACTATCAGGGCACTCAGGAAAGACGTATTGGCTAAGTGTTATGGTGGGGATATAACAAGGAAGAAAAAACTCCTGGAAAAGCAAAAGGAAGGCAAGAAGCGTATGAGACAGGTGGGGAGCGTAGAGGTTCCGCAGAAAGCATTTATGTCCGTGCTCAAGTTGGATGATTAATCATAAATCAACGACACATTTTTATAATGGGGCAGAAACCTGTGTGTCTGCCTATTAGAGACCGGAGATCGAAAGCCGGGGTGCCGAGTTCAAAAAAGTCCGGCACACCGGCAAACTGATATCCGGCTTCTGGATGGCAGAGGCAGACCTGTGTGTCTGCCCTTTGTATCTATATTTGTATGTAAATTACAAATTGGCGGTGAAAATATGAATACGGTTGCCTTGTATATACACATTCCTTTTTGTCAAAAAAAATGCTATTATTGTGATTTTAATTCTTACAGTGGCAAGCAACACCTGATTAAAAATTATATAGAAGCATTAAAAAAAGAAATAAAAATGTATAAGCCTATCTTGGACAGCCATAAAATAGGCACAATATTTTTCGGCGGAGGTACTCCCTCCATATTGGAGGGTGGTCAGATAGCCGTTATTATGGACATAATAAAAGAACACTATGATGTTAAAGATAATGCTGAAATTTCCATAGAGGCCAATCCGGGCACCCTGAGTCATGATAAACTAACAAAATATTATGATATTGGAATTAATCGTCTAAGTGTAGGATTGCAGGCATGCCAAAATGTTTTGCTGAAAACGTTGGGCAGAATTCACAGTTTTGAAGACTATTTAAAAAATTTGGAGGAAGCCAGGGAGATAGGGTTCTCAAATATAAATACGGACCTGATGTTTTCATTACCGGGTCAGAGCAAGAAAGATTTAGGGGAATGTTTGAAGAAGATAGTGTCTTTAAACATACCCCATATTTCTGCATATAGTTTGATAATTGAAGAAGGTACTTCATTTAGTGATTGGGTAAAGAATAAAACAATTGTACTTCCTGATGAGGAAATACAATTAGAAATGTATCATAATACAATCAAATATTTAAAAGAAAAAAATTATATACATTATGAAATATCCAATTTTGCGAAACCGGGATTTCAATGCAGACATAACATGGTATATTGGTATAATGAGCCATATATAGGTTTAGGTGCGGGTTCTCATTCTTATCTTAATAAAAAAAGGTTCAACAATGTAAACAACATAGAAAAATATATATATTTAGTGGAAAATGGGAAAACACCTGTAGAAAACGAGATAGATATTTCAGACAAAGATGAAATAAGCGAAACCATGTTTTTGGGTTTAAGATTGACGGAAGGGATTTCTGTCAAAAAATTTATTAAGCGGTTTAATGTTTCACCTTTTGAGATATATAAGGAACAGATTAAAAAATTCTCAGCGCAGGGCTTGTTGGAATACGACAGTGCAAACATCAGACTCACCCAAAGTGGTATTGACCTTTCTAATGTTGTTTTCCGGGAGATGTTATTAGACTGATATTTTCATAAAAGCTATTGACAAAAATAAGATGTAATGATATTTTATAGATATAATGATTAGCACTCAATGACATAGAGTGCTAACAACCCGAGGTGGTTCTATGTTAAATGAAAGGAAATTAAGAATACTTCAGGCCATTATTCAAGACTATATTGAAACTGCGGCACCTGTCGGTTCAAGAACATTGTCAAAAAGGTATAATCTCGGGATAAGCCCGGCAACCATTCGGAATGAGATGGCGGACTTGGAAGATTTGGGGTTTATTATACAGCCTTATACATCAGCAGGGCGTGTCCCGTCGGATAAGGGCTACAGATTATAC
Source organism: uncultured Alkaliphilus sp. (assembly GCA_964626575.1). Classification (GTDB taxonomy): domain Bacteria; phylum Bacillota; class Clostridia; order Peptostreptococcales; family Natronincolaceae; genus JAAZJW01. Next base: position 6,619 of record CAZVFS010000066.1, on the reverse strand, counting down.
GTGGATCAGTTTATATCTTTGAAAAAGACAAAGGCCATAGAACAGGACTGTCTGGTGTTGGATCTGCTCCGAGAAATTGGGGAAATTGAACAGATGTTGCAGTATAGCTCAAAAATATTATCACAGCTGACCAATTATACTGCTATTGCCTTAGCACCCCAGATAAAAGAGAGCAGATTAAGGCATATTCAATTGATACTTATCAACAGTGATCATTTGATTGTGATAATAATTACCGACAAGGGCATTATAAAAAAATCGGTGTTCAGGCTGGATGACAAAATTGATGGGGACAGTATTCAGGCCGTGTCTAATTTTTTAAACGACAAACTTCACGGTTTGTCCGTGAAGGATATTACAACAGAGCTGACTAAAACATTAAGCGAGGAATATGTACATCTAAGCAGTCTGGTTGAAAAGATAATTTTTGAAATATTTCAATCATTAGATGAAATCAATAACATAGATATATTCCTGGATGGGGTTATGAATATATTTAATTTTCCGGAATATAACGATGTTTTAAGGGCAAAATCATTTTTGGAATTGCTGGAAAAAAAGGAGCTATTGAGTAATTTGATTACTTCTTTTGAAGACGAAGGACTTAATGTTTCAATCGGCAGTGAAAATGCGTATGAGGAAGTGAAAGATTGCAGCTTGGTTACCGCTACCTACAAAATGGACGATACAATTTTGGGCTGGCTGAGTATTATAGGGCCTACAAGAATGGATTATTCTACTGTGGTGAGCGTGATGACCCAAGTCAGTGAATTTATTATGGAATTACTAAATAGTAAACATAAATAAAATATCAGGATAGGTAATAGTGTAGAGTGATTATGCTCTACACTACTACCTATTACCTATGTAATTGATTTGATTTTTTTGTCGGTGGGTTACATAGTAATAATGACAATTAATTAGGACAGGTGAAGGATGGTGAAGAAAATTAAAAAGGAAACTGAACATGAAGAAATTGGAGCACTAAAAGGAAAAGAAATTGAAACATCGGAATGGGATGAAGAAACAGCCGATAGTAATTTAGAGGCTGTTATAGACGAAATGGATGAGCAAGAAGAAAGGCCTGTTAGTTTAGAGGAAGAATTGGCGGAGAAAACAGCCCAATACAAGGATATGTTTAACAAGTATCAAAGATTGTGGGCAGATTTTACGAATTATAAAAAACGCGTTGAAAAGGAAAAAAGTGAAATTTTTATTTACGCCAACGAAAGAATTGGGTGTGATTTGTTAGATATAGTAGACAGTTTGGAGAAGGTCATACAGCCCCAAAATAGGCCTGACAATCCCGGGGAACTTGATTGTATACTAGTTGGTATCAATTTAGTATATAAACAATTGATAGATACCTTAGCCAGACATGGTATAGAGGAAGTTGAGGCTTTGGGCAAACCCTTTGACATGAATTTTCATCATGCGATAGCACAGGAAGAAGTGGAGTGTGAACCGGGTTATGTCATAGAAGTTCTTCAAAAAGGTTATAAAATAAATGAAAGAGTGTTGAGACCGGCGATGGTTAAGGTGTCAAAATAGAAGATAAATGGGATTTTTAATCTGCATATATTGAGGAGGGAATGATAATATGGGTAAAGTTATAGGAATAGATTTAGGAACTACAAATTCATGTGTTGCTGTGTTAGAAGGCGGGGAACCGGTTGTAATTACAAATAGTGAAGGTAATAGAATAACACCGTCTGTTGTGGCTTTTGGTAAAGATGGAGAAAGAATTGTAGGGGAACCTGCGAAAAGACAGGCTGTTGTAAACCCCGACAAAACAATCATGTCAATTAAAACGCGAATGGGTTCGGACCATAAAATAAGTATTGATGGGAAAAAATATACACCCCAGGATATTTCAGCAATGATCCTTCAGAAACTAAAAACAGATGCCGAGGCTTATCTGGGGGAAACTGTAACAGATGCGGTGATTACCGTACCGGCCTATTTTACGGATAGCCAGAGGCAGGCAACTCACGATGCCGGTAAAATTGCCGGATTAAATGTCCAGAGGATTATAAATGAGCCGACGGCAGCTTCCTTAGCTTATGGACTGGATAAGGTAGAAGAACAGCAAAAAATATTGGTATATGATTTGGGTGGAGGAACTTTTGATGTATCCATATTAGATCTTGGGGACGGAGTATTTGAGGTATTATCAACTAATGGGAACAATCATTTAGGCGGAGATGATTTTGATAAAGAAATAATAAATTATATCGCCGAGGAATTTAAAAGAAAAGAAGGCGTAGACTTAAGAGAAGACAGTATGTCTTTACAAAGATTAAATGAGGCGGTAGAACAGGCGAAAAAAGAACTTTCAAGTACCATGACAACTAATATTAATTTGCCGTTCATTACTGCAACCAGTACAGGACCAAAACATTTAAATATGGATTTAACCAGGGCCAAGTTCGAGGAATTGATCTCACATTTAATAGAAAAGACCAAAAAACCGATACAAACGGCTATAAGCGATGCCGGTTTATCACCCGATGATATTGATAAGGTAATTTTAGTGGGTGGCTCGACCAGAATTCCTGCAGTGCAACAGCTTGTAAAAAATATTACAGGCAAGGATCCGCATAAGGGGATTAACCCGGACGAATGTGTTGCATTAGGTGCGGCTATTCAAGCGGGTGTACTCACAGGGGAAGTCAGGGATGTGCTGTTGTTGGATGTAACTCCGTTATCACTGGGGATTGAAACATTGGGAGGCGTATCTACCAGATTGATAGAGAGAAACACAACAATACCTACAAGAAAGAGCCAGATATTTTCTACTGCCGAGGATAACCAACCTGCTGTTGATATCCATGTACTGCAAGGGGAGAGACAGTTGGCGTTGGACAATGTTACCTTAGGAAGATTCAAATTGGACGGAATAGCACCGGCAATGAGGGGAATTCCCCAGATTGAAGTCGCCTTTGATATTGATGCCAATGGTATTGTAAATGTCTCCGCTAAAGATTTGGGGACAGGTAAAGAGCAAAAAATAACAATAACGGCATCGACTAACTTAAGTGAAGAGGAGATTGAAAAAAAGATTAAGGAAGCGGAACAATTTGCTGAAGAGGATAAAAAACGCAAAGAGGCGATAGAAACTAAGAACCAGGCAGATAGTTTGATATACCAATCGGAAAAAACATTAAAAGAAATGGAAGGCAAGATAAGTCCCGAAGAAGAGGCAAAGGTAAAAACAGAAATAGAAAAGTTGAAAAAAACAGTGGAAAGTGGTAATGTAGAAGATATAAAGAAATCAATCGAAGACTTGAATGCTGCATTTACACCGATAACACAAAAAATGTATGAGCAATCGGCACAGGCGCAAGGGACTGAAGAGGAAACACAGGGTGAGGGTACTGCCCATAAAGATAATGTAGTTGATGCGGAATATGAAGTTGTAGATGAGGATGAACCTTCGGAGGACTGAAATTAATAACAATTTATTTATTCGAGGACACCTTAAGGTGTCCTCAAAATTACTGGAGACAGGCAGACACTCAGGTCGGAAATTTATCTGTACTAAATATTCTTGTATTTAGCAAGGTGGTGGAACAGTGAGCAAACGCGATTATTATGATGTATTAGGGATTGGCAGGGATGCAAACGAACAAGATATAAAGAAGGCTTATCGTAAATTGGCTATGGAATATCATCCGGATAGAAATCCCGATAGTAAGGAAGCGGAGGAAAAATTTAAAGAGGTAAATGAGGCTTATGAGATACTGAGTTCACCGGAAAAAAAACAAAGATACGATCAATTTGGCCATGCGGGTGTAGGTGGAAATGATGCCGGGGGTTTTGGCGGATTTGGTGGATTTGGTGGATTTGACATGTTTGACATGTTTGACATGTTTGGAGGAGGTTTTGCATCCTCCAGAAGGAACAGGGGGCCACAAAAAGGTGCGGATTTACAGTATGGAATAACTATTACATTTGAAGAGGCGGCTTTCGGGACAGATAAGGAAATCGAATTTTATAGAAATGATACTTGCAATGTTTGCGATGGAACAGGTGCAAAGCCCGGGACCTCAACCAGTGTATGTAGCAAATGTAATGGAACCGGTGAGATGCAAACCGTTACAAGAACCCCATTAGGCCAAATGATTAGAACAAGTGTATGTAATCAGTGCGGCGGGGAAGGTACTGTCATAGAAACTCCGTGCAATAAATGTGGCGGTAAAGGCAGAATCAAAAAACAAAGAAAATTGAAGGTAAAAATACCCGCGGGTGTGGATACCGGGTCAATAATATCTATACGTGGTGAAGGTGAACCCGGGAGCAGAGGGGGGCCTAAGGGAGACTTATATGTAGCTATTAATGTACTTTCGCATAAAATATTTAAAAGAGACGGTTACGATATTATTTGTGAAATGCCTATTACATTCGTTCAGGCGGCTCTGGGTGATGAGTTGGAAGTTCCTACACTTGAGGGAAAAGTAAAATATAAAATGCCGGAAGGTACACAGAGCGGCACCGTATTCAGATTGAAATCAAAGGGCATTGTCAATCCAAAAGGATATGGCAAGGGTGACCAATATGTAAAGGTAATAATAGAAGTGCCGACAAAACTTTCAGAAAGTCAAAAAGACATATTGAAGAGATTTGCTTCCGAGAGCGGCGAGGAAATACATCAGCAAAAAAAAACATTCTTTAACAAGGTGAAAGATGTTTTTGGTGTATAATAAATATTAAACTGCTAACTTTTAAAATTAAAGGGTATAATATACAGAAACTTAGTGCACCATTAGGAGATGTGATCTAATGAAATGGATTGAGGTGTCGATAAAAACTACTACCGGAGCAATAGAGGCGGTTGCTAACGTGCTTTATGATGCAGGCGTGTCCGGGGTCGTAATAGAGGACCCGCATGATATTATTTTAGCAAGCAACGATGAAAATACATGGGATTATATAGACGAGTCTCTGATTAATCTGGAAGAAGGGGCAATAGTAAAGGGATATATCCCGGAATCCTCGGACCTTATAGATAAAATAGATTTAGTTAAACAGTTGGTGGCTGCCTTACCTCAGTTTGGATTAAATATTGGTGCGGGGGAGGTCAGTACTGTTGTAGTAAATGAACAGGATTGGGACACTTCATGGAAAAAATATTATAAACCTACCAAGATAGGCAACCGAATTGTAATCAAGCCTGTTTGGGAAGAGTATGAGCCGAAGCAGGATGAAATTATTGTTGAAATGGATCCGGGCATGGCATTTGGTACAGGTACCCATGAAACCACGATAATGTGTGTACAACAATTAGAACAACATATCTCCGAAAAATGTACTGTTTTTGACATCGGTTGTGGAAGCGGCATACTGTCCATTGTGGCTGCTAAATTAGGTGCTGAAAAGGTTATAGGTGTGGATTGTGATGAGGTGGCTGTCAATGTGGCCGGGAAAAATATAACGGAAAATAAAGTTGACAATATTGTAGAAATAAAACATGGAAATTTAATGGACATGGTTATGGGAAAAGCAAATATAATTGTAGCGAATATTACAGCGGATATAATTATACTTTTAAGCAAGGATATAAAAAGGTTTTTAAATAGCTGTGGACTTTTTATTGCTTCAGGAATTATTTCAGACAAAACGAAGGAAGTCAAAGAGAATTTGATGGCGAATGGTTTGGAAGTGGTAGAGGTGGGGACAATGGGGGAATGGACGACAATTGTTTCCCAAATAAAGGGAGAATAGCATGCATCGTTTTTTTGTTGATACCCATCAGATTGATCTTGTGAAAAATCAAATTATTATTATAAATGAAGATGTCAAACATATTTCAAAAGTACTGAGGCTTAGGGAAAAAGATACAGTTGAAATATGTGACGGTGCAAATACGGAATATATTTGCAAAATACAATCAATCGGAAAAGACAATATAATACTCTCGATTATAGAAAAAAAACAATCGACCAGGGAACCGCCTATTAAGGTAATACTCTACCAAGGAATTCCTAAAGGGAATAAAATGGACCTGATTATACAGAAAATCGTAGAATTAGGAATAACCGAGATTTTGCCGGTAGGAATGAAGAGGACAATTGTACAATTTAGTAGCGATAAAGACAAGCAAAATAAAATGGAACGTTGGCAAAAGATCGCTCTGGAGGCGGCAAAACAAAGTAAGAGAGGGATAATTCCCACTGTTCATTTTCCGGTCAGTTTTGATGAGGCGTTGGAACATAGCAAAAGAAATCAATTAAATATAATGCCATATGAAAACGAGGACAAAAAAGGATTTGGAGATGTTACTAAATCATTGAACAGGGATAATATAGACAAAATTGGAATCTGGATCGGGCCTGAAGGCGGGCTGGCCGAAGAAGAAGTAATAAAGGCCATAGAGAACAAGATTTATATCATTACATTAGGTCCTAGAATACTCAGAACGGAAACTGCCGGGTTTACTATATTGAGTTTGGTAATGTACGAATTGGGAGATTTATGAAGCAATAGGTGAAGCAACAGGGGGGTGGATTTATGTTTAAGCCTCATAATTATGCGTTTCAAATAGAGGTGACGGTACATTCCGTGTTCAAGAATGAAAAATGCGGTATAGGCGGCATAGCAGATGCGGGTTTCATTGAAA
>CAZVFS010000065.1:0-8522 GCA_964626575.1 uncultured Alkaliphilus sp. | reverse complement strand
TTTTGCTCATTTTTAATCAGATTTTAAATCTTTCAATCAGTTTGTTCAGCTCCTCGGCTAATTCCGCCAGTTGATTACCGGAGGACGCAATTTGGTGTATGCTCGCGGTTTGTTCCTCCAAAGCTGCCGAAGATTGTTCCGTGCTTGCTGCGTTTTCTTGGGATATGGATGATAGGTTATGTATTATTTCTATCAACTCGACATTTTTGTTTTCTATCTCTTTTTCCGATCTGTTTAGATTTTCAAGGCTGTTCCTTGTATCTTCTATAGCAGATGCTATCATATTGAACTTTTCTTTCGTATCGAATACGCCCTCGGTTTGCTCTTGTGTTATGGAACTGACATTTTCCATAGTGGTAACTGCTTCACCCGTGCTACTTTTTAATTCGTCAATTATCAGGTTTATTTCTTCTGCAAAACTGGTTGCCTGTTCTGCAAGTTTTCTTATTTCATTGGCTACCACAGCAAAACCGCTGCCTGCTTCACCCGCTCGTGCAGCTTCTATTGCAGCATTCAGAGCAAGCAGATTCGTTTGATTAGCTATATTTTCTATCATTGCACTGGCATTTTCAATGTTAGCGGCATTTTTATTTGTGTCTTTTATGATATCAAATATAATTTTCGCCGCATTTTGATTTTCTTCCGTTTTTTCGACCAACTCATTTAGTATATTGAAACCTTCTTCCTTTCGTTTGTCTATCTCATCCGAAGATGTGTTCAGCTCTATTACGTTTTGCGCATTTAATTCTATAAATTGTTCTACTTCTTTTACCTTAGTGGCTGCGTTTTCCGCATCTGCCGCTTGATTAGATGCTCCTTTTGCAATCTCATCTATTGCCCTGGCGACCTCATTTGATGCCAAGGATGCTTGTTCAGAGGTATTATAAAGTTCCTTTGAGGAGGTTGCCACATTTTTGGATGTATCATAAACATTTTTAATCAAATTCCTTAGGTTACTATATAGGCTGATTACGGATTTAGCTATGGTTCCAATCTCATCCTTTTTATTACTCAGGTTGTCCAAGGAATTGTTGCTGTCGGTAAGATCATAGTTTGCTATTTTTTCTATTTCCTTAGATACATGTACTATAGGGTCGGTAAAATTTTTGCTTATCAAAAATGTAAGAACCAGCGAGATCAGCAGGCTCAATGAAGTAACTATTATAGTTATTTTTGCTAAGCTTGTGTTATGTACTTTTATGGAGTCATCCAGCGCACTTGTCGACGTACCTATAAACAATATTCCTATTATATTGTTGGCATTATTTTTTATGGGTTGATAGGCCGTATAATGGTTTTCGCCGAGTATTTTTGCCTCACCTACATATAATTCACCTTTCATCACTGTCTGATATGCATTACTGTCTGTGCCTAAAAAGGTTCCTACTGCCCTTTTATTTTCCTCAGTCATGATATTTGTTGAAATCCTTTTAAAGTCATCCCCGGCTTTTACAAAAATAGTAGCCTTGTCTCCTAAGTCTCCAAATATGGCATCCACCATTTCAAATCTGTTTTCCAGGCTGTTGCCTTCACTGTCATACAGTATTTCGCCCTCCAGACTCAACATACCATAAAAGTCATCAAGATACTTTGTCGCCAGGTTCATATTGTTTGTAATGTGATCTTTCAGTATTTCATTTTTGATGTTGTTCATACCTTTTGTATTGTTCAAAAACCCCAATAAACCGATGGCTACACTGGATAATAGAATTATTATTCCGAAGTATGCTAATAGCTTTGTCTTAATACTCCTCATACAAACTCCCCCTTATTTCTACAATATAAACAAAATATACCTATGTTTAGCTATATTATACCATATTTTTTAAAAAAGGGGGTATGAAATTAAATATATTGTCGATTAAAAATCCTTATTTTTAAGTTATAGTTACGATCCATCCTTCCGGGGCCTTAACATCGCCAAATTGAATTCCGCAAAGTATATCATACAGTTGTTTTGTAATAGGACCTACTTCAGTTTCACTATGGAACACATGAAGCTTTCCGTTATGCTCTATACCGCCGATTGGGGTTATAACTGCAGCAGTACCGCATGCCCCGGCTTCTTTGAATTCGTCCAAATTGTCAATAAATACATCCCTTTCTTCCACTTCCAAACCCAGATATTCCTTGGCCACATGCATCAGCGAATATTTAGTAATGCTGGGCAATACAGAGGGCGATTTCGGTGTTACAAATTTATTGTCCTTGGTTATACCAAAAAAGTTAGCCGCACCCACCTCTTCAATTTTTGTATGGGTTGCAGGATCCAGATAAATACAATCCGCAAAACCCTTTTCGACGGCAACTCTGTGAGGCATAAGACTGGCCGCATAGTTGCCGCCTACCTTGATTGCACCTGTGCCATGGGGGGCAGCCCTGTCGTAATCCGTTACAATAAAGTTAACGGGGGTCAAACCGCCTTTGAAATAAGCGCCCACCGGCAAGCAAAAAACACTGAATATATATTCCGAGGCCGGTTTCACACCTATGTTATCGCCTACACCTATAACAAAGGGGCGGATATACAAGGTAGCACCGGTTCCATATGGGGGAACATAAGCCTCATTGGCTTTGACTACCTGAATGCATGCATCAATAAATTTTTCTTCAGGTATTTCCGGCATCAAAACACGGTTACAGCTATCATTCATTCTTTTGGCATTTTGGTCGGGCCTGAAAAGCTGAATTGTACCGTCTTTTCTCCTATATGCCTTCATTCCCTCAAAACATTGTTGTCCATAATGAAGGACAGGAGACCCTTCACTGATAGTTAATGTGTTATCTTCCACTAATTTACCTTCGTCCCATTTTCCATCTGTCCATTTGGATACATATCGTAAATCCGTTTTTATGTATGCAAATGAAAGTTTTTCCCAATCAATATTTACATCCCTTTTCATCAGTATTCCTCCCAGGTTATTTAAATAATAATATAAAAATTAATATTTATTGAACTATATTAATTATAGGACTTTATGTGATAGTTTACAAATTTAATTGATAATTTATTTCCCGAAATTATTACTATAAAAATACTCAACATTCTTGAATTCCTGCCAAATTTTATCGTTTTCCTCCGATAATTCCGTAGTAAATTTTCCGTTTTCTTTAAAGTATAATCTATGATTTACATCAAATTTTTCTTTCATGCTTGTAATGTATTGCATATATTCGTTGCCCTCCCAGCCCAAACAATCAAACAGTTCGGCCATAAGGAAATTGGGGCTTATGGTTTTTGATTCCCCTGTCAAATCTTTATCGAGGATTTTTTTAGCCCCGTCGTTTCCCCAAATCAGATATGGAGTTTGGTAGTAATTTTTGAATCCTTCTACATCCTTCAGATCCAAATCGATACCCAGCATCTTATATACACTGTTATCCTTTCCGAGCCAGGGGTTATGATCTCCGAATATTATTATAATTGTAGGTTCTTTAGTGTCTCTGAAATAATCAAATAATTTCTTAAGGGCTGCATCGGTTTTATTTATTCCTGTCATGTAATTGTTTATTATGTTATAATTCGGGTCGTCATATTGGTCTTTTTTAACCAGATATTGTACGTCCGAACATTTTTCGTCGGAATACGGTCCATGGTTTTGATAGGTTACTGAAAAGTTAAAATAGGGAACGTTGTCTTTTTTACTGTTTTCGAATCCTTCAATTATAAAATCAAAAAAATCTATGTCCATCAAATACGATCCTTGAATTCGGTTATATTTATTGTCATAATGATCATATTTATCGAACCCCAAATATTCATTTATGTTTCGTCTATTATAAAAAGATCCCGTTATAGGGTGCATAGCCTCGGTTCTGTAACCCTGTTCCTTCAAATACCAGACAAAAGAATTTGTTTCGTTAAAATATCCAGGGTGGGAGAAATATCCCGTTAAGAACGCCCTTTCAGTATTTATGGTATCCCCCGCAAATACATTTGTTATCAATTTACCGTGGATGGATTCTTTTTGAAGTTCATGAAATTCCTCATATATATCTACATTTAAATCTACATTTTCGAACTCGGAAAAATCGTTATATGCCTCTAACATGACAGATATAATATTTATCTTCATATCGTCCGGAATGTTCCTATAGCTGTTCCTGTCCAGAATTTTTTTAGCTTCATTTTTATCATATCCCCGCGGCGGATGCGTTTTCAGGTCCCGGATGCTATAGATAAAAGGATAGACAAGCCCCTTGGATTGGTAGGTTTGTGAATCAATCCACATGTTTATAACCTCCTTGTCTCCTAATTCCGCATATACCTCCGGGTTAAAATAATAACCCTTGAATATGGCTATAGACAAAACACTTAGGAACAATATAAGAGCTGTCCTCACATTTTTGGTTCTGATTTTAGGTTGAAAGAATATTTTTAATATAATACCTATCCCAATCAAACCCAGTATTATTACTATGACCCTTGTGCTCAGGCTTAAGTCATAGGTTTTCGTCATTTTAAGGGATTCTCTGACTAATTTTATATCCACAAAAGTAAATGGGTCATCCCTATAAGTCAATTTTAGTTTGTTTACTATTCCTATTGCGGTAAACATCAGGGCTGTTGATAAATATGCCAACCATAACCTGTTAGAGATTAAGTATATAAAACACATCAGCAGGAATATGGGAATAAAATTCATAAAGATAAGCATACCTTGTTTAAAGTAACTTTTAAATAATGACATATTTAATGTAGCCGATGAGAACCCAAAGGTTATAATCATTATCATAACGCTCAATATTATCATGGTGGCGATTGTGAGTGCCGGTTTGATGATTTGTTTTCTGTTCAATTTGTTCACTCCCAGATCAGAGTATAACAGGCTGTGGCTCTGTTGACCTTCTATTTAATAAAATATTAATCCTATCGCGTACATTTGTCAACCTGGTGTTGGCTACACATAAATGCACCCTGTTGTAGTTTAGACAGGCCAAAGGCAAAACTGAATAACATGGTAATAAATGAGGCCTTAAAAGTTAATATAACAAATGTATCGGACGCCGGAAAAAAGACGTTAAAAGTTTTGCAAATACACCGCCAACAATATATAATGAGGGGAGAACAAAAGAAAAACTTGTAAAATAAGCAGAAAATTGCTTTGCATGTAAATAATTTCGATTAAAAGGGCGAAGGATGAATATATATTATGTTGGATAGGATAAAAAGAGCGATTGAAGAACATAATCTTATAGAAAAAGGGGATAAGGTTATTGTAGCAGTCTCCGGGGGACCGGATTCGGTATGCTTATTACATGTTCTCTGTCAGTTCAGGGAGGAATATGATCTAAAATTATACGGTGCCCATTTAAATCATAATTTCAGGGGTATAGAGGCACAAATGGATGCTCAATATGTATCCGATCTTTGTGAAGACCTGGATGTGCTCTGTTTTACCAAAAGTATGGACGTACCCCAATATGCAAAAAGGCATGGGCTGTCCTCAGAGGAAGCAGGACGGATACTTCGCTATGATTTTTTTGAAGAGGTTGCACAAAGGGCCAATGCAACCAAAATTGCCGTGGCCCATAACAAAAATGATCAGGCAGAAACTGTACTTATGAGGCTTTTAAGGGGGGCCGGACTACAGGGTTTAACGGCAATACATATCAAACGGGGGAAGATTATCAGACCCCTGCTTGATATAGATAGAGAAAGTATAGAAAAATATTGTAAAATATATAACCTATCACCGAGAATCGATAAATCTAATTTGGAATCTATATATTATAGGAATAAGATAAGGTTAGAATTAATTCCATATTTAGAGGAAAACTATAACCCAAATGTTATGGCAAATTTGGTCAGGACTGCAGAAATATTAAAAAAAGATTTTGATTTTATAGAGGAGAGGGCAAAAAAGGTTTATGCAGATTTGGTGAATAATCAGGGTGAACAAAGATTAGAATTGCCTACAGAGGGTATACAAAAATTGCATAATGCGCTACAATCCAGGGTGATTCGGCTGGCAGCCGAACAACTGTTGGGAAGACAGGAAGTCCTGGAATATAAGCATGTGCAGGAAGTCTTGGAATTGATGCAAAAAGGCTTAACGGGGAAAAGGATAACCTTGCCTATGGGGCTGGTTGCCAAAATAAATTATAAAAACATTTGCTTTGTCACAGGAGAACAAGAGGATAAGGTATTTCATTATGAACTACCGATAGGGGGAAGCCTTGATTTAAAGGAAATAGGCGGAACCTTTGAAACAAGAGTTATTGAACGTGAAGAAATTAAGGAAATATCAAGGGATAAATATCGTAAATATTTTGATTATGACAAAATTGAGAATGAACTGAATGTCAGAAATCGTCAGGATGGGGATCGTTTCTATCCCCTGGGTTTAGTGGGGAGTAAAAAATTAAAGGATTTTTTTATTGATTATAAGGTCGATCGTGATGAAAGGGATAGTATCCCCCTGATATGTGACGGTGATGAAATTATGTGGGTAGTGGGGTTAAGGATCAGTGAGAAATACAAGATAACCGACAAAACAAGCCGTATATTAGAAATAATATTTGATAAGAACCAGGAAATATCATCCGATAATTATTTGGCACTATCTTAATGGTTGATAATCTATGATCCGGGTTATTTTAGTTGTTTTAAAACATGTATTGTGGTAAAATCATAGGATGTAGTAATTTATGTATTGTAGATGGGAGGAGGATTCTGTTTGAGGAAATTTTTTCGAGGAGCGAGTTTTTATATTTTAATGTTTGTTATCTTATTGTTTATAATCCAACAGTTTGGGAATAAATCCTCGCAGACAGTAAATATTGAATTTTCCGGCTTATATCAGGAGCTGTTAAAAGAAAATGTGCACGAAATTCGTATGGTTGACCGCCTTATTGAAGGGGTTATGACTATGGACGGCGAAGAGGTTAATTTTAAATCCTTTGTGCCGGAAGTGTATAATGAAAAGGAATTTTCCGAGGTGATAGATAGGCAGATGAAATCCGGGGTACTAAAATATGAAGCGGCGCCACAGCCGAGCACGCCTTGGTATTTAGAAATGTTGCCTTCTGTGCTTATGATATTAATATTTGTAGTATTTTGGTTTGTATTTATGCAACAGTCCCAGGGTGGTGGCAGTCGGGTAATGTCATTCGGAAAGAACCGGGCAAAGCTGTATAAGGATGACGAGAGAACCAAGATAACATTCCAGGATGTTGCAGGGTTAGATGAGGAAAAGGAAGAGCTGCAGGAAATTGTAGATTTTCTGAGGAGCCCGAAAAAGTATATGGATCTTGGTGCCAGAATACCAAAAGGTGTCTTAATGGTAGGCCCCCCTGGAACAGGCAAGACATATTTGACAAAGGCTGTTGCAGGCGAAGCGGGAGTACCTTTTTTTAGTATAAGCGGTTCTGATTTTGTTGAAATGTTTGTGGGTGTCGGCGCATCACGTGTACGCGATCTTTTTGAACAAGCGAAAAAAAGTTCACCCTGCATAATATTTATCGACGAGATAGATGCGGTTGGCAGAAGAAGGGGCGCAGGGCTCGGAGGGGGGCACGATGAGAGGGAGCAAACCTTAAATCAACTGTTAGTCGAAATGGATGGTTTTGGCGTAAATGAGGGTGTTATAATCGTGGCCGCGACCAACAGACCCGATATTTTGGACCCCGCATTATTGAGACCCGGCAGATTCGACCGTCAGGTAGTAGTGGGTGCGCCGGATATCAATGGTAGGGAAGCTATATTAAAGGTACATTCCAAGGGTAAACCCTTAGCAAGAGACGTAGATTTAAGGGTATTAGCGAGGAGAACTCCCGGATTTACCCCGGCCGATATAGAAAACCTCATGAATGAAGCTGCCCTTCTTACCGCAAGAAAGGGCGAAAAGGTTATAGAAATGGATGTTGTAGAAGAGGCTATCACAAAGGTGATAGCAGGTATAGAAAAGAAGAGCCGTGTGATAAGTGACAAGGAGAGAAAATTGACAGCTTATCATGAAGCAGGCCATGCCGTAGTGGCAAGATTGCTTCCCGATTCCGATCCGGTACACCAGGTATCTATTATTCCAAGAGGTAGAACCGGTGGATTTACTATGATCTTGCCCACGGAGGATAAATATTACGCAACCAAAACAGAAATGGAAAACATTATAGTACATCTTTTAGGTGGGCGGGTAGCGGAAAAACTTGTGTTAAATGATATAAGCACGGGGGCACAAAATGATTTACAGAGGGTAACCTCGATTGCGAGGGCAATGGTTACCAAGTACGGTATGAGTGAAAAACTCGGTTCGTTGAGTTTCAGTGACGAGGAAGAAGTGTTTGTCGGAAGGGATTTTCACTCCACAAAAAATTATTCGGAATCTATAGCTGCGGAAATAGACAAGGAAATCAGGCGAATTGTTGATGAGGCACACGAAAGAACAGAGAGGTTATTGACTGAAAATATGGATAAGCTTCATGCCGTAGCCCAAGCGCTTCTGATAACTGAAACCCTCGATGCGGAACAGTTTGAAATGATTTTCAGCGGGAAAATAACAGTCGAGGAAGAGGATACGCCC
>CAZVFS010000064.1:0-8556 GCA_964626575.1 uncultured Alkaliphilus sp. | reverse complement strand
GAAGGAACGATAGACAGAACAATTATTGCCTGTATTTGATTTTTGAATATATAATAAAGGGATTTTTGTGGCAAGATAGAATATATGTATAACCGAAAGAGAAAGATAATATTGGAAAACCAGGCAAAAATGTAGCATAGGATATGGTGTCTGATTCTATTAAAGAGGAGATATTATATATAACAATTTTAAAACAATCAGGAGGATTATGCGGTGGAATTTAAAATATGCAATGTTTATAATGGGTTTCAGTTACTGGAAGAAAAGAATATCGGTGAAACAAATTCTATAGGAAGGTTATTTTATCATAATAAAAGCGGCGCCAGGTTATTTCACCTGCAAAATGACGACAGCAATAAGGTTTTTTCCATCAGTTTTAGGACACCCCCGTCAGATGATACCGGATTGCCTCATATATTGGAGCATTCCGTGCTCTGTGGTTCCAGGAAATTTCCATTGAAGGACCCGTTTATTGAACTGGCAAAAGGTTCGTTAAACACGTATCTGAACGCAATGACTTTCTCCGACAAAACCATGTATCCCGTTGCCAGCCAAAACGATAAAGATTTTATCAATTTAATGGATGTTTACTTAGACGCGGTGCTTTACCCCAACATATATAACAGTCCTGAAACCTTCATGCAAGAGGGATGGCACTATGAACTCAATAACCCCGACGACCCGATTACAATCAGGGGTGTTGTTTATAATGAAATGAAAGGGGTGTTTACTTCCCCGGAGCAAATACTGTTTAGAAAAATAGAGGAATCCCTATTTCCGGATACGGTATACAGATTTGAATCCGGCGGTGATCCGGAGGCAATACCGGATTTAACATATGAGCAATTTTTAAACTTCCATAAAACATACTATCATCCGTCAAACAGTTATATATATTTATATGGAGATGGTAATTTAGTAGAATATTTAAAGTTTATAGATGATGAATACCTAAGCAAATTTGACAAAACGGAAATCAATTCCGGTATCGATATTCAGGTCCCGTTTACGCAACGTAGAGAAATAGTGGAGGCATATCCCATCTCTGCCGATGAGAACCTGCAGGATAAGACACTCATGAGCCAAAATTATGTCGTAGGCAGGTCGGAAGATGCCGAAATGGTATTGGCATTCACCATTTTAAATTATATACTTTTAGGAACCCCTGCAGCGCCGCTCAAAAAAGCGTTGATTGAAGCCGGTATCGCCAGGGATGTTTTTGGTTCTTTCAATAGTAGCATCATACAACCTACATTCAGCATTATTGTCAAAAACAGTAATAAGGAAAGTAAAGAATTGTTTTCAAAAATTATTGAAGATACTTTGGCGGGTCTTATAAAAAAAGGTATTGATAAAAAAATAATTGAGGCTGCAATCAACATTCATGAGTTTAAACTACGAGAAGCGGATTTCGGACAAAAACCGAAGGGACTGGTCTATAATATTCAGTGTATGGATAGCTGGCTGTATGACAAGAAACCATGGCTTCACCTCGAATATGAGGAAAGTTTGGATAGTATTAGGCCTGCTCTGGAGACAAATTATTTTGAGACCTTAATTGAAAAACATATACTCAACAATCCCCATAGCAGCTTGATAATATTGGAGCCGGAGAGGGGCCTTGCGAATAGAAGGCAGCAGGAAGAGGAAAGGATACTTAGGGAATATAAGAAACAATTGAGTGAAAAAGAAATTGAACAACTGATAGAGACAAATCAAAAATTGGATCAGCACCAGTCTCGCGCAGAAACAGAGGAAGGATTATCCTCTATACCGCTATTAAATATAGAAGATATAAAAAAAGAGGCGGAACATATACAGTTAAATGAAACAACAGTTGAGGGTGCTAAGGTCTTACACCACCCTACGTTTACCAATGAAATTGCTTATATAAATTTATTGTTCGATACTGCATCTGTTCCCCAACATTTGATACCCTATATAGCATTGCTGACAAGTTTATTGGGGAAAATTAATACAAAAAACCATACGTATGACGAACTATCGAATTTAATAGATATTAACACAGGCGGTATTTATTCCAAAATAGAAACATTTTCGTTGCAACATAAAAACGATGAATTTCTGCCTAAACTTACAGTCAGGTCTTCAACATTAATAAAAAATTTAACACAATTATTCGATCTATTGACAGAGCTGGTTAATAACACAGAATTTGATGATATAAACAGGACAAGAGAAATAATAGAAGAATTACAATCTCGTTTGGAGATGACCATTTTTGATAGAGGCCATGTAATTGCCGGAACCAGGGTAAATTCTTATTTTTCATCGATTGGCAAATACATGGAGGAAACCAACGGTATTTCTTACTATATGTTTATTTCTGACCTGGTTGGGCAGTTTAATGAAAAGCATAAAAATATATTGGAGAATTTGAAAAGGGTATCCGAATTGATTTTTAATAAAAATAATATTTTGATAAGCGTTACTTGTGAGGATAAGGATTTTAGGTTTATTGAGGAAAAAATCGGCCTGTTTATTAAGACTTTACCGGATAATGAGCCGGAAAGACATAGTTATTCATTTGATTTTGCTCCCAGAAATGAGGGGTTATTGACATCGGGTAAAGTACAATACGTGGCAAAGGGAAACAATTTTAAAAGATTGGGGTATGAATATTCCGGTCATATGCAAGTGTTGGGAACGATAATAGGCTTAGATTATCTTTGGAACAGGGTGCGCATAGCAGGCGGGGCATACGGTTCTATGGTCAGGTTCAATAAAAATGGTAACTTCTTGTTCAGTTCCTATCGGGATCCCAATTTGTCTGAAACTCTTCAGGTATATAACGATATACATAATTACGTAGAAAATTTCGATGCAAACGAAAGGGAAATGCGTAAGTATATTATCGGTACTATAAGTAATATGGACACACCCTTAACTCCATCAATGAAGGGGGATAAGGCGGCAGGCCAATATATAAGCGGAACAACCATGGAAGAACTTCAGAAGGAGAGAACCCAGATTTTAAGCACAACCCCTGAGGACATAAGGAAGTACAGTAAACTGCTTAAGGAAGCGATGCAGGAGAACTATTTATGTGTTTTAGGCAATGAGGATAAAATACAACATAACAAAGAACAGTTTGGGGATTTTGTGAGGGTATTTCAGTAACGACAATAGTATACAAAATAGCGCTCTACTTGACAATATTCTTTTTAATGGTGTATAATACAAAAAAGAATATGTCTCCGAACCTAATATTTCTGTAAGCACATGCCCGTGAAATATAGGTCGTTAGGGTATAAAGGGGAACCTCTATGCCTCCCATTGTGGAAAGGAGAACGCTGACAGCAAGACCGGACGGCTCTAACTATAATGGTAGAGCCTTTTTTATTGTCAAGGGATAATGGCTGGTGAGGGGAGACGAAGGCTAGGTAATGGCAAATTGGCGTTAAACAATTTATAGGGTGGTGAGAATATGGGTAATAAAGCCAGGGAGTTTGATAAAATAGCACGTGAAGTTTTTGCTCCAATTTATCCGGCTATAGCAAGACAGGTACTGGATAAGGCGCAAATCAATGAGGGCATATGTCTGGATATAGGCTGTGGGAGCGGTAACCTTGGATTGGCTATTGCCGGGGTAAGCGATTTAGACATTTACTTAATGGACAATGATCCCGAAGCGATTGAGGTATTGCAGGAAAATGTTATCAAGCAGCAATTGGAATCCAGAGTTAAACCGTTAGTCGGGGATGTACATAAAATCCCTTTGGAAACAGATTCTGTCCAGATTGCTATCAGCAGAGGTTCTATGTTTTTTTGGGAGGAACAGGTACAAGCTTTAAATGAAATATACAGGGTTTTGGCGCCCGGTGGGTTTGCTTACATTGGTGGAGGGTTTGGTACGCCCCAAATAAAAAAACGGGTAGATGAGAGAATGTCGGAAATAAATCCGGACTGGTTCGGTTTTGTCAACAAAAACATAGGGCCCGAACAGCCTCCTAAATGGCGTGATATTTTGTCTAAAACTGATATTCCTGAGTTTGATATTGAACATAATTCCTACGAAATGTGGCTGGTTTTTAGGAAATAAGGTGCAATCACTTTTTTCTTATGCTATAATATTTTCATGGGTTTAGTTAAGGGAGAAATTTGTATGATCTTTAATAATAGCAGGAAATCAAACTTTAATACTAGAATTAAAATAACATTCGATGGTTCTGTTTTTGGTTCGGGTGTTGCCCAAATTATGGAACTGGTTCAAAGCATGGGAAGTTTATCGCAGGCCTATAAAACCATGCATTTATCTTCCAGCAAGGGCTGGAGGATTATTAAAAAAGCAGAGGAGGAGTTAGGGTTCGCTCTATTTGAGACTACAGTTGGCGGTAAAGGTGGAGGGGGTTCCGGGCTTACAGAAAAAGGTGAAGACTTACTGAACAGATATAAGGCATTTATATGCGAGCTAAATACAGAGGCAGAAAGGCTTTATAACAAATATTTTTATAACTTCTAATACACTTAAACTTATTCGCTCTATGAGCGATTTTAAAAGGCGATCGTTCCTCTCGTTTGAGAGTTATCACTATCGTTCCTTTCATTTGGAAGCCGTCGATTGAGGTAATTGTTTCTATTTTAATACTGGTATTGCAAAATGTTCCAATAATGATTTAACGTCAGCTTAATTATAGTTTAAAGGAGGATTAACATGAAATTAAAAAAAACAGCTATCATTTTACTGGTAATAATTTTATCGGTGACCGTTTTATTTGGTTGCAAATCCAAAGTTTCGGATGCCCCTAGTGATGATACCGGGGTTGATACCCAACCAAAGGAAAAAGTAGAACTGTTAGTATCTGCAGCTGCCAGTTTGACCGATGTAATGGGAGAATTGAAAGAAGAATATAAGACTGTAGATTCTGGAACCGACTTGAATTTTACTTTTGGTAGTTCGGGTTCTCTGCAAGCTCAGATAGAGGAAGGAGCGCCTGTTGATATATTTATGTCGGCTGCTCAAAAACAAATGGTAACTTTAAAAGAAGGCAATTTAATGCTAGATGATACAATTAAAACCTTATTAGTAAATAAGGTAGTACTTATAACCCCCAAGGACAGCGATTTAAAGCTCTCTTCTTTTGAGGATTTAGGGGACAAGGGTATTAAAAAAATCGCCATAGGGGATCCGGGAAATGTACCGGTGGGTCAATATAGTGAGGAAATTTTTCAACATTTGAGCTTAAAGGATAAAATTCAATCAAAACTGGTATTAGGAAATGATGTCAGGTCAGTTCTTACTTGGGTTGAGAATGGGGAAGTTGATTGCGGTATTGTATATGCCACGGATGCTTTTACAACAGACAAAGTAACTATTATAACCGAAGCCCCTGACGGCAGCCACAAGGAGGTAACTTATCCGGTAGGGGTGGTAAAGGATAGCAAACATCCTGATGAATCCAAAGCATTTTTAGACTTCCTATCTACGGAAAAAGCTGCATCTATATTTAAAAAATATGGATTTTCAATGAAATAAACAAAGAAAGCAGGAATTATAATGGATTATTCTCCCTTACTAATATCATTAAAGGTTTCAATCACTGCAACCTTCTTTACATTTTTAATTGGTATATATGTTGCATACCTAGTCACAAAATTAGATAAATTCAAAGGGCTGATAGATGGGATATTAACTCTTCCCTTGGTTTTGCCGCCTACCGTTGTAGGTTTTTTTCTCCTGGTTTCCTTAGGGAAAAATAGTATAGTGGGAAAATATTTAGCTCTGTATGATAAGTCCGTCGTTTTCTCTCTGACAGCCGCTGTTATAGCATCTACTGTGGTTTCTCTACCCCTAATGTACAGGACTACTAGAGGCGCTTTTGAACAATTAGACAGAGATATTATCCATGTTGCAAAAACACTTGGCTTATCAGAACACAAAATATTTTTAAGGATAATGTTGCCTAACAGTTTTCCAAGTATAATGGCCGGTACCATACTGGCTTTTGCAAGAGCGTTAGGGGAATTTGGAGCCACTATTATGGTGGCGGGTAATATACCGGGTAAAACCCAGACCATGTCGGTAGCAGTCTACACCGCTGTTCAAGCGGGTAACAGACCCTTGGCCTATCAATGGGTACTTGTTATGGCTATAATTTCTTTTGTTTCTATGATCATTATGAACAGGTTTGACAAAAATCAATTCGGTAAGGCCAGAAAGGCAGTGAATTAGTATGTTATATGTTGACATAAAAAAGCAACTGGGGGATTTTACATTGGACATCCGGATAGAAACCAATAAAGAAACCCTAGCTCTGTTTGGGGCTTCGGGTTGCGGTAAAACCGTTACCCTGAAATGTATAGCGGGGATTGAAAAGCCTGATGAAGGGGAGATCGTTCTAAATGATAAAATATTGTTTTCCAGTAAAAAAAAGATAAATCTTCCTCCCCAAAGGCGAAATGTGGGCCTGTTATTTCAAAGCTATGCCCTATTCCCTAACATGACATTGGAAGAGAATATTGCTATTTCTATTCCTAAAAATTGCCCAGACAAGGACAGAATAATAAAAGAAAAAATAAGGGAATTTTCTTTAGAGGGTTTAGAAAGCAACTATCCGCATGAACTATCCGGTGGACAGCAACAGAGAACAGCGCTGGCCAGAATGTTGGTAAATGAACCGGAAATCCTGATGCTGGACGAACCTTTTTCCGCACTGGACGAACATTTGCGATGGAAGCTGGAGCAGGGATTAATTACTACTCTGCAGGATTATGGAAGTACTGCTTTATATGTATCTCACAATAAAGACGAAGTTTATAGGATAGCTGATAAAATAGCTATTTACCATCAGGGCAAGATTCAAATAATTGATGGGAAACAAGAAATATTTAATAGGCCCGGAAATGTAGATGCAGCCAAACTAATTGGATGTAATAATATTTCCAAGGCGAGAAAAATAGGGAGAAATAGGGTTTATGCCATAGACTGGGATTTAGAACTGGAATCAGAGGAAATCGTGCAAGAAGGCCTTAAATACATAGGCATATACGGTAATAATTTGGATATCTCTAATGATATGGTATCTGAAAATACATTTCTAATGAAAATAATAAACAGGATTGAAAATCCTTTTTCCAGTATTTTGGTGTTAAAGCATGAAAGGAGTGCGGATACCTCTCATAAATCCCATATATATTTGGAAATCAACTCCAAAAAATCCCTGGGCGAGATCCATTTAAAGGAACCTGTTTACGTACATTTTAAAAAAGAAAAGTTATTATTATTATATTAATAAAAACTTGCATAATAATACTATTTTACACCGAGTTATCAAATTATCGGAAAGAGACCCAAGGGGCAGGGGGTAATCTCAAGCCCAGGGTCTCTATTTTATGTCTTAAATTATAGAACTGAACAGTTTTGTAGTTACTTATACACCGGTACCGTCCGATTATTCCATGAGCCGGTCTTTTACCATGGTTTCTAATAGAACATTAGTCTTTTTAAACAACGGCCGTATGCTATAAAAGGCTTTAAATTTGTTTTTAAAAGATATATAATAGACAATGTCAGAATTAATCCGTATATAATAACATTGCAAAGGAAGGAATTAAATGCTGCTGGATTCCATAAAAACAGGTGCCAAAAAAGGTATAGAAACCCTATGGCTATTGAGTAAGACTATAATACCCGTATATATTTTAGTAACTATATTAAACAATACTCCCGTAATAGGATGGATTACTGCCTTGTTTGAACCTCTGATGGGAGTTTTTAATTTACCCGGTGAGGCCGCAATTGTTTTGGTCATCGGAAATGTACTTGATACATATTCTGCCGTAGGCGCAATCAAGGCTATTCAACTAAGTGCTATGGAAATTACGACTTTATCTATAATGATTTCTATCTCTCATTCCCTGTTGGTAGAAACCGCGGTTACAAAAAAAATGGGCTTTAAGGTTTCACATGCTTTAATAATCAGGATCGGTTTAGCAATTATTTTCGGCATAATCGTCGGAAAGGTTGGTGCCCTAATATGATTGATGTTTTAAAAGAGGCAATTGTAGGCAGTTTTGAATCAATTTATACTGTAGCCATTATTGTATTGCCATTAATGGTAATACTACAGATAGCCAAGGATTATAAATTTTTGGATAAGATATCCGGATTCTTTAAATTTCTCACCAGGTTTTTTGGTATGTCGGAAGATTCTACATTGCCTTTGCTGGTAGGAATTATTTTCGGCATAGTCTACGGGGCCGGTGTTATAATACAGAGTTCGAAAGAGGGCAACCTTTCCAAAAAAGATATGTTTTTAATTTCGGTATTTTTGATTGTTTGTCATGCTATTATAGAAGATACTCTTATTTTTGTTGCAGTTGGTGCTAATGGATATGTATTATCCGGTTCGAGGATACTTGCCGCTACTTTTATAACTCTAGTGTTATCCAGATGGTTAAAAGCTAAACAAACGCAATTGGATATTGGAGTAGGAAAAGACTAGTTAAAATCTTGTAAATCAGGTGATTTACTTAATGGTATCTGAACGAAACGAAGGATCTGAGTCTTTATGTAGTCTCCTGATTCTAATTTGC
>CAZVFS010000063.1:0-8701 GCA_964626575.1 uncultured Alkaliphilus sp. | reverse complement strand
GTCCTATTTGATGATTCATAAATTTTATCAAGACAATACTTATATGGTTATAGATGTAAACAGCGGTGCTGTTCATATAATCGATAAATTAGTTTACGATG
The DNA here is from genome assembly GCA_964626575.1 of uncultured Alkaliphilus sp. Taxonomy (GTDB): domain Bacteria; phylum Bacillota; class Clostridia; order Peptostreptococcales; family Natronincolaceae; genus JAAZJW01. Next base: position 8,600 of record CAZVFS010000063.1, on the reverse strand, counting down.
TTTTGGATTTTTATCAGGATAGAAAAACAGAAGAAATTGTGGATTTGCTTAAGGATAGATATTCTAGCGAAGAGATAGAGGAAGCTGTCAAGGAATTAGATTTTATAAAGGCAGAAGGGCTTTTGTTTTCGGGTGACCGCTATTTCGATCACGAGGTTCTTAAAAACAGGAAGCCTGTTGTTAAGGCCCTATGTTTGCATATAGCACACGACTGTAACATGCGCTGTAAATATTGTTTTGCATCCCAAGGCGATTTTAAAGGTACAAGGAGCCTAATGGGTGCAGATGTCGGTAAGAAATCAATAGACTTTTTGATTAAAAATTCCGGAAACCGCCGTAATTTGGAGATAGATTTTTTTGGCGGGGAGCCATTGATGAATTTCGAAACCGTCAAAGAAATTGTTGAATATGGAAGGGCCCAAGAAAAAAAATATAATAAAAATATTAGGTTCACTATAACAACTAACGGTATTCTATTGGATGAAGAGAATATGAGGTATATAAATGAAAATATGTATAATGTGGTGCTCAGTATTGATGGGCGAAAAGAAGTACATGATGCTATGAGATATACGGTTAGTGGACAAGGTACCTATGATATAATAGTACCTAAATTTCTGAAAATGGCAAGGATGAGAGAACATCGTGATTATTTTGTCAGGGGAACATTTACCGGAAACAATCTTGACTTTGCCAGAGATGTGCTACATTTGGCTGATTTGGGATTTAAAAGTACGTCTATAGAGCCGGTGGTTACCGAGGCCTATCATGATTATGCTATTAAAAAGGAAGATTTACCGTTTATATTTGAACAATATGAACTTCTGGCAAAGGAGTATGTTAAAAGAATTAAAGACGGAAATGGATTCAATTTTTTTCATTTTACAATAGATTTGGACCAAGGACCATGTGTAATTAAGAGAATTTCGGGGTGTGGTGCCGGCTCGGAATATTTAGCTATTACCCCTGAGGGTGATATTTATCCATGCCATCAATTTGTAGGTGATGTGGATTTTAAAATCGGTACTGTTACGGAAGGAATAACAAATACTCTGTTATGTGAAGAATTCGGTAATGCGCATATTTATAATAAGAACAAATGTAAGGACTGTTGGGCAAAGTTCTATTGCAGCGGGGGATGTCATGCCAATGCTTATAACTTTAATAATAATATTTATGAGCCCTATGACATTGGCTGTGAGATGCAGAGGAAAAGAATTGAGTGTTCTCTAATAATTCAGGCAAAATTAGCTGAAGGATAAAATGACTTTATTGACGATTATTTGTCTCGGGTATATAATTAGGTTTAGTATGTAATGATTGGGGGAGTAGCATGAAAACGAGAAATATTATTATATTTTTAATCATCATTGCAATTTTGGGACTGTCTATATTTACGGCTCTCAAGGGATTTAAAATAGGAAGTTATGAAATAAAACCCATGAAGGGATTAATTCGCCAAGGTCTGGATTTAAAGGGCGGGGTTTATGTTGTATATGAAGCACAGACGGATAAAACCGGCAAAGAGTTAGATCAGTTGATGGAACAGGTTGTAAGTATATTTGGCAGACGTGTGGATAGTATGGGGCTCACGGAACCGTCAATCACCAGGGAAAGCGGGAAAAGAGTTCGTGTTGAACTACCGGGAGTAAAAAATGCGCAGGAAGCCATAGACATGATTGGAAAGACAGCACAATTACAGTTCATTACCGGGGACGGGGAAGTTGTAATTACGGGTGCTAATGTGGTAAAAGCCCAGGCAACATTGGGACAAGGTAATACCCCTGAGGTAAGCCTGCAACTTGATAAGGAAGGGGCTTCAAAATTTGCGGATGTAACCGGCAAGTTGGTAAGCTTGCCAAACAGGGAAGATAGAATAATTTATATTGTATTGGATGAAGAAGTTATTTCATACCCCGCGGTTTCCACCAAAATACCGGACGGACACGCATCCATTACAGGCAACTTTACAATAGAGACAGCATCTAACCTCGCGGCATTGATCAGAGCAGGGGCTTTGCCTGTCGAGCTGGAAGAAATTCAGACATCGACAATTACGGCTACCTTGGGGGAAAACGCACTGGATAGGAGTCTACAAGCGGCTAAAATAGGGGTTACACTTGTATTTCTTTTTATGCTTGTTTGTTACAGGATGCCCGGTTTGGTTGCAAGTATCGCACTGTTAATATATATTTTACTTGTGATTGGCACGATGATAGTCTTAAAAGCAACATTTACATTACCGGGAATTGCTGCTTTAATTCTTTCTGTCGGTATGGCAGTAGATGCTAATGTTATTATATTTGAAAGAATGAAAGAAGAGATCAGGCTAGGAAAGACAATCAGGGCTTCTGTGGACTCAGGGTTTAAACGAGCTTTTACATCTATTATAGATTCTAACATCACTACACTTATTTCAGGGATTATACTATATCAATTTGGTACAGGCCCTATCAAAGGATTTGCAGTTATGTTGATTGTTGGTATTGTTGCAAGTATGTTTACTGCTATTATAGTTACGAGGTTCTTATTAAAATTATTAATCGGTATGGACTTGACTAAAAATACTAAACTCTATGGAGTTTAAGGGGGAGACGCCTGTGAATATTGTGCAAAAACAAAAGATATGGTTTTCGATTTCCGGAATAATTATTATATTAGGTTTAGTATTGGGTATTGCGAGAGGGGTTAATCTGGGAATAGACTTTACCGGTGGAACTTTAATGGAAATTGAATTTCATGAGTATATACCTGCGGAAGAAATAAGGGAAATTATTAACAAATACGATAAAGGCTCAAATATAAACATGTTGGGAACTGATAAAACAACAGTTCAAATTAGAATGAACGAAGATTTTGATAATGAAGAACGCGGGGAAATATTCGAAAATTTTAAAACAAAATATAACTTAGTCGAAGAAGATCTTATAAGAGCGGACCAATTTGGCCCTTCGGTTGGAAAGGAAATACAGAGAAAGGCGCTAATTGCAATCGTAATTTCTACAATCGGTATGTTGATCTACATTGCTTTTAGATTTGAACTCAGCTTTGCTATCTCCGCTATTATAGCACTGCTCCATGATATTTTAGTTGTATTGGCCATGTATTCAATACTTCAGGTGCCCATAAATAACCCTTTTGTGGCGGCAATTTTGACTATTTTAGGTTATTCTATCAACGATACCATCGTTATATTTGATAGGATCAGGGAGAATCTTAAGTCTACCGGGAAAAGGGTTGATTATGTAAAGGTAGCTAACGATAGCATTTCACAGTCACTCAGTCGTTCCATAAACACCTCATTAACCACACTTGTTACCATATTAGCACTATATATTTTAGGTGTGGAGCAGATCAGGGAATTCGCACTGCCGTTGATAATAGGTATTTTAGCCGGTACTTATTCTTCTATATTTATAGCCAGTCCATTATGGACCATAGTTAAGCAAAGGCAAAAAGGCGGGAAAGTTGTTGCCAGGAAAGCATAATGTTTCAGGAAATTATTTTTAGGTTGTAGGGACAAGCTACGTTTGCTTGCAAAACTATATTTGCCTCGGAACTGTAAGGGTGGGCTATGCTCGCCCTTAAAACTCTTGTATAGTAGGTGGAACAGATCATGTTACAAAAAAGATACTGGACATATAATAAATTAGATAATGTAAAAGTTAAAGAACTGATGAAAAATTTAAATGTTACAGAACCGGTTGCAAAAGTTTTACTGAATAGGAAAATAGAAAGCCATGACGACGCTAAAAAATTTCTGTATCCTTCCATAGAACAATTACACGATCCATTTCTTCTCAAAGATATGGACAAAGTTATTAATAGAGTCAAAAAAGCCATAAAAAATAGAGAAAAAATATGTATATATGGGGACTATGATGTAGATGGAGTTGCAAGTATATCCATTATGCTCAGATATTTTAATTCTATAAATTATCCTGTCGGTTTTTATATACCCGACAGGATGGAGGAAGGATATGGATTAAACATAGAAGCTATTGAAGAGATAGTTAATAATGGCACCAGACTCATTGTTACAGTGGATTGTGGCATCTCGTCTATAGATGAGGTGGATTTTGCTAATGATTTGGGTATAGATGTTATTATAACCGACCATCATGAGTGTCAGGAAGATTTACCTAATGCCTATGCAATTATCAATCCTATGCAAAAAAACTGTACCTACCCCTTTGATAAGCTTTGTGGTTGTGGTTTGGCCTTAAAACTAATACAAGCCCTAACCCCTAAGGATATTTTTAAAACATCTATATACGAATATTTGGATATTACCGCCATAGCTACGGTAGCTGACGTGGTCCCTTTGATAGATGAAAATAGGGTGATAGTGAAAAACGGATTAGATTATATGGCCAAAAGTAAAAATTTAGGAATACAGGCCTTGCTAAATATCAGCGGACTTTTGAATAAAAAATTGAATACAGGACACATAGCCTTCGGTGTTGCACCGAGGATTAATGCTGCAGGCAGAATCAGCGTTGCTCGAACCGGTGTTGAATTGCTTACAACTATCGATGTAAACAGGGCCGTTAAATTGTCCGAACTGCTAAATGAGGAAAACAAGTATCGACAACAAATTGAAAAGGATATTTTGAATGAAGCGATAGATATTATTGAAAGTGATCCCGGATATGAAGATGATAAGGTTTTGGTCGTTTATAACAAAAATTGGCATACAGGAGTAATCGGAATCGTTGCTTCGCGTATAGTTGAAAAATACTATAAGCCGACAATTATTTTAGGAATAGAAGATGATGTAGCAAAAGGTTCTGCCAGAAGTATTCCTGAGTTTAATTTGTTTGAGTCCATGAGTAAATGCAAAGATCTGTTTATAAAATTTGGAGGACATCACCAAGCTGCGGGTTTATCTATCAGTGTAAACAATCTGGAGAGCTTTCGTGAGCAAATTAATACAATTGCCAAGGAAATATTGGATGAAGAGGACTTGACCCGAAAGATTATGTATGATGACGTATTGAAGGTTGAAAATATTGATAACCGGTTTATAAATGAACTCGAACAGCTAGAGCCTTTTGGAATAGCCAATCCATCACCTAGGTTTGTTGTTAAATCCTTATTCCCTATGAATATGAGGGGAGTAGGTGCGGATGGAAAACATTTAAAGTTCGGATTACAGTCAGGCGATAGATATATTGACTGTATAGGTTTCGAGTTGGGAAGCTTTGTGGGGCTGACAAATAGTAATGATAAAATCGACCTTATCTTTACCCCGGAGTATAATATATACAATGGGAATTGTAATATACAGCTCAATGTAAAAGATATTAAAATCAGTGAAAGTTTAAATTATAGGAACCATCCGGAATTAAAGAACTATTACAAAAATTTTCTTTTAAATACGGATTGCCATAAAAATAACAATATTACTGCAGACAGTTTGTTAAAAATATTTAAAGGATGTAAAAATAAATTAATAGAAGGTAAAATTGAGACTGTATGTATGGATAACCCAATTCTCATACTTGTGAATACATTGGGGCAGGCGTACAAACTATTATCTTCGTTAGAGTATAGGGAAAATTCAAACAGAACAAAAATATCAATTAGCTATAACAAACCTGAAAGTGATATCGGCAAATGTGAAGTCGACGTAGTTATTAACCCTATTGTTGATAAAATAGACTATAAAAGATATAATGATATCATTCTATACGATATGTTTTATTCCCCGGAACAATTAAAAACTTTTATACATAAAAATAATATAGAAAATATTGTTTTTTTATATAATAGCGGTGATGAAAAATGCAACACCTTCGTTTTAGAAAACATAGTGCCTACCAGAGAGCAGTTAGTAATTATGTATAAATATTTTAAAAGCATTGATTCCGGCAAAATTATGCTGACATTCAATGAATTATATACAGACATAAAACAAGAGTACGATTTAGAAATAAATGAAAAAATACTTGATAATTCTTTAGCTGTATTTTCCGAAGGAAATCTATTGACTTACGAGTTTAAAAATAATATATATAATGTATGCATGATAGAACCTGTTTGTAAGGTCGATTTAAACAAATTAAAGTTTACCCAATACCTTCAAAGAAAAAAGCAACAGTACAATGATTTTAAAAATATTTGGTTACAATTTGTGACAGGAGGAAAATTTGATGGATTTGAAAAGTAGGATAAGAGAGATTGAGGGCTTTCCTAAGAAAGGTGTAAGTTTCAAAGATATCACAACTCTTCTAAAGGATGGCAAAGTTTTTAAGTATTTAATAGAAAGGTTGTCCGACCAGTTAAGAGACTTAAATATAGATGTAATAACGGCACCGGAGGCCAGGGGATTTTTGATAGGTACACCTGTTGCATACAATCTGGGCATAGGGTTTGTGCCTATAAGGAAACCCGGTAAATTGCCGGCAGATACAATTAGCTGTCAATATGAATTGGAGTACGGTACGGATTTATTGGAAATACATAAGGATGCAATTACGCCCGGTCAAAGAGTTGCAATATTGGACGATTTATTGGCTACGGGCGGAACTGTGCTAGCTTCTGCAAAATTAATTGAGGAACTCGGTGGAGAGGTTATAACGATCAATTTTATAATAGAGCTGGATTATCTTAATGGAAAAGATGTATTAAAGGGCTATAAGGTGAATTCGTTAATTCATTATTATGATGAATAGAAATATATTATAAATGTCCAAGTTGTTTATCCGGAGGTTAAGGGCCGGTTGGCTAGAAGCGTGGGCTACTCAAAGAGGGTGATTTTATATTATGTTGGAAAACTTAATAAATAAAATCGAAGAATATACCCCATATTGTGATGTGGGGCTTATTGTCAAGGCCTATAATTTTGCAGAAAACGCACATCAAAATCAATATAGAAAGTCGGGGGAAAGTTATTTTATTCACCCTGTAGAGGTAGCTAAAATTTTAATAGAGTTAAAAATGGATAGTAGTGCTATAGCCGCCGGGCTGCTTCATGATGTGATAGAAGACACAAATTATGGATATGACAAAGTTAAATCGGAGTTTGGGGAAGAAGTAGCTGATTTAGTAGAGGGAGTAACCAAGATAACGCGTTTAAACTTCAGCTCTAAAGAAGAAAGACAGGCCGAAAATCTTAGAAAAATGATATTGGCTATGGCGAAGGATATAAGGATTATTTTAATCAAGTTAGCCGACCGTCTTCATAATATGAGGACTCTCAAGTATCATAACGGAGAAAAGCAGAAGGAAAAGGCCATGGAAACTCTAGAAATTTATGTGCCAATAGCCGATAGGTTGGGTATTTCGAGAATTAAATGGGAACTTGAAGACTTGTGTTTAAGATATATCGATCCTGAGGGGTACTATGATTTGGTAGATAAGGTGGCGAAAAAGAGGCAAGATAGGGAAGAATTTATAAATAACGTAATAGATAATTTGAAGGACAAATTACGTGAGTTTAACATTGAGAATGAAATAACCGGCAGACCGAAACATTTTTATAGTATATATAAGAAAATGAAGGATCAAAACAAAACTTTTGAAGAGATATTTGATTTTATGGCTGTCAGGGTTTTGGTAAAGGGCGTAAAGGACTGTTATGGAGCTTTGGGTGTGGTGCATACAATATGGAAACCCATACCCGGACGTTTTAAGGACTATGTAGCCATGCCCAAACCCAACATGTACCAGTCCCTGCATACCACGGTAATTGGCCCGGAGGGAGACCTTTTTGAAATCCAAATCAGGACGTGGGAAATGCATAAAATTGCAGAATATGGTATTGCTGCACATTGGAAATATAAAGAAGGTAAGACTGGAAATGTGGATCAACAGACCGACAAAAAGTTAGCATGGTTGAGACAGATGATAGAGTGGGAAAAAGAAGTCAAGGATCCAAAAGAATTTATGGAATCTTTGAAGATTGATTTGTTTACAAACGAGGTATTTGTGTTTACCCCAAAAGGAGAAGTCGTAAATTTACCTGCCGGATCTACGCCGATTGATTTTGCCTATAAAATTCACTCCGGTGTTGGAAATACATGTATAGGAGCAAAAGTAAACGGGCGTATAGTTCCGCTGGATTATAAATTAAAGAACAGTGACATAGTGCAAATTTTAACTTCATCGGGCAGTACAGGTCCAAGTAGGGATTGGCTAAAAATTGTCAAGAGTTCTCAAGCTAAAACAAAAATCAGGCAATGGTTTAAGAAGGAACGTCGTGAAGAAAATATCGATAAGGGACAGGAAATAATAGACAAAGAAATAAAAAGGTTGGCGCTCGGTATTTCTCAATCGTCCCTTCAAAAATTACTGAATAATATGGCCAAGAGGCATGGATTTTCCAGTACGGAGGACTTATATGCCGCGGTTGGCTATGGGGGTATAGTGTTAACCCAGATTATGCCTAAAATTAAGGAAGTCGCCCGCAAAGAGACGGTCCAGGACAGTTCGGAAAAACCGAAAGAATATATGCCAAGGGAGGCCGGTAAAAAGAAAAAAGCGGGCCCTAGCCAGGGTGTAAGAGTTAAGGGGATAGACAATATAATGATTCGATTTGCTAAATGTTGCAATCCTGTTCCCGGTGATGATATTATGGGATATATAACTAGGGGACG
>CAZVFS010000062.1:2868-9002 GCA_964626575.1 uncultured Alkaliphilus sp. | reverse complement strand
TGTAGATTTTATTGATTTTGAGAATAAGGATGGAAAATAGTATTAACGATAAAATTATATTACCAATTCATTACAATCATATAGTTCAGGGCCTACTTTATGAATGTCTAAACAAGGAATTGTCACAGTTTTTGCATGACAAAGGTTTTAAACATCATAAAAGGTCTTTTAGGATGTTCACTTTTTCAAGATTGATGGGCCGTTTTAATATAAATAAAGAAGGGGGGCAAATAATTTTTAGCAATCCGGTTACTTTATTTATTGCTTCGCCTGTGGAAGGATTTTTTAATTCCCTAGCTAGTACGTTTTTAATCGGCAATACAATCAGATTGGGTAATAACAATTTGAAAATTATATCTATTGAGGGTGAGCATATAAACCTAAAAAATAATGAAATTATTGTACAAACATTGTCACCAATAGTAGTGTATAGTACCTTTTTACGGCCGGACAATAGAAAATATACTTGTTATTTTCAACCCGGAGACCCGGATTACGAGAGACTTATTACAGAAAATTTAAGGAAAAAATATATATCGTTTTTTAATGAGGAAGCACCGGAGGGTACCATTAAAATTAAAAATTTAACTTCATGCAGACAGGCTATTATAAATTACAAAAATATAATTATAAAAGGATATAGTGCAAAATTAAGGTTGACCGGACCCAAAGAACTCTTAGAAATTGGCCTTATGGCAGGAATTGGGAGTAAGAACAGTCAAGGCTTTGGCTTTATTAAATTAGTATGACAAAAAAGGAAAGGAGGGTTGAAAAATGAATTTAAATCAGGTAACAGCGGGTATTGGAAGACACTTTTCCGCAGATCAAGACATTTTAGATCCATTAATTAAACAACCTAAGAAACTAAAAACAGACGAAACAGGTTATGTGGTAAAAATGATATTTGACATTCCGGAAGATAAGATTTACTTTAAATTATTTACAAAGCTAACAACTAGCGGTTCAAAGGAATTTTTATATTTTGGAAATAATTCTGCTGCCGGGTTTCAATATTATTTAGTTAGGGAAGCAACTGGGCTTAATTATATATTAGGTTCTACATTAAGCGATTTATATCAAATATTATTAAAACATAACAAAGAAAAGGGTATAGTTGGAGATTTATTAAAGAGACTTTCTGAAAAAGATCTTATTACTTTAGCAAATAGAAAGGGGGATGGAAAAGTAAATTTCAAAAAATTATCTATTTTAGAAAAGGATCAGGAAGTTAAATTAGAAAAGAAAAAATCAAAAATCTATATTGATGAAAAGGAATACAGTTATGAAAATTTTGTTAGATTGTTTATAGGGGATCAGAATAAGAAAAACAGAATGGTATTAGTAGTTCCTGTTGTAATAGGTTCTGATGGTAAAGAATTTATATTGTCACAGTATACAGATTATGAAGAAGTTGTCATTAAAGAAAATAATCTTGGGGACGATTTAGACAAAGATGTGTCAGATAACAGTGTACAAAGAATTTGCCATATATGCGGCAATCAAAAGGGCGATGTATCTAGTAGTTATAGTGCAAAATTTAGCAGGAGTGGTATTAATAAAATCTTTACAACGACAACAATAAATACATCCGATTTTAATAAGAAATATAGTTATGATGATAATTATGGTATTTGTAGAATTTGTTATAATGACCTACTTATTGGAGAGAAAATAATCAGTTCCAATTTTAAATCCAGAATTGCCGGTGAGGATGTTTTTATTATTCCTGAGGGATTGATGGGCGATTTTGATTATGAGGAATTAGGAAGGATTAAATCTGATATTGATTTAGCTTTTAGTTTAAACAAAGCACAGGATTGGCTGGATGGAATTGATGATAGTTACGAAGAAGATATGAAATATTATAATGTCAATTTTCTGTTTTATAGAAGTGATGGGACCTCGGTAACAGCTCTAGAAACCATAGAAGACATACCGGTTATAAAGTTTGTTTATGTGTCAGATCTTATCGGAGAAATTCGGGAAAGCCTTGAAGGCCATATTAAAAATTTTACGTTGGGTAATATCTATTCAATCGTTCCGGTAAGAACTAATACAAAAGGGGAACAATTAGACATAAAAAAGGTTATTTCCTTATACGATGCTATTTTATCCAATCAAATAATAGATATAAGGACCATATTTACATATTTTACTGAAGCTATGGATAAAGGAATAAAACAGTTAGAAAAATCGAAAATAGATAATTATACCAATTTAAATGTAAATTATTATAAAAAAAATTATGATGATAGCGCTATAGATTTTTTTATTAAACGTATTACAATGGGTTATTTAATCCTTTTAAAAACAATAGAGCAATTGGGGCTTTCATCTAAAACAATTTTTGAAGGGGAGGGGGGAAGGGACATGGAACAAATATCTACAGGGATAGATAAGATTGACAGCTCCATAAAAGAAATAGAAACATTTTTAGAAAAACAAAATTTTTCGCGGGAAGGCAGAGCATTATTCTATTTAGGAACACTTATTAACAGAGTTGCATTTGCTCAGTATAAAAAAGAACATAAGACAAAGCCAATATTGAAGAAAATACAATTTCAAGGAATGAATCAAAAAGAAATATTGAGGCTTTATTATGATGTTGTTGAAAAATTAAGGCAATATGAGGCATTAAGTTTATATGCAGAAATATTAATTAACAGGTTTCATTTTTATTTTGAAGACATAAAAAGTGATTGGGGATTAGACGAGCACTCTAATATATTTTATATTATGGCTGGGTACAGCTATATGGTTGGACGAAAAGGAACCGGCACCGAAGAAAAAATATCTGATCTTGAAGATAATAATACTGATGATGAATAAAGGAGGAAAATAAAATGTTAATTAATCAGAACAGTGATTTTTTGTTTGGTTTTCAAGCAACAATGACCAATCCCAACGGGGATCCGGATCAAGAGAATAAACCGCGAATGGACTATGAAACCAATACTCTTTTGGTCAGTGACCTAAGAAGGAAAAGAGATGTAAGGGATTTTTTAAAAAGGAAGGGGTATCAAATATTTGTTGATACATTAAATGATACGAAGGTTACTATGGATACAATGTTTCAATATGTTAAAAATGATTATTTAGCAGATGAAAAATTGAGGAAAATGTTAACCAAAAATGAGAAACTTCAAGGAATTTGGGATAATGTTTTTGGTAAGGCGGAAAATTGTAGAGAGGTATATGATAAAAAAGTGGAGGAGAGTAAAAAAAAGGAGGAAAAAGAAGCAATAAAACAATTTGACAATATGTTCATTACAGAAATTATTAAAGATGCCTTAATAGACATCAGGCTTTTCGGTAGTGCTATGGCTGTAGAGGGTATTAGCAAAACATTTACCGGCCCGGTTCAAATGGCATGGGGTTATTCGCTGCATCCCGTTGAGTTACTTAAATCTAATACCATTGTAACTATTATGAATGAAGATAGTTCTACATTCGGTAAAAAACAGAAAGTATATTATAGTTTGGTATCTCATTATGGGACTATAAACAAATATAGTGCTAAGTTGACGGGAATGACAATTGAAGATAGGGGGCTTTTCAGAAAAAGTTTGGTACAAGGTATGATGGCAAATCAAACAGACAGTAAACAAGGACAAGAACCGATGTTTTATTTGGAGATAGTATATAATCCTGAATTTGATGGATATTTAGGAGATTTAAGAAGATTTATTGAAACAAAATGGGACGATAATAAAGCAATTAGAGGTATAGATGATTTAACAGTAGATTTTTTAAATCTAAAGGAAATCATCAAGGAAGTCGAATCTAAGGGATATATAGAAAAAATTATTGGCTGGGTTCACCCTTATGTGACAGCTGATAAACTATTAAATCTTCCTAAGTATGAAAAGGTAGACTTATGGGCACCTATTGAGATGGGGGGATAACAATGAAGATTGTTTCCTTTAAATTAAAGGGGAAAATGGCTCATTTTAGAAAGGTTTATTCCAATTCGTCGGCTTTGTCATATTTTATTCCGCCACGCACAACTATAATAGGTATAATAGCGGGACTACTGGGTTATGAACGTGATACATATTATGAAGACTTTAATAGAAAAAAATGCAAGATTGCTGTTGGTATTAATCAGCCGGTTAAGAAATCAATTCAAACATTAAATTACCTAATGATAAAAAAACCGGGGGATTTTAATGCCTCTATGGAACATCACAGTCAAACACCTGTAGAATTAGTTATTCCTCAAAACATCAGAACCGGATATTTGGAATATCAAATATGGATAAATCATAAGGATGATAAAATATTGGACATGTTAGAAAAAAGGGTAAAAAGCAAATTAATTTATCAGTCATCCGGAATTAGCTTAGGGTTAGGGCCTGCTTATAATTTAGGATGGATTGAATATGCAGATATTCATCAAGGCGAAAATAAAGGAGGAAACGGGTCTGTGGCGATTAGTTCCATAATGCCTCTGAACAAAGTTATGGATTTATTTGTAGAGCGGATGGATGAGGGATATAAATTAATAAAAGAAGAAGTTCCCTTAGAATTTAACAGCGAAAGGCAGATAACAAAAGAAGGATTGGGACAGATGGTAGCTAATCTTTCACAAAACCAGATCTATGTTAAGCCAAAGTCTTATATCGAATTAGAGGATAAAACAAATATTATGTGGATGGAATAGAAGCATTGAAGCTTTTGCTTCAATGCTTCTATTGGCCAGGGGGTGTTGTTATGGAATATTTGGCCCATTATGATAAAGAAAAAGGACATAAACAACTTTTAAAAGAACATCTTTTAGCTGTTGGGGATGCTTGCAAAAACAAAGTGCCGCCTACAGTTGCTTTCGGGGATATCAGTAATGGTATGGTTAAAGAAATAGCCTATACCGTTGGGACTTTTCATGACATAGGAAAATATACCTCGTATTTTCAAAAATATATCAGGGATAAGAAAAAATCTATTAACAGTGAACATGCTCATATTTCAGCACTGTATATCTATATAGTGTTAAAGGACATAATTCAAATAGATAAAGAACAGGATAAGGAAATCATTCTTTTATTATCATATCTCTGTGCGAGATTTCATCATTCTTCTTTGACTATTGACATTGCACATTCTGATAAAGCGAAGGAAAGGAAGATGTGGAAAAATATCCAAATAAGGTGGGAAAATCTTTTAAAGTATAAATTTGAAATAGCAAAGGATTTAAATGAATTAACAAATATAGAAATCAATTTGGAAAAATTAAAGGATATTGAAACGATTATAAAAAATGGCAATGTTGCTAAGACAGCACGAAATTTTAGAAATGGAAAAATTAAAAATTCACAGTGGTTTTTCTTGTTTACTTATATTTTTTCTTTATTAATAGATACGGACAAAATGGATTCCGCAAGTATTAAAACTGAAGGAATAAAGGCCATACCATCTGACAAGGTGCAGGAATATTTAAGCACCAAGCCTAAATCCCATAGTCTTGCCAATAAAAGAGAAAAGGCCAGAAAAACAATTTTGGATTCTGTGAATAAACTGACAGACAAAGAAATACAGGAAACTAAATTTTTTACATTAACAGCACCTACAGGAATCGGTAAAACTTTATCGTCCTTACAGGCGGCTTTAATTCTTCAAGAAAGGATTGCTAATATAGAAGATTATATTCCTAGAATTATTACGGCCATACCGTTTATAAATATTATTGAGCAGAATAAATTAGAATATGAAAATGTAATTGGCACTGATGGAAGGATAGTAGTACATCACAGACTGAATGATTTTTCGGAATCTAAATCTGCGGATGAAAACATACCCATAGATAAAAAATTGATGGAAGTAGAATCATGGGAAGGAGATTTTATACTTACAACCTTTGTGCAATTATTTCAGTCTATATTTACAGGAAAAAACAGGTCTCTTAAAAAAATTCACAAATTGGCCGGAAGCATTGTAATATTAGATGAAGCACAAGCAATTCCTGAAAATTATATGCCTGTTGTTGGTGCTGTTTTAATTGAATTAAGCAAGTATTTGGGTACCAGATTTATTTTGATGACGGCAACTCAGCCTAAAATTATAGATTTTGGAAATTTAATTATTAAAGATTCTAATCTAAAAGTTGCAACACTTCTTCCGGATTATAAAAATTACTT
>CAZVFS010000062.1:0-2768 GCA_964626575.1 uncultured Alkaliphilus sp. | reverse complement strand
GGGGTTGATTTAGATTTTGATATGGGTTTCAGGGATTTTGCGCCTTTGGATTCGATTATTCAAACAGCAGGCAGGGTTAACAGAGAGGGTAAAAAAGAAAATCATAGGCCTGTATATATATTTAAAATAATGAGGGATACAGATTATATTTATGATCTGATGCTTAGGAGTGACACCTTAGAGCTTTTATTAGCAGAAGACGAGATTTATGAGGAAAAGTATGAAAAACTTGCTGATAAGTATTACAGCGAGGCATTAAACAGAGGAATTTCTGACGATTCTTTAGAATTGTGGCAGGAAGGGATATTAAAACTTAATTTTGATGTAATAGAAGAATTTAAATTAATTGATACAAATGATGCAGAAGATGTATTTGTAGAAATAGATGAAGAGGCCAGTAAAATAGCGGATTTGTACGAGAAGGTATTTAAAGGAGAAATAATTGAAAAGAAGATGTTAGAAGATATTTTTGGAAAGAAAGAAAACTTGGATGAATATGCCCAAAAGTTAGACATATTCCAAAGAAGGACATTATTAAGATTAGTTTCTACTAAATTAAATGATTATATTATACAAGTAAGGATAAACAGGTTAAAAGGAAATAAACCGATAGAATTTAGTGCTAGGGGCAGTGCTTATACAGAATTATATTGGATACCCAGTACACAGTTAAAGGATTACTATAATAATGAGACAGGATTTAAGGCTGAAAATGTAGAAGCTTATTTATTTTAGATTATGTGGGGTGATGTTTTGGAAGATGTAAAAGTAACAGGAACCCTCGTGTGGTATTATTATATATGCAAAAGAGAAGTTTGGCTGATGAGTCATCAATTAGTTCCAAGTCAAGACGATAGCAATATAGAAATAGGAAGATTTTTGCATGAAGAAACTTATAAAAAAGATAAAAAAGAAATATCTTTAGGAAATATAGTAATTGATGTAATTAAAAAGGAAAATGGACAATTAGTAATCGGTGAAGTAAAAAAGACCTCTAAGTTCAAACAAAGTGCAAGAATGCAATTGTTATTTTATTTAAAAGAACTGAAGGATATGGGGATAGAAGCGACCGGCTCCCTAATGTTCCCCAAAGAAAAACGGAGAGAAGAAATATTTTTAACAGATGAAATTGAAAAAGAATTGGGCAATGTTACAAAAGAAATATTACAAATTATTTATATGGAAAAACCGCCTGAAGTTAAAAGAATACCTTTTTGTAAAAATTGCGCTTATAATGAAATTTGTTATGCTTAGGAGTGATTGAATGAAAAAGAACGTTTATGTGTTTAATGATGGAGAACTTCGCCGTAAGGACAATACAATTTATTTTGAAACAGAGGAGGGGAAAAAGTATTTACCCGTAGAGGATTTAAATGATATTTATATCTTTGGGGAGGTAACATTAAATAAAAAATTGCTGGATTTTATGTCTCAAAAGGAGGTATGTTTGCATTTTTTTAATTATTACGGTTATTATTCCGGGACATATTATCCTAGAAAACATTTAAATTCCGGATATATGATTTTAAAACAAGCTCAATTTTATTTAGAAGAAGATAAAAGGTTGGTTCTTGCCAAATCTTTTGTTGATGGCAGTTATAAAAATATATTAAAAGTATTAATTTATTATAAAAATAGAGGTAAAGATATAGATCATATTATACAGAGCATAGAAGAGCTAGGTAAAAAAACGAGCAATATGAATGGAATATCTGAATTAATGGCCATGGAGGGAAATATTAGGGAAACATATTATAAAGCTTTCGATCCCATTCTTGAAGACAATGACTTTATATTTGAGGGGCGAAGCAGAAGACCTCCCCAAAATGAATTAAATGCCTTGATCAGCTTTGGTAATTCCATGTTGTATATATTGGTACTTAGCGAAATATACAAGACTCATTTAGATCCGAGAATAGGGTATTTACATACTACAAATTTTAGAAGTTTCACTTTAAATTTAGATATAGCTGAAATATTTAAACCCATTATAGTGGATAGAATAATTTTCACTTTGATTGGTAAAAAGATGTTAACTAAAAAGGATTTTGAGAAAGATATTGGTGGAATACTTCTTAAAGATAAGGGAAGAAAAATTTTCATACAAGCTTTTGATGAAAGGCTAAAGTCAACTATAGCCCATAGGGGCTTAGGACGTAATGTATCATATCGAAGGCTTATCCGAATGGAAGCTTATAAATTACAAAAACATTTTATGGAGGAACAAAGGTATACTCCATATATTTCAAGGTGGTAAATATGTTTGTTATATTAGTATATGATATTAATGTAAAGCGAGTAGGGAAAGTGTTGAAAACATCTAGGAAATATTTGAACTGGGTACAAAATTCAGTTTTGGAAGGAGATATTAGCAAAGCGAATTTTGTAAAACTTAAGCATGAGTTATTAAAAATAATAAACGAAAAAGAGGATTCTGTGCTATTTTATGTATTTAGGACTAAGGCCTATCTAAAAAGGGAGGAATATGGGGTGAAAAAGGGTGGAGAAGATATTTTTCTATAAAAACGTTTGATAAGATTTATGAAGGTAGTTTAAAGTTGGGATTATCAATGTAATACAGATAAAAACAAATTTACATTAACATATTATAAATAATATTATTAAAGTGTCGTCGACCTTCAATAGGGCAAAAAGCCTGGGGGAGCGACGACATTTTATTTTTTGTTTTATACTACAGGCATTTCAACATGTATGTGCATTTTATATGTTCTAATTAGCACAGAAAATGCTTGAAGTTAAATTTTGAC
>CAZVFS010000061.1:4813-9206 GCA_964626575.1 uncultured Alkaliphilus sp. | reverse complement strand
TATGAAGAATAAGTAGCGGCGAATCCATTACATTATTTTTCCGTAGCGGCGAATTCATTCGCCGGAAACGTCAAGGCGAATTCATTACATTGTTTTTTCGTAGCGGCGAATTTATTCACCGGAAACGTCAAGATGAATTCATTCGTCGGATAGAAATTTCGCATAAATTCGAAACTACATCTCCCTAGATAACAAAAAAACACAAGAAACAAATACCCTTGACATAAAGACACAACATGCTATACTATATTAGTGTTAATCATTATAAACATCAAACGGGGGTAACTAACAGTTACAGATAATCTATAAATATCTATAAAACGCCATACAGCTTTATAGATTATTTAAATGTTGATAGCCTCCCATGTTCGTAAAGAGCATGGAGTGATAGCCAAAAGCTATCCAAAATCCTTTGAATTGCTGGAAGTTCCTAAAGCCGGCTAAACCACAACATAATCCGAAAGGATAAGTGTGAAGGTTACGAAAGTAGAAAAAATTAGCCTGATGGCATAAGGTTAAACCCTAAGTGCTAAGATAATGGATAATCAGCAGCGAAGCTCCTGAATCGAAAGATATGGAGAACGTTCAACGACTATCCCGCAAGGGAGTACACCGCAAGCTATTGGCGGTGGAAGCTGAGGACACCTGCTAACAGGTGATGATATAGTCTACGCTTATGCGAAAGCATAAGAAGTTCATGGCCCTATAGCCTGAGAACTGTATATGTGTAGCGTACATATACGAATGAGCATAAAACCTATAGGAAGCTATAAATATATAACAAAATATAACGCATAAAGTTTTATTGGAAAGAAAAAAGAACAAACGAAAAAAACATACTTTCGCCTTAGATTGTTACATCAAACTAAAGTAGCTTCGAACTTTTACCTCCTTGAAAAAAGAGCCGGAAATTCTAGCGAAATAGGACAGGGTGAACGGGGAATTAAAGTAAGATTTATTATAAATCGTTATATATTTATAGATTTTTATAGGTTTTATGCAACGGTAGATGAGTGCTGGTGTGCTCTCTGGTCTTCAAAACCAGCATGAGGCGTTAGTAGCGTCTTGGGTGGGTTCGATTCCCACGTACTCCCGCCAATTAAGTAAAATCAAAGGTCACAGGATTTATCTGTGGCTTTTTTTATCGCTTTTTTTCACTTAACCGACCTTAATTTCTGGTCTTGTGTGCCATTTTGTGTGCCATTTGATAAAATTTCTGAAAAAATATTAGATGCATCTTTTGATTGAAAGGGCATTTTTATTGATTGATAGTATTTAAATAAAAATTCTGCAAAGAATAATATTAATCAAACACTAAAAAGAGGTGATTCGATTTGGGTAGAAAAGGACCATTAGATCCTAATGCGGCAAAGGCATTAGATGAGATGAAGTCTGAAATAGCTAAGGAACTCGGTATTACAGGGGATATAACCGAAAATGACAGTACTGCCTCCATATATGATCTGATTAAAACTGGTGGTGAAATTGGTGGTAATATGACAAGAAAATTAGTGGAAATGGGGCAAAATCAATTAATTAACAGGAACTGGGGAAGGACACCCAAAGACTAGGTAAAAATAACAACAAACCTTCAAAATGTATAAATTTCAAAAGAATGGTTAAAATAATATTCTAGATATGTTAGGAGGTTTGTTCGATGAGAAGAAGGAGAACACTGCCATTAATAGTTAGTTTTTTAATATTAGCCTCTGTTTTTAGTTTAATAGGGTTTACTGCTGCTTACTATAAATATTCAGGACAAATAGCAAGGGAAAAATCCGAAAGACAGGAGGAACAAGAATTACTACAGGCTTTGATCAGAGCACAGGAAAATAGCCTACATAATGTTGATAAAAACAGCGAAACAGCAGTTACAAATTATAGTGATATTATTAATTACGAGACGCAGCTGGTATATAGAACATTATATGCACAATGCGAAGATGTTGTTGACGAGGTGCAAGGGCCTATATTAGAACTGATAGGTTTAAACAAAGACGGGTTAGAAGAATACCTAATAAAAAATCAATTGAATTGGGAGATAGAAGGCTTTTCAAAGGAAAAGGTTATTTTATTAAAACGAGTAGCCGGAATCTGTCCAAATCATTATCTTATTTCTGTAAATAAGGGTTATATTGTTATATACAAATACAACGAATATGGCGATAAGGAGTTAATAAAACAGACAGACATTCCTGTTAATATTTTGCCGATTGTGGATCAGGAAAAACTGCAAAAGGGTATTCTCGTAAATACTGAAAAGGAAGTCAACCAACTGCTAGAGGACTATAGTAGTTAATATTGCAGGTTAAAATATATAACAGCCGACCATGTTGATGGGGCTGTTTTTTATTTTTTGTAGAATCCCGGATTTTCGCGTCCATTAAGAAATGAATCAACTTAATAAAAAATGAATTTTTATTATAATACATGGTTTCAGAGATTAGCATTTTGAATAATATTATGCTAAACTAAAAAATAGCAAATCTTATATGTAATAAAAATATAAACAGACGACAGGTGGTAAAGATGATCATATTAGGAATTGATCCGGGACTTGCAATAGTAGGGTGTGGTATAATACATTATGAAGGTAATCGTTTTAAAATTATAAGTTATGGGTGCATTACAACACCGAGTACAATGTCCATGCCCATGAGATTGAAAAAAATATATGATGAATTAAATGAGCTTATAATTGAATATAACCCGGAAGTTGTAGCTATAGAGGAGCTATTTTTTAATACTAACGTTAAAACTGCATTGTTGGTGGGCCAAGCTAGAGGCATAGCTATATTGGCTGCAGCCAACAACAACAAAGAGGTGTTTGAATACACACCTTTACAGGTAAAACAGGGAATAGTCGGTTATGGAAGGGCGGACAAAACACAGGTACAGCGGATGGTAAAGACATTGTTAAACCTTCCGGAAACACCTAAACCGGATGATGTTGCCGACGCGTTGGCTGTAGCAATTTGTCATGCGCATACGGGAAATTTTAAAAATATGTTTAAAATAAAGTAGGTTTTGGGGGATTATTGATGTTTGAATATTTAAAAGGGATTGTTGTTGACATTGTTGAAGACAGAATAATAGTAGAAGTAAATGGGATAGGTTATAGAATTAACAGCACTACAAACAGCATTTCTAAGATTATGAAAGGTGAGCATGTTGTTATTTACACTCATTTAATAGTTCGGGAGGATGAATTGAGCCTATATGGCTTTGTTTCCATCGAGGAGCTATCGATGTTTCAATTGTTGATTTCTGTTTCTAGGATAGGACCAAGAGTTGCCGGTGCGATTTTATCCACCCATACACCGAACAAATTGATAGCATACATATTGAGTAAGGATATAAGGTTAATATGCAAGGCCCCCGGGGTAGGCAAAAAAACCGCCGAACGGATAGTGTTGGAGTTAAAGGACAAGGTAGATAAAATTGGTATTGAACACGATTGTACATTGTATAATGATGAAAACGTTGACGATGAGGCTGTAGAAGCTCTTATGGCTTTAGGTTATAATAAATTTGAGGCGGAAAAAGCGATTCGGCCTATAAAAGATAAAGACCTGACCACAGAGGACATTTTAAAAAATGCTTTGAAATCTCTAGCAAGGTAAAAAGGAGACCGGACATGACAATGGAAACCGAAGGGAGAATTGTAACAAGCGCAATAAAATCCGAGGATAGGAAAATTGAAGGCGGATTACGCCCAAAATTTTTAAAAGACTACATAGGGCAAGAGAAAGTGAAAGAGAAATTGAAAATATTTATAGGGGCCGCAAAGCAAAGGAAAGAGGCCTTAGATCACGTTTTATTTTATGGTCCTCCGGGTCTCGGCAAAACAACCCTATCTAATATTATAGCTAATGAAATGAATGTGAACATTAAAATTACATCCGGACCGGTAATAGAGAGGCCGGGGGATTTGGCTGCTATTTTAACAAATTTATCAGAAAACGATGTTTTATTTATAGATGAAGTTCATAGGCTCAGCAGGACTGTAGAGGAGATACTTTACCCGGCGATGGAGGACTTTGCTCTGGATATCATTATAGGTAAAGGGCCCAGTGCAAGGTCTATCAGGTTGGATTTATCAAAATTTACACTGATCGGTGCAACCACGAGAGCAGGGTTGTTGACTTCACCCCTAAGGGACAGATTTGGTGTGATCATGAGGTTGGGGTTATATAGTGCTGACCAATTAAAGGATATTATAAAACGTTCCGCATCTATTCTAAATGTTTATATAGACAATGAGGCCGCGACAGAAATTGCTAGGAGGTCGAGGGGTACACCACGGATAGCCAACAGGCTTTTAAAAAGAGTGAGAGATTTTGCGCAGGTCAGGAGTGATGGGCGTATAACTATAAATGTTGCAAAGGAGGCT
>CAZVFS010000061.1:1773-4713 GCA_964626575.1 uncultured Alkaliphilus sp. | reverse complement strand
AATATATCCTATAATGCAGGGGATCAGCAATTGGGGGGTTAGGATTATCAAATTCATAGACGAAATAAATAATTATTGAATTAGAAATATATGGATCGCTCAGGGGCCAACAGACTGGCGTTAATTTTCAGTTTTTAATCCGGCACGCTGGCATTCCGGTTCCTGATTTACAGTCATGGGGGGTAAAAAATGAAAAAAACAAGAGCTATAATATTTTTATTATTATTTTCTTTGATATTTACAATGAATATATTTAACGTATATTCACATGATAAGCCTATATTACCATATTACATAAAGATAGGATTATTTTTTGATAAGACGGCAAGGTCGACGTTGCCGTTAGAAAGTAATACAACATTCAGGGTGGGAATTTTTAATGGGGACGAATTTATCAGCCTGTTTAACCTGAATGAAAATAAAGTTTTACTGAAAAGAGATGAATTTTACATAGATAAAAAGTCAAATTTTGAGGGATATACAGGGGTTACAAACAGATTTAATGATCTGTCCGACACGGGAGAGGCCTATCATATTCAGATAGGGCGAGGTTTTGCGGATTATATCAAAGCGTGTAATTTTTTAAATTCAATTAATATCAAAGATGTCCGGACATATTTATGTTATGAAGGTGATTGGAGGATTTACACAGGTTCATATATAAATGAATTTGATGCTAAGGAAGAAGCACAAAATATAACGGCAAATCATCGTTGTGAAACTAGCATAATAAAACCATCAGGCACCAGGGTTCAGGTTACCGACGGAAAAGGTAGTATTATATTTATGTATGATTCATTCTATGAAGTCTATTTTATGGGCAAGGACGACGGTAATAGTGTCCCGCTAATAAATATAGAGGGAATCAGTTATAGAGGCGGTGTTACTGCCAAAAGACTGTCTAACAGTGATATGACTATAATTAACAAGTTGCCCCTAGAGGAATACTTGTATGGGGTTATTCCGGCAGAAATGCCCGCATCTTGGCCAAAAGAGGCCCTGAAAGCACAGGCTATAGCAGCAAGGGGATTTGCTATTACCAATTCTAATAAATATAAACAATTTGACTTTAACTTGTGCACAACCACCAATTCACAGGTATACAAAGGTTACAGCGGGGAACATCCTAATACAAACAGGGCAGTTGATGAAACCAAGGATATAGTTATAACCTGTGACGGCAGGTTAATAGAGCCTTATTATCATTCTGATAGCGGGGGCTGTACTGAAGACAGTGAAAATGTTTGGCTAAACCGACTTTCGTATATCAGGGGAATAGAGGATATTTTTTCATCAGATACGCCCTATAGTGCCTGGTCTGTTTCGTTTACCAAGCATGAGATAAAGGACTGCCTGGCTAATAACAACATATTTATCGGAGATGTTTTAGATATAAAAACAACTTCTGTTTCGGACAATGGACGGGTTTTATCATTGATTATATACGGGACAGAGGGGGAAACAACCCTAGAAAGGGAAAAGGGCAGGTTCGTATTTGGATTAAAAAGTAACCAATTTACTGTTGGCTCCGACAATGATGATAACGATAATATAAGTGGTAACAAAGATTATATGGAATTAGCCGTTTTGAGCGGGACAGGTTCTGAACTCCAATCCATTAATTTGGATGACAAATATGTAATCAATAACAATGGGATATATAAAATTAAAAATATAGGAGAAATTTTGATATATAGCGGAGGACAGTATAAAAATGTAAGCAGGGGGGATTCAATCAGAAGGCCAAATATCACACCCCCAAATGTGTTTGTATTTGATGGAAAGGGGTTTGGACACGGGTTGGGCATGAGCCAATATGGTGCAAGAAAGATGGCAGAGTTAGGTTACAAATACGATGAAATACTGACTCATTATTACACAGGGGTAGAGGTTGAGGATTTTGGAAACAAAGGATTTTGATTTTTACTTATCAAATGAACTAATTGCACAGACGCCCTTAAAGAACAGAGACAATTCAAGATTGTTGATTTTAGATAAAAAAACCGGTGAAATAGGGCACAGTTATTTTTATAACATTATAGATTTTTTAAATTCGGGAGATTGCCTGGTATTAAACGATACCAGGGTATTGCCGGCGAGACTAATCGGCGAAAAAGAGAACACCGGAGGTAAAATAGAATTTTTACTGTTAAGGAGAATGGAGTTAGACATTTGGAAGGCTTTGGTTAAACCCGGGAAAAGGGCAAAACCGGGTAGTCAATTTATATTTGGCGGCGGATTGTTGCATGCTGAAGTTATAAATATAAATGAGGAAGGCTCCAGAACCGTGAGATTCAAATATAAGGGGATTTTCGAGGAAATACTGGACAGGTTAGGGCAAATGCCTTTGCCTCCATATATTACGGAAAAATTAGAGGAGAAAGAGAGATATCAAACAGTATATTCAAAAAATCAGGGTTCGGTGGCTGCACCTACGGCAGGGTTACATTTTACTAAGGAATTGCTGAGAAAAATAGAAAAGAAAGGGATAAAAATTGCATATATTACCCTACATGTCGGTTTGGGTACGTTTCGTCCTGTAAAGGTAGAAAAAATAGAGGATCATAAGATGCATTCTGAATTTTATATTATTGATAAACCGACTGCCGATATTATCAACAGTACTAAGGAACAATGCAACAAAATAGTTGCGGTGGGTACTACCAGTTGCAGGACTTTAGAGTCCATAGCGGATGAAGATGGAAAAGTGAAACCCGGAAGTGGCTGGACAGATATTTTTATTTATCCGGGGTACAGGTTTAAGACTGTAGATAATTTGATTACTAACTTCCATCTGCCAGAATCGACATTGATTATGCTAGTCAGTGCCCTGGCGGGACGGGAGCGGGTTTTAAATGCATATAGGGTTGCAGTGCAGGAAGGATATCGATTTTTCAGTTTCGGGGACGCGATGCTTATTAAATGAGATGCGAGAAGTGG
>CAZVFS010000061.1:0-1673 GCA_964626575.1 uncultured Alkaliphilus sp. | reverse complement strand
CAGCAACAAATTTTATATCAAAGGGCATATGTATCAGACAAAGCAATGGTTTAGGAGTGAAGGCTTATAATGGCAGTCAGATATGAACTTATAAAAATATGCAAACAGAGTGGGGCGAGATTAGGCAAATTGTATACACCGCATGGGACAATAGATACGCCTATTTTTATGCCTGTAGGTACCCAAGCAACAGTCAAAACGATGACACCTGAGGAACTGATGGAGATTGGCTCTCAAATCATTTTAAGCAACACATACCATCTATATTTAAGACCCGGGCATAAACTGATTGAAAAAGCGGGCGGGCTACACAAATTTATGAATTGGAACAGGCCAATTTTAACTGATAGTGGAGGATTTCAAATATTCAGTTTGGGGCCCCTTAGGAAAATAAGTGAAGAGGGTGTAGAATTTAGATCCCATATAGATGGTTCAAAACATTTTATCGGTCCGGAAAAAGCCATCGAGATACAGAATTCTTTGGGTGCCGATATCATAATGGCTTTTGATGAATGTGTTTCATATCCGGCAGAATACGACTATGTAAAAAATTCCCTTGAAAGAACTACTGGGTGGGCAAAACGATGCAAGGAGGCACATAACAACATTAAAAATCAGGCCCTGTTCGGAATAATTCAGGGGGGTATGTACAAGGATTTGAGGGAGCAAAGTGCTGTAGAGATAATAGCACTAGATTTTCCCGGATATGCTATAGGTGGACTAAGTGTTGGGGAACCTAAACAGCTTATGTACGAGATTTTAGATCATGTAACACCCTTGATGCCTGAAAATAAACCGAGATATTTAATGGGGGTGGGCAGTACAGATGACCTGATAGAGGGAGCGATCAGAGGGATAGATATGTTTGATTGTGTGTTGCCTACAAGAATCGGTAGAAATGGCACTGCTATGACCAGTCAGGGCAGGGTAGTAATCAAAAATGCCGTCCATACGGAAAGTTTTGAACCCCTGGATCCGGAATGTAGCTGTTACACATGTAAAAACTACACAAGGGCCTATTTACGCCATCTATTTAAGGCGAATGAAATTTTGGGTCTGAGACTGCTTACATACCATAATTTATATTTTTTATTGAGGTTGATGGAAGAAATAAGACAGGCAATCAGAGAAGACTGTTTATTGGACTATAAAGATAAATTCTTTCAAAAATATGGGCATGAATTGTAATGTATTATATCTTATATGGGTAATAATATACTAAAGTGATATTTATTCTAAACTATCTGCAGGTAATTTGTTATATTTGTTGAATTAACCTATATATGATGATATACCATGATATTGAAAAGGAGGCGGAATATTGGAATGCCGGCACAATATGTAAACTTAATATTTCCTTTGGGGGTACTCGTGGTTTTTTATTTTATACTTATAAGACCACAGCAAAAAAAGGATAAAAGGATCAAAGAAATGAGAGGCAATTTGAAAGTTGGAGATGAAATAATTACTATTGGTGGTATCTACGGAAAAGTTATAAAAATAAAAGATGATGTCGTCACTATCGAGGTTGGATCAGACAAAACAAAGCTACCCACGACCAGGTGGGCAGTTGGAACTGTGGTTTCACAGGACGGAGATTCTGATAATTAAAAAAGCTATACCAAGAAGCAGCCAAGCTGCTTTTTTTTATGACCTAACCCGATTTTTCGAAC
>CAZVFS010000060.1:5461-9284 GCA_964626575.1 uncultured Alkaliphilus sp. | reverse complement strand
TTTCCTGAAAATACTATTCTTTTTCTTACAATAGGAGATGATTTTAAATTAGATGTCTTCGCGTATTCGGCCTTGTTAGTCATACAATTATTCTTTAATTTTTCTAAAAAATTATTTAATCTCAAATTTAGACACCTCCTGATTTAGATTTGTATCACAAAAATAACATTTCATGTTGCCAAATCCCTTAATCTGTTTATATTTCATATTTGTACCAACAATTATAGCATATTCCTTATCTGTAAGGTTAGAAAACCAAACAATGTTATCAAAAATCAAATCTATTTAAAAAGGTGCATTTTGCGCAGTCTACTGGCGCTAGAGTTTATTTAAGTGTATAATGATATAAATAATGTACAGGGGGAATCATACATTGAAAATCGGACTGATAAGTGATATCCACGGAAATTTAGAGGCCCTGGAAGCGGTTCTCGAATATTTATCTGCAAAAGAAAAAGTAGATAAAATCGTAGTCCTTGGAGACATAGTAGGATATATGGCAAATCCAAACGAATGTGTTGGGCTTACAAAAAATTACGATTGTATACAAGGCAACCATGATTATACCGTAGTGTATGAAAAAGACTTAGACTGGTTTAATCCTATTGCAAAAGAAGCCCTGATTTGGACTATAAGTGAACTGACAGATACAAATAAAAATATATTAAAAAACCTGCCCCTGACAAAGGTCTATAAAGAAGAGAATTTCACCATATCTCATGGAACACTAAATAGCCCGGAAGAATTTTTATATTTGGATGGAATTTTTGAGGCGCGGGAAAGTTTTAAGCTTATGGAAACACAATTGTTATTCGTAGGACATACTCATGTGCCCCAGTATTTTATTTTACACAAAAATGATTCAAACATAGAAGAGGTATTTAGGATAAACTATAAGAGGGAAATACAACTACAGGAAAATAAAAATTATATATTCAATATAGGCTCAGTGGGACAACCCAGGGATCATGACTATAAAAGTTGTTTTGTCATATATGATACCGATGAAAAAACCGTAAAGTATATCAGGCTTCCCTATAACGTAAGGATAACGGCAAGAAAGGTCAAAGAAAATCACCTTCCCAAATTTTTATATAAGCGGATATTGATTGGGATGTGAAGCAATGGGGACGGTTCTTTTTGCTTCACCCATTGCTTCATTATTAGACTTTTGTTCATTATCACTAAGCCATCGCATGCCATATTAAGCATATTAAGCAGTTACTATATGGTCGGCAGATTGAAGATTAAATTTTTCAATAGCCTGTTCGCGCATTTTGTATTTCATGATTTTTCCGGCGGCATTCATGGGGAATTCCGCTACAAAATCAACATAGCGAGGGGTTTTATGCTTTGCCATTGAAGCACGGACAAAATCTTTAAGCTCATCTTCAGTAAGACTAGCCCCATCTTTAAGAATTATACAAGCCATAATCTCCTCGCCATACTGTTTATCAGGAACACCGATTACCTGAACATCTTTTACTTTAGGATGAGTGTAGATAAAATCCTCAATCTCTTTGGGATAAATATTTTCACCACCGCGAATGATCATATCTTTAATCCGCCCGGTTATTTTGTAATAGCCATTTTCATCTCTTCTTGCCAAGTCACCTGTATGTAGCCAACCGTTTTCATCAATAACGGTTGCTGTTGCTTCCGGCATTTTATAATAACCCTTCATAACATTATAACCGCGAACAACAAACTCGCCATCAACATTATCAGGTAAATCCTCACCGGTTTTAGTATCAACGATTTTGCATTCTACACCGGGCAGGGCACGTCCGACTGTGCTCACACGCAGTTCAACACTGTCGTCAACTTTGCTTTGGGTACAACCCGGCGAAGATTCGGTCTGGCCGTAGACAATTGTGATTTCGGTCATATTCATTTTGTCGACAACATCCTGCATAACTTTAGTCGGGCAAGGGCTTCCGGCCATAATTCCGGTTCGCGTATAAGAAAAGTCCGTTGCCGCAAAATCCTCATGCTCTAACATAGCTATAAACATGGTTGGAACACCATGAAAACAAGTAATTTTTTCTTCGGTAATAGACCTAAGCGCCTGTCTGGGTGAAAAATAAGGTATTGGCGACATGGTAGTGGCATGGGTCATAGCCGCAGTCATGGCTAAAACCATTCCAAAACAATGAAACATCGGCACCTGGATCATCATTCGATCTGCTGTGGAAAGATCCATATTGTCCCCAATATTTTTACCGTTATTAACTACATTATAGTGGGTAAGCATTACCCCTTTTGGAAAACCGGTGGTCCCAGAAGTATATTGCATATTACAGACATCATATCTATTCAGAGACAAAACGCGACGATAGACTTCTTCGAGAGCTGTCTTTTCACTCAAGGCCATAGCCTCATCCCAAGTCAAACATCCGTTTTGGCGGGAATCTATGGTAATGATATTCCGCAGAAAGGGAAGCCTCTTGATATGCAGGGGCCTTCCGGCCTCAGCGTTTTTCAGTTCGGGACAGAGTTCTTTTATAATTGCAACATAATTAGAATCCTTATAGCCGTCAATCATAATCAGAGTATGGGTATCTGATTGACGAAGTAAGTATTCCGTTTCATAGATCTTATAAGCAGTGTTAACAGTGACCAGGATAGCCCCAATTTTGGTTACGGCCCAAAAAGCAATATACCATTGGGGAACATTAGTTGCCCAAATCGCAACCTTATCTCCTTGCTTAACACCCAAAGCGATTAATGAACGGGCAAAAGTATCAACATCATCTCTGAATTCCGAATAAGTCCTGGTATAATCTAAGGTAGTATAGCGAAAAGCATCTTGGTTTGGGAATTCATCGACAATACGATCCAGCACCTGAGGAAGGGTTAAATCTATCAAAGTATCTTTTTGCCAAATATACTTTCCGGTTTTAGTATTATTGTCATATAAATGACCTTTTGTGACCTCCTTTCCCAAATAACGGCCCATATAAGAAGCGTAAATTGGAAAAACCACCCCTGCTTCGGCTAAATCAGGTGCCCAGCGTTTAACCCATTCCAAAGAAAGATACCCCTCATAATTTATAGAACGTAAAGCCATCATAATTTCGTCAATTGGCAAGTCGCCTTCGCCCATCATCCGATATTCTACAGTCCCGTTTTCCATTATTGAATCTTTGATATGAACATGCTTAATATAAGCCCCTAGGTTTTGAACAGTCTGTTCGGGTGTCTCACCTGCAAAGCGATAGGGATGATTAATATCCCAAAGAGCAGCTACGGCATCGCTGGAAATGTTGTCTAATAATTCACAAAGGCGAGCCGTATCGGTATAGACACCGTTTGTTTCGACCAACAAAGTTACTCCCTTTTCCTCGGCAAGAGGAATTAGACGCCTGAGAGCTTGAAGAATTATGTTATCATCAACTTCACCTGTAGGATGGGGTTCACAATCAGCAAGAATACGGATATAGGGAGTTCCCAGTTTTGAAGCCAGTAAAATATATTGAACAATTTCTTCATGATTTTTTTCAGCATTTTCGGAAAACTTCAAACAACAGCCGGATGACAGACAGGGGATTTCCAAGCGCAATTCTGCAAGTTTCTTAATAGTTTGCGGGAGTTGGCTTTCGGTAAAAGGCTGGGCCCGAACAGCAAAAATATCTTCACCGAGTCCGCGAATTTCAATACCGTTAAAACCAAGGTCACTAGCCATAGAATAGATGTCGGTCCAACTAAAATTTGGACAGCCAAGTGTTGAAAAAGCAAGCTTCATAAAATCTCCTCCTTTTTGAATTTATATGCCAAGAGAGTGTTTTAGATTATTGTATTATTAATAAGTAAACAATTCAAG
>CAZVFS010000060.1:0-5361 GCA_964626575.1 uncultured Alkaliphilus sp. | reverse complement strand
CTATTCATGTGCCATACATAAGTTTAATTTTATCCGTCGTTATCGTACTGTTTTCTTATTTTATCTAACACCTCTTCATCCTTTAATTCCTTAATATATTTATATCGATTTTCGTAAAAACTGCTATCAAATTGGCATATGGAAATAAATTCACAATATTTACAGGGTGTATCCTGACCCTTTTTAAACGGTTCTATTTTAATATAGCCTTTCAATATTTCTTTTCCGATTTCTTTGATAAGCATTCTTACATGATTAATAAGTGCCTTAAAATCTTTCTCGTCTAGGGCTGATGAAAGTTTTGTAATTTCACCGGCCTTTGTTATGCCGGCAGGTATAATATCCGAATATGCACCTATCTCGTTGTCCATCTTTTTTATAATGTTTACATCCTTTAATACCAAACCCTTCATCTTCAGCTTTTTGTTTATTTCTTTTTCTACCTCTTCCACTACTTTTTGTGTAGTGTTTACCATGGGATCATCTATTTTAAAATAAAACAGACCGCCCGGATATACCTCCACATCATGTCTTTTCCCTTCATTAGATAATATTGCATCTAAATAAACCAACAACTGAATCTGAAAACCGTAATACACGTCGGAAAGACTAAAGTCACTGTTTCCGGATCTATAATTTATTATTTTAACATAATTTCTGTCTTCGCTATTCAGTATATCTACTCTGTCTATCCTGCCCTCCAAATAAATCTTTTCCCCATCGTCTAACTCAATCATAATAGGGGGTAAGTTCCCCTCAATTCCGAAAACAATTTTATGCCCTAAAGGAATAAATTCTCCTTTTTTTATATGTTCCGTTAGCGTCCACATCGCTCTCTTACTGATTCTTTTTAATCTATTGACCAGATATTTGTACCTGTGTGTACTCAGCATGATACCATGTTCAAACTGTGGTATCATTTCGTCTATTATTTTTTCAACCAAATGATCATTCTGCTCTTTAGTCAGGTCTCTCCAATCAATTTTTTCATTTACCACTTCTTTATTGAACTGTTCTATAGAATTATAAAAGAATTTACCTATATCCGGATCGGTCAACCCACATTCCTTTCTTTCTTTTGGTCTTAAACCATGGCTGACAAAATGGTAAAAAGGACAACATGCAAACCCCTCTAATCTTGAAACACCGGAGCAAATAGGAATGTCATATAACTGCCTGGCACTTTTTTCTCCTATATAAGTAATTTGATTTCGGTGAAACAATCCCCTGATCATCAGATTACACCGTTCTTCCCAAGCAGACTGTTCGGTATACCAATTGTAAACATCCCACCATATAGTTTCTATAGACTTTTTATCCAAACTCAACCTCATATTCTCCGTCATATACTTAAATGTACTTATAGGTGTGGTTATAAGATGCATCTGGTGCCTTGATGTATTTACAATATCATTTTTTATGTCCAGATTTTTAAACAGTCTTTTTAAACGATCAATTAAAATAGAAGGTCTCAAGGCCCGTCCTTCCTGATCCGCCAGTGCATAGCTCACCCATAAGTATTCGATGGGCTTTGAAAAGGCGGAATATATCATAAATTGTTCCTCTAATAGGGAGGTTTCCAGAGTTGTGCCTATCGAAAGCCCTTTTTTTTCTAAAGATTTCAGCTCATGATTTAACAGTATGCCGCCGTCTTCCTTAGTAAGGGGTAGTATTCCGTCATTCACACCCACAATAAATAGGGCTTTAATATCATGACTTTTGGATCTCTCTATACTACCTATCAATACTTGGTCTACGGTAGTAGGTATAACCCCTACCTTGCAAGCTTCAAATCCCGCTTCCAAAATTCTTCCGTATTCTTTTAATGTCATACTTTCGTCGGACAGTATTTCTATCAACTGATCGAATATTTCGATAATCTTATTCCATATCTGGGTATTTTCATTCACATATTCAAAATACCTCCTCTCCCTGAGCTCTTCTATCCACTTGTCCAATTTTTCTTCTATATCAAGTCCTTTGATAAATTCAAACAGAGCTTTTGTGATGTGCCCGACTTTCTTTTTGCGGTAAATTCTTTTTTCAAACTTTACAAACGGGGCAATGAATCTTTCTCTCAGATCGTTGTACTCCGGCAGTTCTTCTTCATCACCCTTTGTAAAGGGTTCAAGATAGTCGTTCTTGCCCCTGATTCCGTGCTGCAGTACATAATTTTCCAGTTTTTCTATTTCGTCTTTAGTAAAATCACTAAAACCGGTTTTTAAGAACCTGAACACGTCTTCATACCTGTATCCCCCGGCTAATATCTCTATGCCGGACAAAATTAATTCCACCATGGGGTTGTTCATGATAGATCTTTTCTCGTCCATGAAATAAGGTATATCGTATTCCTCAAACACTCTTTTTAGTATCATTTTATATTGATCCAATCCACCGGAAACTAAAGCTATATCCTTCCATCTATAACCCCTGTCACGTACCAGATGGATTATTTGAGCCGCCACATTTTCCATCTCCGTATAGAGGTTGGAAGCAGCAAAGATTTCTAAGTTAACAATATCATCTATATATTGCCTATAGGGATAACTGTACAGCTCTTTTTCTATATGTCCGATCTCCTTAGCCCTTGGCAGGATATCCCTTTTAACTACATTTAGATCAATTACTTCTTCTTTTAGTTTCAATTTTTGAGCAATTGTCCTTATCTTTAAATAAGTTTTTTGGGGAATATAAAATAAATCCCTATCCCTCTCTTTAGAATTTAATTCCATAGTAAGGGTAACTGTGATATTTTTCGCCCTTTGGGCCAATTTTTCCATAACCCTGAATCTTTGGGGGGTAAAATTCTGAAATCCGTCTATCCAAACCTCCGCATCCCTTAAAAATTCCGCTTCCCCTATGTTTTCAACAAGCAGGTTTATGTTATCTTCGTTGTCTATATATTTATCCTTTAAATATGTACTAAACTTTTCATAGATCAGAACAATGTCTTCAAGCTTTCGCCTCAATATCGTGTCCTCTTCCATTTCATTAAATTCCATGGTAAGTTCTATTGGGCTTATGTCGTGTTGTTTCATTTCGCAGATAAGCTCGTTTAATCTAGTGATAAAACCATCCTGCTTAGCGATAGAACTATAAATTGAGAGATCTTTTGAGGATTCGTCGGCAATTTTCCTTAAGATCATATTTTTACCCAACTCATTTATATGTACTCTTGTAAGTCCACCCGCCTCATTGAATACGCGATAAGCAAGCCTTGTAAAACTCAATACCTCCGCCCTCATAATACCTCCCAATTCCTGTTTCCCTATTAAATCACGTTCTGCCTGTAAAGTAAACTGTTCCGGAACCAAGAGTATCAGCTTATTATCTCCCTCTTCCTTTAACCTTTTTTTTATCTCTTCAAGAACAAGATAACTCTTTCCACTACCTGCTCTGCCAAATATATATCTGATGGCCATTAAATTGCACCCCTTTTCGATACCCTGATTGATACAATTATACCATATGTAAAACAAATGTTTTTAATAAAAAACAATCTCCAGAAGCCACTATTCGGCCTATGGAGATTGAATGATTTTTTTATCCTTGCTCCCCTTTTAGTCTTTCCATAATTGTGTTCAGCCTGCTCACAATAAAAAAAGCATTTTTCAGGTGTCTGAGTTGAAATTCTGTCTTCTTATTCGAAATTATGCTTCCGTCCCTAGGTTTATTAAATATTACAGAAGCATCATGATACCCTTGTTTATAAAGTTTTGAAATATTTTCACCGGAAAAATTAAAAATCCCGTTTAAATATCTGTTTCCCTTTTCCACAAACTGTATCTCATGAATTCTATTTCCAATGGATTCATGTTTAATTCTGGATCTTATACTCATTGGATCAAAATGAACAATATAGGCGGGTGTGTCAGTTTCTATAGACCTGAGCAATCCTATAGGAATGTTGTCCCGAATTCCGCCATCCATATACCTTTTCCCATTTATAGTGACTTCCTTCATCAATTTCGGAACACTGATTGCTGCTTGTATAACATCTTTTATATATCTGTCACCTTTAGAATTCAATTTAAAATACTTCAACTCTAAGCTCGGATAAGCCGTTGCAGTAACATATATCTTCGTTGCCGATTGGGAGATCATTTTCGTATCCACAATATTATGTATAATTGTCTCATAATATTTGCTTTTTATTATCTCTTTATAGAAGGATTTAAAACCGGTAAAATTTAAACTCTTCCAATGCTCCCCCGCTAAATCCAACCTGTTGCTGAGAAAGGCGGCAGCATTTAATGCTCCAATCGAAGTTGCTATAATATATTCAATTTCTAAATTGTCTTTGTTGTCCTCTATATATTTCAATATTCCATGTTCGTATGCACCATTAGCATATCCACCGGACAACACCAGACCAATTTTTGTCTTCATATTATCACCTGTTCAGAGATTTCCATAATTCCTTTAGTTATTATAATAGAGACTTTCCGTAGGATATTCCGAATCACTTGTTATGTCGATCCCGAGTCTATTAAAAGTCTGTTCATCATTTCGGCTTAATATGGTAGTTGAATGTGCCTGGCACCCCTTTAACATAGAAAGCTTGTCCATAGCTACTTGCGCTGTCGGATTAGTAACAGCACATATACTGAGTGCAATCAATATCTCCTCACAATCTAATGCCACGCTTCTGCTGCCTAATATTTTAGATTTTAAGTTTCTGATTGGCTCAAGTATAACCGGGGAGATTAAATGAATTTCATCGGATATATTGGCCAGATATTTGACAGCGTTTAAAAGTACGGCAGCAGTTGCATCCATCACATCCGAACCCTTGCCGGTTAAAATTGTCCTATCATTAAGCTCCATCGCTACTGCCGGACATATCTCGTTTTTATTGGATTCCTCCCTCATTCTGGCTGAACGCTTCCTTGCGGGCAGAACCACTTTTCTGTCCTCCGGTCTTAATTCAAGTTCTTCCATAATCAATTTAGATCTTTCAAAAATCTCCTTCTCAACATAGCCTTTTTTATATTCACATCCGGTTTTGAAATACCTTCTGATAATTTCCTGTTTGGATGCATTCTTAACTATATCATCATCGATGATTCCAAAGCCAACCCTATTAACCCCCATGTCTGTTGGTGATTTATACATGGATTCTTCACCTGTTATTTTTTCTATAATTCTTTTAAATACAGGGAAACTCTCGATATCGCGGCTATAATTGACCGCTATCTCATTATAAGCATCGAAATGAAAAGGGTCAATCATAATTACATCTTTTATATCCACAGTTGCAGCTTCATAAGCCATATTTAAGGGATGTTTCAGCGGAATATTCCACACCGGAAACGTTTCAAATTTTGAATAACCCGCCATCTTGCCTCTTTTATATTCATG
>CAZVFS010000059.1:4406-9443 GCA_964626575.1 uncultured Alkaliphilus sp. | reverse complement strand
GAGGTGATAAAATTATGAAAAAAGTCGGGATAGAAGCAGGCTTGACAAATGTAGCAGATTATTTAAGCAATAAAGGGTACTCCGTGAGGACATTGCAAGGGCTGATGGTTGAGGATATATCATCTTTAAATGAACTTGATGCTATTGTGATAGGAGGTCTCGGTGCGAACACAATAGGATATGATGATCCTGAAGTTAAAGCACAGCTAATAAACGCGGACGGTCTAACACCGCAGGAAGTAGAAAACATGATTGGCAAGTAAAGTTAATATGTAATAGTACTTATTTTAAAACCCGTGCAGTAGATACTGTACGGGTTTTAGTATTTGTACGAACTTTGGGTCTAATCTCTTTATCTTATTTTAACCAACCAAATGTAAGAAATTTGTAAGAATTATAGCAGTAGAATTTTAAAGAGTATGTGTTACTATTATTACAAGAGATATCTCGAAAACAGGGGTGAAGCGCAAATGTATAATATACTTGTCGTCGATGATGAAAAGGAAATAACGGATGCCATAGAGGTTTATCTGAAAAACCAAAACTATAATGTTTTTAAAGCGTACGACGGGATACAGGCTTTAGAAATATTCGACAGAGAGGAAATACACCTGGTGCTCATAGACATTATGATGCCAGGGCTGGATGGCACAAAAACTACAATTAAAATAAGGGAGAAGAGCCCTGTTCCCATTATATTTTTATCAGCAAAGTCGGAGGATATGGATAAAATACTGGGGCTCAATATCGGAGCGGATGATTATATCACAAAACCCTTTAATCCTATGGAACTACTGGCAAGGGTCAATTCTAACCTCAGAAGATATACAAACTATTCGAATAACGGCGTATCAAAAGAAAATATACTGAAGATAGGCGGTATAGAGCTTAGGGATGATAGTAAAGAGTTGATAGTAGATGGCGAGGTAGTCAAAATAACACCCTTGGAATACAAGATTTTATACCTGCTAATGAGCAACCCGAATAAAGTGTTTTCTATAGAAGAGATATATGAAAAGGTATGGAAAGAACCGGCATATAACCCGGATACTGTAACTGTGCACATAAGGAGAATCCGGGAAAAGATCGAAATAAATCCGGGAGAACCGAGATATTTAAAGGTGGTGTGGGGCGTTGGATACAAATTTGAGCAACCAAAACGACAACAGTGAAGAAATTACATCGAACAAAAAAGACGATGAGGAAGAAAAGATCATATTGAATGAAAGGGATAATGATGACAAGGAGATCATGCCGGACAAAAAAGATGGTAATGATATAGAAATTCTACAGGATAAAAAAGGCAGTAACGGCGAGGAAGCCATATTAAACGAGAAAAGCGGAAACGATGGGAGAACAGTTCCAGACAGAAAGGGCGGCAAAAATTTTTTTAACACTTCTATTGCAACAGTGCTCATAATACTAACATTTGCAATAGTTTCGGTAGTAAGCTATTTGCCTATAAGAAATATTTGTTTTCCTGTTAAGGATAACGTAAAAAATTATACAGAAAGCAGCGGTATTGATAGTATGGCATACGATATAGCACGCTTGACAAGGTCTTTGCAGCGCTACGTAAATCAAAAAAATGATTGGTCTGACGATAGATATATAGATATAAAAAGTGTTAAGTATAAAATATATCCATTAAAAGGGAGCGAAGACACAGGGCAAGTTCCAGGAGATAGCATAGGTGAAGACAATGGAAAAGTAGATACGGAAAAGGATTCCGAAGGTATAAAAATCGAAAAAACAGCGAAAGACGAAATTAGCGGGAAAACGCTTACGGAATCGGAAGCAGACAAGAACAATGATGAAGGGGAAACAGAAGAAGACACGGCAATCCAAAGAAGATCCCTGACTAATATGCCATATATTTCGGATACCGGGTTGCGAACAGAGATAGACAACAGTCTTTTATATATAAAAATGACCTTTGACGAAAATGGTTATCCGACGGCAGATGTTGTTTTGGGGGAGGAACTTAAAAAAGAGGGAACCAGGTTTGGCGAGGATTTAATTATTGACTATTTAAGGGCCGAACAAGCTGAAAGGGCTGAACAATATGCTAATTTAGAAGTAATATATATTGTTCCGCAGGATTTTGAAAGCCATAATGATGTATTTATATCAGGCATGAAGGAAAGTCATGTTTTTCCGGGTTACTCGGTTCTGATTCTGGCAATAGGGGCGATAGGAATTTTAATTTTAATCATAACAGCCTTTGCAATACCCTATACGTCACAAAATAAAACAGCTATTTGCAGGGGATTTAATAAAATGCCCCTAGAGCTGAAACTTGTTGCTTGGGCGTTACTTATAGGATTATGTGGTATCAACGTGGCGATATTTGATGGTCACAGATACGGTTATATCAATCCTGTTGTGGAGATAGTATATGATGTAAATCCCTATTTCTATATAACTGGAATACCTATAACCTTTGTATTATACCTTCTTATCTATTTGGGTGTAGTCTATACAAAGTATATTTATTATACAGGATTTAGAGAAGGGCTTGTAAATAATAGTCTTCTTGGGAAGGCATTGTTACTTCTTGTCGGGAGTACAAGGAAGATATTAAAAAGGGTTATGGCTATAAATTTAAGAGAAGATAATCAAAGAAGGTTGATAGGAATAGCAGTAATGAATTTTTTAGCTATAGTAATATTAGGCTCGGGTGGTTTTTTTGGCTTTGTTTTGGCGGTTATATACAGTGTTATTGTGTTTAAGTATATATTGGAGTTAATAGAAGGTGCTGCGGAATTAAATCAAGCAAGCGCTCAAGTCGCAGGGGGCAATTTTGACATCAGGGTTGATGAAAATGTGAGCATATTGACTCCCATGGCTAAAAATTTGAACAATATTAAACAGGGATTTAGTCTGGCGGTAGACAAGGAAATAAAGAGCGAGCGGATGAAATCGGAGCTTATTTCAAATGTGTCCCATGATCTCAAGACCCCATTGACATCTATCATTACGTATGTAGATCTATTGAAAAATGAAGGTGTTGAACCGGACACGCAAAAAGAATATATAGACATAATAGACAAAAAATCACAGAGGTTAAAAATATTGATAGAAGACCTGTTTGAAGCCAGCAAGGCTACAAGCGGTAACATAGACCTTAACTTGGAGAATATAGATGTAGTTGCGCTACTCAGGCAGACACTGGGGGAGCTGGAAGAAAAGATAAACGAAAGCAACCTTCAATTCAGAATAAATGCACCGGAAGACAAAGTTATGTGTAACTTGGACGGCAGAAGGACCTATAGGGTATTTGCAAACATTATAAGCAATATATTAAAATATTCTATGGAAAATTCAAGGGTATATATAGACATTGTCGAGAATAAACATAAAGTGAATTTTACGTTTAAAAATATTTCCGCCCATGAAATGCATTTTGATCCGTCCGATATCACAGAACGTTTTACAAGGGGCGATGAATCCCGCTCTACCGATGGGGCAGGTTTGGGGCTTTCTATAGCCAGAAGCCTTGTGGAACTTCAGGGTGGGAACCTGGACATAACTATAGATGGGGACTTGTTTAAGCTGGTTGTTACATTTCCAAAGGCAGGTTAATGTGTCCCCGTGACACACATTAATTTGCCGCACGTTTTTTTAACCCCCCGAATATAAGAACAAATATGGGGATTATCAGTTGAAAGGGGATAACATAATATTTATAGATATCGACCCATTCAACCATGCGCATGGCACTATCGTATAAAATAAACGAAAGGGACATCATAAGCAGTCCCAAGGGTGCCGAGACCCATTTATAATCGGCAAAACCAAACAACCTGGCGGTCCCTATACAGGATGCCAGCAGGCAAACAGATACCTTTATAAACCCTGCAATTGTGATCACAACAGCTATTATTACCTCAGTTCCCCTTATGAAATTGCCTATATTGATCAGGGATACTGCTTCATATGAGGGGAAAATACTCGAGGCTAGATTAGCGGGCCCTAATACCAGGATATTTCTTATGATGACGCTGAAAAGGACCAAGGCTCCCAGATATATCCCCTTCAGATATATTTTGGAGGCCTTTTTCTTTTTGTCTATAGCATTGAAAAAGGACAGAAAAACGACAGTTTCGCCAAAGGGGAAAGTGGACATAAGATGGCTGTTTTTTAAAACAGGTTTCCATCCATCCTCCAGTATGGGCAAAAAATGAGTTATATGTGCCCTTGGGACAACAAAAATAACTGTGAGGCCTATTACAAATATCAGGAATGGGAATACAAATTTATTTACCCTGACCATAACCTCAAGCCCTGCCTTTAAAATATAGATAGCCAGTATGCCTATAAAAAGGGCGGTAAAATATTGGGGTGATTCGGGAAAAGAAGCTATATGTATGAATTCTGTCATATTTCTTATGCAGATAGCACCCAAGTGAAAGAAGTAAAATGTGTAGAAGGCCCCAATTATTTTGCCGATTATTTTGCCAAATACATGTTCTAATATCTGAAATATATCCTTGTCCGGATGGTTGTTTGAAATGCTTCCATAAATAATAACTACCGGGGTAGTCAACGCCAACGCAATTAACAGGGAAATCCATGTGTTTTGCCGACTTTCGGTATAGGCAGATATTGCGGTAGTGGTGCCTATCATAAAAGTTATGATCAATATGTAAACCTGTGATCCGGAAATTTGTTCTTTTCTCAATAGAAACTTTCCTCCTTTTTAACCTGTCTCAGCCTATAAAAAATTTAACTATCTTTTCGATGAAATCCGAAGGATTGGGTACTTTTAAATCGAACCCGGCCAAAACCACCAATACAAATGCAACAATTATGGTGATCAAATTAAATGTAAACAGTTTATTGTAGTTATTTCTTTTGACAGGTATCAGGTCATAAAATATTATATACAGATATAAAAATAAATATATGACTATCATGGCCATGGTTAATCAACAACCTTTATCGGACTTAAAGTATGTCCGGAGTTTCTTATACGTATGTCACATTTTACGTTAAAATTTGCATCCATAAAAATAGAATCCCAATTTTCCTCTA
>CAZVFS010000059.1:0-4306 GCA_964626575.1 uncultured Alkaliphilus sp. | reverse complement strand
CTTTTTGCAGAAATTTTTATCATTTTCCGGATGGCATCGAACACAGAAATCCCTTTGGTTTCTAACAGGACAGATTGGAGGCCCTGTTCCGTCTGTTGTTGGGCACCCCCCCCTGCGCTATTCTTTGCATCGACAAATTCCGCTGTTACATTATACAGATTTGAATTTGGCTCCTTGTCTATCGCTATGCCTGCTATTATATATAGGGAGTCTATCTCTCTATAGCTCCAGCATCCTGTAAGAAGGAGGCAAGATATTATTATGATAAGAAATATGGGCAGATATTTATTCATCACCTTTTCCTCCGATCGAGCCGCTTTTATGGTCTTTACTCATGAATTTTGGCCTATATCTCATATACCAAGCGGGGGCCCGTATAAATGTATCTTTTATGGATTGCGGACGGAACGAGGTTAAACTGTCCATAAAAGGAACACCACAGCTCCTCAGTGAGAACAGATGGATGAGCAAAGCCAATATCCCGAACATATATCCATAAAGCCCCAGAAGTGAGGACAATAATAAAAGACTTAACCTGAGAAGTGCAAGGGGACCGGTAATTTCAGGCAGCATGAGTTCCGTGATGGCTGCGGCACCAACCACTATTATTGTGGGGGCGGACACCAAGCGTGCGTCCACAGCAGCCGTTCCTAAAACCAGAACCCCCACTATACTCAGGGCCTGGCTGACTCCGCCGGGGGCCCTGGTTCCTGCCTCTATTAAAACCTCGAACATAATAACTAAAATTATGAGCTCCAAAACAGTGGGGAAAGGCACACCCTCTCTGGCGGCATAGATAGTTACCAGGAGATCGGTAGGAAGTGTGCTTTGATGAAATGCCACCAAAGCCAGATATAATGCAGGGATACTGATGGTTATCACAAAACCGATAATCCTGAGCATTCTTCTCATAC
This sequence comes from uncultured Alkaliphilus sp., assembly GCA_964626575.1. Taxonomy (GTDB): domain Bacteria; phylum Bacillota; class Clostridia; order Peptostreptococcales; family Natronincolaceae; genus JAAZJW01. The sequence continues at coordinate 3,392 of CAZVFS010000059.1, read as the reverse complement.
TTGCATAATAATAATTCAGGGAATAATCGTCACTCGATATAAAAGTTTCTATAAACAATGAGGGGACGGTTATTACCGAAGGGCTGCCATCGACTAATATGGCAATTCGGCCCTCTAGTATCATCGCTGACACGGTATCCGGTTTTTCTGTAAAATGTCCCATTTCAAAAATGGAAAAGGGCGCGCCGGATATAAATTCTCCGACATTTTTAGAATCAAACACACCGTCTGTATAGATGTTTTCAATTTTATCAATTACATCATTCAATATCTTGTCATGAACCAGGCCATCCATATAACATACACATACATCCGTCCTGGTTCTTTCACCTATAGTTATATGGTGAAACTTAAGATCTTTGGAGCGGATTTTTCTTCTCAGCATGGACAGGTTAATATCCAAGGATTCTACGAAACCTTCCCTGGGGCCTTTGAGGGCTTTTTCATTCTCGGGTTCCGTAATATCTCTTGTTTTCCATCCCTTGGAGGAGATGATAATAACCTGGGCACAGCCCTCTGCAATTAACACGGTACTGCCACATAAAATTGCATCCACTATATCTTCCATAGATGAAGAAATCTTTAAGCTGCTCGATACAAGTACCTGTGTAGACAGATATGTAATAACGTCCATGTTGCCCGGCAGGGCTTTATTATCCAGAATAGGTTTTAATATATGTTCGTCTACAATTATCGGATCTATCATGCCATCTATAAAAAAAATGCAACCCTTCAGGTCATTATATTGGTTTTGAAATGTACGAAGATTTATGCATTTATCGTCACAAAATATCTCTTGAATCATTTTTATATTTTCATCTAAAGAGTTTGTCAACGAATATTTTTCTAAGTCTCCCATAAACACCGTTCCTTTTGCGCCATTTAAAATAGTATTTCCATAAAATTTTCTTATAATTCAGGTTTTGTTCATTTGGTTGCAAAAGTGCAGGGTATGGTTCCCTTACTTGGAATAAATACAATGTAGGAAGCACAAAATAAGAAAATACCGGTTTCGTGCATCCTGCTTCCTATTTCTTTATTGACATATGTCGAATGTTATATATAATAATATTCATAAGAATGTATGTTTACAATTAGAAGAGGACAGAGCATGGCAGTGGACTGTGTGGAATTATATTCATATTTATAATAGCGATAAGAAATAAAAAAATAAATTTTTGTATAGTCCGGTTTAGCCATTATTTATGGAGAACATTAATGATTTAAAAAGGAGAATAAAATATGAGTGAAAAATGCGATCAAAATTGTGAAGGTTGTAGTGCAAAAAGTAACGGGGATACAAAAGAAGAGATAGATTTTTCTGCGCAACCCCATGAACTCAGTAATATAAAAAATGTTATCGGTGTTTTGAGTGGCAAGGGTGGGGTAGGGAAATCTGTTGTAACCTCTATGCTTGCGGTAGCAATGAACAACATGGGGTATAACACGGCTATTCTTGATGCTGATGTCACAGGGCCTTCTATTCCCAAAATTTTTGGCCTACAGGGCAGGGCACGGGGAACTACCCAAGGAATGTTCCCGGTTAAAAGCATTACGGGAATTGATGTTATATCGGTCAATCTGCTCCTGGAGAATATTACGGATCCTGTTGTTGTGAGGGGGCCGCTTATTGCCGGAACTGTTAAACAGTTTTGGACAGATGTTATATGGGGCGATGTGGACTTTATGTTTATCGATATGCCGCCGGGTACGGGCGATGTTCCGCTTACCGTGTTTCAATCCATAGCTGTGGACGGGATTATTGTAGTAACTTCCCCACAAGAACTTGTATCGATGATTGTATCTAAAGCTGTTAAAATGGCTGAAATGATGAATATTCCCGTTATAGGGTTGATAGAAAATATGTCATATTTTAGATGTCCCGATAACGGTAAGGATTATAAGATATTCGGCGAAAGCCATATAGATGAAGTTGCCAAAACTCATAATCTAAGGGTACTTGCTAAATTGCCGATTGATCCTAAATTGTCGGAAGCCGGTGATAGAGGTACCATAGAGTTTTATAATAATGAATGGATTGAGCCTGTTGCAAAGATATTGGAAGAGATGGGCGAAATGAGATAAATAGTACCATAGGCGGGCCTATGTGGCTGCCTTGTTTATATGTGCAGTGGGGACGATTTCCGGTGCAACAGGAAGAACCGCCTCTGCTGCATTTTTAATTTTAAAATAATATGTTTAGGGTATATACAAGACAAAGGTATTAAACAGTCTTTTAAAAATGGAGGGATTAAAATGCTATATGAGATAACCGATGTCTTTTCAAATGAAATTATGTATGAGGAAGAGGTGCCCCTTATTTCTTTATATCAACCGACCCATAGAAATAGGCCCGATAATAAACAGGATATTATAAGATTTAAAAACCTCGTTCAAAAAATAGAAAATTCGTTGAAACAAAAATATCCCAAAAGAGAAATCCCTGAACTGCTCAAACCCTTTAAACTATTGGCTGAAGACAAATTATTTTGGAATAATGCAACCGATGGCCTGGCCATATTGGCGAACAGAAACAAATGTGTAGTTTATAAATTGGAACGTCATGTGGAGGAATTGTCCGTAGTGGCAAATAGTTGGCATATAAAACCCCTGATCAGGGCCTTTCAATCCGCAAGAAAATTCCACATCCTGGGTTTAAACAGAAAGCAATTTGCTCTATATGAGGGCAACAGATACGGGTTTAAAGAGATTGAAATAGATCCGGATACCCCGCGAACTATAAGTGAGGTGTTAGGTGACGATTATTCGGGGCCTTATTTATCTTTGGGAACGTATGCCGGGGCAGGCAAAGCCATGTTTCACGGGCATGGTGGCAAAAAAGAGGAAATAGACAAGTATACTGAAAAGTATTTCAGGTATGTGGACAAGTTTGTGTTGGATAACTATTCTAATCCGATAGGGGCGCCGTTAATTTTAATATCGCTTGACGAGCATCAGGGCTTATTCAGAAACATAACCAAAAATCCACATTTAATAGATGAAGGTATAAGGGTGAATTATGAAACCCTATCAATAAAGGATCTGAGGGAAGCTGCTTGGAAGGTAATAGAGTCATTTTATCTTGAAAAAACAAAAAAACTGGTAAACAGGTTTAATGCACAAAGATCTAAATTCATGGGTTCCGATATCTTGGGCGAGGTTGCCAGGGCGGTTTTCGAGGAAAGGGTAGCCACACTTATTATAGAAGCAGACAGAATAGAACCCGGGAAAATAAATAGGGAAACCGGCAAAATAGAAGAAGGATATCTTGACGATCCCGAAATCAATGATGTGCTGAACGACTTGGCAAAGATGGTGTACAGAAGCAAGGGCGAAGTGGTTATACTTCCTAAGGAGAGAATGCCCAGTGAGACGGGAGTGGCGGCGATATA
>CAZVFS010000058.1:8399-9496 GCA_964626575.1 uncultured Alkaliphilus sp. | reverse complement strand
GATAGGGTATATTATCCTTGACACATTGGAAACATTGAATTAAAATGTACTAGAGTGTAAAAATAATGATCCACTGCCCCGGATCTTAACACATATATTTTGTATCATGGTTACAAGGAGGAGAATGATGAAGTCATATATAGCAAAACCAAACGAAATCGAGAAAAAATGGTACGTTGTAGACGCTGACGGCAAAACTTTAGGTAGGCTCTCGACACAGATAGCCTTAATATTAAGAGGAAAACATAAACCGGAATTTACACCGCATGTAGATACAGGTGATTTTGTAGTAGTTGTTAATGCGGAAAAGGTAGTTTTGACCGGCAAAAAACTGGATCAGTCTTTCCATACTCATTATACAGGCCATCCGGGTGGGTTAAGGCAAATTCCACTCAGAAGAATTCTTGCTGAGAAACCGGAACAGCTGATTTACAATTCGGTCAGGGGGATGCTCCCGAAAAATAAATTAGGAAGAAAAGTACTTAAGAAACTTAAGGTATATGCAGGGCCGAATCATAAGCACGAGGCCCAACAACCGGAAGTATTGGATATATAATTGAAGAAACTTGAAGGGAGGTAGTTATGGATGGCAGGGTTAGCATATTATGGAACAGGTAGAAGGAAAAAATCTATCGCGAGGGTAAGACTAGTGCCGGGAGAAGGAAATATTACGGTTAACAATAGAGATATTGAAGAATATTTCAATTATGAAACCTTAAAAAGAGATATCAGGATGCCTTTAACACTAACTGAAACATTGAGTAAATTTGATGTTATAGCAACGGTTGAGGGCGGAGGCTATACAGGACAGGCCGGTGCCCTGAGGCATGGAATCGCCAGAGCGTTGACTAAATTTGACGAAGGGCTAAGAGGAACGCTCAAAAAAGCGGGTTTTTTAACAAGAGATGCAAGAGCAAAGGAAAGAAAGAAATATGGCTTAAAAGGCGCAAGGCGTTCACCGCAATTTTCGAAGAGATAATAAGACACAACCGTCAAGGGGAAAATACTCCCTGGCGGTTTTTTTATTGCATTTGAATTTAAACAGCGGCGCAATGAGGATGCACCAGAAAACGCCCCCAGTGCATTGCAATGAGGAT
>CAZVFS010000058.1:0-8299 GCA_964626575.1 uncultured Alkaliphilus sp. | reverse complement strand
CACCAGGAACCGTCCCCAGCGCATCCCCGGCGCATTTAAAGTGGAAGTCTTATAATAAATTCGGATCCTTTGCCCAACCCCTCGCTCCTAGCTATTATTGAACCGCCATGTAGATCAACAATTTCCCTTACAATAGATAACCCAAGACCAAGACCGCCGGCACTTCGTGCGAGTGAATTATCTGCTTGCACAAATGGTTTAAACAGGTTCGGCAGGAGTTCAGGGGCAATTCCAATCCCTGTATCAATAATACTAATAACAACATCATTAGTGTTGTTATCTTCAGATACTGAAAATTCGACTACCCCATTTTTTTCTGTAAATTTCAGGGCGTTGAATAAAAGGTTCTCTATAACTTGCTTAATACGTGCAGGATCTGCATTTAAATATATAGAATCAGCATAATATTTTCCCTTTAGGATTATTCCTTTCATATTAAATTGAACCCTGAACTCATCTGAAGTTTTTTTAACAATCTCGTTTATTTCAACATTTTCTTTTATTAACTTAGTCTTATTTGTTTTTGCTCTGGTGACATCCAAAAGGTCATCAGCCAGCCTTTTTAATTGGGCTGTTTGGCGCTTTATAATTTCTCTTGCATATTTGTCTTGTTCACTTCCCGGGGGCACATGCTCAATCAAGGAAAGCCCCATTGATATTGCAGCAAGCGGATTTCGGAGCTCATGGGAAAGCGTTGAAATAAAACTGTTTTTATAAATATTTTCTTTATGAAGCCCCCTCACTAATCTTTGTGCCTTTCGCTCGCTTTTTCGAAGTGCATCTTCAGAAAGTTTTCTATTTGTAATATCGATATGTGTGCCATAGGCCTTTATCGGTTTGCCTTCTTCATCATAAATGATTTTTGCCTGCTCTAAGACCCATACGTAACCTGAATCTGTTGTTTTAACCCTGTACTCGGCAACATGTTTTAATTCTCTCTCACCGAATGGATTCTTTTTATTTATATCGCACATAATACACAGGTCCATGTCTTCCGGGTGTAATATTTCCCAGAGCCTTGAAAATGTTTCCCTACTGGTTATATTCTCAAATCCCAATCTCCTTTTCCATTCTTTAGAAATATAGCATCCTCTCTTATTAAAATCTATTACAATTGTACCTAAAGAACAGCTGTCGAGAATTTCGAGGTATTCCTTTTCTTTTTCAATTAATTTTAAACGGCTGCTTTCCTTTAGTTCAAATTCCATTTGTTTTTTCTCCGTGATATCCCTTCCGATAATTATAAGCCCGCCATTTTCAAGGGGATATACACTTATTTCAGCCCATTTATTTGTGAATTTTGAAGGCCTTTCCCAGTGCTGGGGTATCCCGGTATTTAAAGCCTTATGGTACTTTTCGTAATTCAAAGGTTCCTTACTTAACGGAAACATATCCCACAATGTTTTTCCGATCATTTCTTCTCTTTCTACGTTTGAAAAATCTTTAGTTTGAGGGTTTACATAAGTAATTTTTAGATTCCTGTCGACAACCAAAAAAGTATCCTTGCTTATTTCAAAAAATTTAATCAATGACGAGTTGTTATCGTTATCAGTGTTTGAGGGCCTATTTAAACCCATATTTGTCCCCACCCCCTAATATGCATTTAATTGTAAAATTGTTTATAAAGAAACATAGACTTTATCCAGGATTTTCTTTAAAGCGTCTAAATTTATAGGTTTGATAAGATGTTTGTCAAATCCTGCTTCTATCGAGTGTTTTATGTCCTTTGGGCTTGAATATCCTGAAATGGCGATCAGATATATATCCTTCAGCTCATCATCTTGGCGGATGTATTTGGCAACATCGTAGCCATCCATGCCCTCCATTCCTATATCACATAAAATAATTTCGGGCTTCTGCACCTTCGCCTTGGCAATGCCTTCTTCTCCGCTTAAGGCAGAAGTGGCCTTATATCCCATTACATTAAGGAGCCTACAGGTTAAATCGGTTATATCTTTATTATCATCTATTACGATTATCATCTGTTTTATCCCACCCGGCTTTCTTCTTTTTTTGTCGTTCAAAAAGGGAAAATATACAAACAATGACTCTTTTCGGGTCTTTTGTTTAAGAATCCATATTTTCCCCATGTTTTTCATTATAACAATTATAACACCGGAAAAGTAAATAATTTGTCATATTTTGTTGTGCTCCCAATAAAATATCCAAGACCAGGAGACTGGATTATATGAAAATTATTGTTCTGGGTCTGGGAAGAATGGACTCCGAGCTGTAGAACACTAAAATAATGATTAATGTTTAGGGCACGATTAGTTAAAAGATATAACGGTGATACTATTAAAGGAACAATCCATGTAAAATATGTGTTAATAAAGCGAAACATCCTCCGTCTCACTTTGTCTTGTAAAATAATTTATGAAGGCAGTGATATATATGGAATTCAGTGTTACAGATATTTTGAAATTTTATGTTAATATTATGAACAATAAGAATTTTTTATCAGATGAAAAAATACTGCGCTATGTGGCCGAAAATTATAATTTTGACGGTGTAGACCCTGAATCACAAACTGTATTGTTGATTAATAATTTTTTGCTTGTATACAGCACAATTATGAATGATTTAAAAGAGATAACGGAAAGAATAGAGTATATAGATAAGAAAATAGCTAGGCTCGCCTCAAAAGATTATGAGTTTAAAAAACTGAATTATTTTAAAGGCAGAAATATTGAAGCGAAGACAGAGATTGAAAAATTTTTAATGTACAATGTAGCAGAATATGTAAAGAAATGTGTAGCTGATAAAAAAAGATGGACAAATTCTCCCTCGACAGGTTCAGGTGAAACACTTGGTGGGTTACCCTATAGATATTCGTATTATAGGAGATACTATAATCCCCAGTATGACTTTTCCACAGAGAGTAAATTTCGATTTCTTTTGGAAAACGATCGAAGGGCTATTGATATCAAGATAGAAACCAGGAAGGATAGTCCGATAAGATATTCAAAAGATGTCGATAGAATAATAAAATCCGAGAGATTATTAAAGAAAATGGTTTCTAAGGTGGAAGGTCATCATAGATTGAAAAATCGGATAGAAATATTTGAAACATTATACAGATTATATGAAGACGGGTTGTATCAATCGTTTATAAATCTGGCAGTGATTCAAATTGAGGGATTGTTTTATGATTTCTGTATCGTGATTAACGACGAACAAGAAATTGATAATATGGGAACATTATGCGTGAAGGCGGAAAAAATATTTAAGTCTAACTTTGTATTGTGGTTATCTGTATATCCCCATTTCGCATTTGAGGTTCCTATTTTCAGGAATAGAATAGCGCATAAGGGTTTATGGAACGAATATAATCCAAAAAATTTTGCAAACGAACTTATATTAGACCTGAATACAATTTTGGAAATGATAAAATTGCCCTATATACCCCCTAATAATTTGTTAGTTTTGTTTGAATCGATAAGACAGAAAATAGCACATTTGGAATTCACCGAGGATGATTATGAAACAATACTTGCAGAAATATTTACTACGATTCAATCTGAGGAAAACTGCACAAGAAATGTTTTTACTTTGTTAAAAGAAAGGGAAACTAAGCGGGAACTATTCGAATATTATATTATTCCTATTTTAGATGGTGCCTGTACAAATTTATATGAAGAATGTAACAGATTAACAGGGGTAATACACAACGAGAAATTCTGGGACATTGTGTTGATGTACATGCAAAAAGTTCAAACACATAATTCAGGGAATCGATATGACTTTATTAGTTTTGTAAAACTGATGACGGACAATTATATCGGTGAATTTGAGCCGGATACTCCTATGAGCGAAAAATGCCTCAGGGTAAAAAAAGAAACAGAGAAATTCAACACTACATAATTTTGAAAAAACTCAGGAGAGCAATAAAGACTGCCTGCGGCAGTCTATTTTGTTTGCTTACATTAACTTTTCTTCTATGGCATCAATGGAATTTGACAAAGAATTGACCTGTTTTATTAAACTTTCCAGTTCATTTGATACTGAATGATCTTTTATGCGGCCATAATCATTGCTTGCCATTAATAATTGAATTGAATTTAAATTTTCCCTTATCTTATTGTTACATACTTTCAAACTGCTTATTTGATCTAATACGCTTTTATGGTCCCTATCACTATGCACCCATATAACCTCCTAATCCATGCTATTTTTAATATTGTGCCCCTATATTATAAAAATATGATTTTAAATGTAACTAAATAATATTCGCACCATACGGCACATATATTAGTAAATGAAGGAAAAACAATGAAAGGGGAGTCGGGAATTGAAGTTGATCATCATACGAAAACGTTGGATTACCAGAGTTCTCATATTATTAATTTCAGTTACGGTATTGACAATAACATTGCTGTATCGCAATAAATCTTCAGAGACCTGCAGCCTCCCTACTACAACAAAGGTTATAGTTATAGATCCCGGGCATGGCGGGTTTGATCCGGGCAAACTAGGGGGTGGAGGGGAGGACGAGAAAGATATAAATTTGGCTATTTCGTTATATTTGCGTGAATATTTGGAACAGAGCGGTTCTATTGTAATTATGATCAGGGAAAAGGATACGGATCTGTATGTAGATGACGGCAGCGGTAGAAGGAAGAAAACCATTGATCTGACAAGCAGAAAAGATATTGTAATAAAAAACAAACCCCATGCCCTTATAAGCATTCATGTTAACAGTTTTCCGCAGTCCAGATATTATGGGGCGCAAACCTTTTATTCAAAGGATAATGAAAAATCAAAACAACTGGCTCTTATAATTCAGGAAGAATTGGTCAGGGTATTGAACAGTAATAATAAACGACAAGTCATGGAAAACAATGATGTTTATATAATAAAAGGGTTAGATATACCCGCTGTTTTGGTTGAATGCGGTTTTTTATCTAACCCCCAAGAAGAACAAAGATTGAATGACCCACAATACCAGCAGAAAATCGCATGGTCTATTTATGTAGGGCTTCAAAGGTACTTTAAAACGTTCTTCCAGGAATAATTACATCGATTATGCCTATTACAAGAGCCCCAATAAGTGCACCCCATATACTGACCCTCATTGTAGGGACTAAAAATTGGGTTCCATAAAGTACAATTGCCGATATAATAAAACCGGAGAAACCCCTACCAAAAGGTGAAGCCTGAAAATCTGTCATTCTTTGAATCAAATAGTCAACTACCGAGATAATTACGGCTGCTAACAAAACTGCCCAGATACTGTTGATCGAAAAGCCCGGTGTGAGAAAGGCTGCAATAGCTATTACTATAGCGGACAAAATAAGCCTCAGTATTAAACCCACCCAGCTATCGGCTTGTTGAGTTCTGTTATCATTTCTTTCTTCGGACATATAAAACACTCCTTTACAAAAATTATAGTCAATTTATAGCTTGGTATAGTTATTTGTAGAATTAATTAAAATTATTCTTATATTTAAATTTGATTATATAATTTTACAGGCATGGTTTGCGTGAATTTTTGGCATTGTTATGAAAATTGTAGGGGTGGACGACCCTGTCCACCCCATCTGTCGCTATTGTAATTCACATTTTATCTGGTTGTATTTAGTTTTTGTACTTTGCACGTCTTGGCTTGAGGCGGGTTTTGTCTGATACCAACCTCTTTGCTGCATTGCATTAAATATTTGGAATTGAATTTCTTGTGTGCCGGTTAAACATTTAGTTAAATGCTGTCTCAGATTTGGACAGGATGTTTCGGTTATACCCGTATTATACGCAGATGTTATTTGCTTTTCAGAAGTTAACAGGTCATTCATTATTTCTTGTTCACTGAGTCCGGGATTGTTCATTGGCATAAAAAAACCTCCTTAATGTTAAGTAGTTTGTTAATGAGAATTTAAGTAATTTAGCAGTTCATTATAATGTTGTTTGTGTTTTTGGGATGATTGTTGACAAAGATTTTTTAACTCCGTATCGGTGCAGGAGTTAGCATAGTGGCTGAATTTTTTTGTCATTAAGGACTCATAATTTAGTTGGTCCTCCAAAACTTTTAGGTTGTTAGAGTCAATCTGTCCGGTTTGAACATTCATTTGCATTGACATGAAATTACCTCCCTATATAATTTTCATATTTCAATACTATTGTTTGAAAAAGGACAGAATATATAACTGGGAAATAATACAAATATGTCAAGGGTGTCGAGGGGAGGTTTGAGAGAGGTGTCAGGGGGGATGTCAGGGGGGGATGTCAGGGGGACGTTTCGATTGTCATCAAAAAACAAAGTGCACTAGAGACAACAGACTATGAAAAAATGACACCTTCGGTTTTGTCATTGCTATGAGAGCTCTGCACTTTGTTATCCTGAGACAGACAGTATAAGTTTGACCCGCAAAGAATCCGTATTTAAAAATAATGTTTTCGTTTGTTATGGTACGGGCACAATATATATAAATTTTGAGTCTTGGCGAAGGGTTTTAAATTATGATTTAAAAAACTTGACAATATGTTTGCAATTTGATAGTTTTATTTGTAATAAAACCTTAGGTATTATTGAAAATTTATAGAAATTATCCATTATAATATATAAATTAAAACAGAATTGAACGGAGGAAAAAATTTATGGAGGGCAAAATCGTAAAGGAAGGAATAACCTTTGATGACGTATTATTAATTCCGGCGAAATCTGGGGTCTTACCAAGCGAGGTAGATGTTTCGACGTATTTAACCAAAAAGATTAAACTCAATATTCCGCTGATGAGTGCGGGAATGGATACCGTAACCGAAGCCAAGATGGCTATTTCCATGGCAAGAGAAGGCGGAATCGGGATTATTCATAAAAACATGTCTGTAGAAGAGCAAGCAATGGAAGTTGATAAGGTTAAAAGGAGTGAGCATGGAGTTATTGTGGATCCATTTTTTTTATCTCCGGATCATACGGTAGGGGATGCTCTGGAGTTGATGGCAAGATACAGGATTTCCGGGGTGCCGATTACAGAAAAGGGCAGGCTTGTAGGAATTATCACTAATAGGGATACGCGGTTTGAGACAAATCATAAAAAGAAAATATATGAAGCGATGACAAAAGACAATTTAATTACCGCAAGAGAAGGGGTCACTATGGATCAGGCCAAGGATATACTCATGGCCCATAAGATAGAAAAATTGCCCCTGGTAGATGAAAAGGGCATGCTCAAGGGCTTGATTACAATCAAGGATATTGAAAAGGCTATACAGTTTCCAAATTCGTCAAAAGACGATAACGGAAGACTATTGGCAGGTGCAGCTGTTGGGGTTTCCAATGACACGATGGAGAGAGTGGAAGCATTATATAATGCAAAGGTGGACGTAATAGTTATAGATACGGCCCATGGACATTCTGAGGGAGTAATTGAGGCTGTTAAAACAATAAGGAAAAAATATAGAGATCTACAGATTATTGCGGGGAATATTGCAACGGCGGAGGCGGCAGAGGAGTTAATAGAAGCAGGGGCTGACGCTATTAAAGTTGGTATTGGGCCCGGTTCGATCTGCACGACCAGGGTGATCGCCGGGATAGGTGTACCGCAAATTACTGCTGTCTATGATTGTGCAAAGGTAGCAAGGGAATATGGGATTCCGGTTATTGCGGATGGCGGTGTCAAATATTCGGGTGATATACCGAAAGCTATTGCGGCAGGTGCCGGTGTTGCTATGATAGGTTCGCTGTTTGCGGGAACGGAAGAAAGCCCGGGAGAAACTATTATATTTAGCGGTAGAAGTTTTAAAGTATATAGAGGCATGGGGTCTATCGCTTCCATGGAAAAGGGAAGTAGGGATCGCTATTTCCAAGAAGACAGTGGAAAGCTTGTTCCTGAAGGTGTGGAAGGCAAGGTGCCCTATAAAGGACACGTGAGAGATACTATATACCAATTAATCGGCGGTTTGAGGGCAAGCATGGGTTATTGCGGAACACCGACAATAAAAGACCTGCAAGAAAACGGCAAATTCGTACGCATTACCGGAGCCGGATTAAGGGAAAGTCACCCACACGACATAATAATTACAAAAGAAGCTCCCAACTACAGCATAGAAAGCTAGGATGCAATGGGATGCAATGGGGACGGTTCCTGGTGCATTTTGGATGCAATGGGGACGGTTCCTGGTGCATTTTTGTTGTGCATGTGCGCATGGGGATTTTCCAATATCACTTATGTTATTGTAGGGGCGGGCTTTTGCTCGCCTTGTGTTATTATAGAGATGAGCATTATTTGCCTTATTGTTGTGAAGGCGAATTTTGCTCTTGCCCTATGTTGTTGCAGAGGCGGTTTTTGCTCGCTTAAGGGGTCAG